>CAJBLH010000248.1 GCA_903953895.1 uncultured Desulfobacteraceae bacterium | reverse complement strand
TCCCTGCGAACGGTGATGTCGCTGATCACCATACGGCATGAGGGCACGCCATCGGCGTTCCGCGCAGCGATTGCATCTATCTGCACCCAGAATGTCGTTCCGTTTTTTCCCAACATTCTCATCTCCCACCTCTGCGGCGCGGCTTTTTCAAAGAGCTGTTTGCATTGCAGATAGTAGATGTCCTGGTCCTCCCTGAATATGTACTGTCCCAAAGGCTGATTGACCAGATCGCTTCGCGCTATGTCCAGGAAGGTTGCCATGGTGAGATTGGCCGTCAGGATCAGCCCCTCTTGGCTTAGGGTAAGATAGCCCGCAGGCGCCTGATCGTAAAAGTCAAAATAGCGCGCTCCCGCAGCGTCCCGTTCTGCCTGGACCCGGCGCAACTCCTCGTTCTGCATCTCGAGCTTGACCTGATGATTCTGCAGAACCGTCTCGGTCCGCTTACGTTCGGTGATGTCACGATGAAAGCATTGAATGTAGGATTCATTGCCATAAGTTACCAGAGCGGCCGACACTTCCAGCGGGAAAACGTGACCGTCCTTGTGATAGTGCATCACTTCAAGGGTCATTGCCTCTCCGGCAAGGAGGCGGTGCATTCTTGGGGATATCAGGTGAGAGGTTTCAGGGGGCACCAAATCTTTCAGGTTCATGTTTCGCATTTCCTGTGTGCTGTAACCGTGCATCCGGGCAAAAGATTCATTCACATCAATCAACGCGCCATTGCCGGATAGAAGCAATATCCCGTCACCAGCCATGGCAAACAGTGTCCGGTAGCGATCCTCACTGTCCCGCAGTGTTTCTTCCGCTTGTTTGCGGGCGGTGATGTCATACAACATCACCAGGTGAGTCCCCCCAAGGGAGTTGGAAAACGAAGCGGTACTGACAATAATGGTTTTGGTCGTTCCGTTTTTGCATCTCACGGATATATCCATTGACGAGAATGCTTCCCCGGTGAGTTTTGCTTGATAGAGTACGGCTTGCCAATCATCAGCAACCCGTTGTCGATATTCAGGGTCGGGATAAGCTTTAGGCCACCAGTGCGCGAGAGTGGGGATATCCTCCAGGGTATAGCCAAACGTTTTAATAAACGTTTGATTTAAGAATGTAATGCGCTGCTCATCATCATTTAACGCCATCGAAACCGGAGAAACGTCAATGATAGTGCGGAATCTGGCTTCGCTGGCTATTACCGCCTCCTCGGCCTTCTTGCGCATCAATGCCGACCCGATATGCGAAGCGATTCCTTCCACCTGCTCAACTATTTCGAGAGTGAAACGTCCTTTGACCCGATTGTTAAGCTGAATCAAGCCGACAATCTTATCTTTGCTTCGAACAGGCACCAGAGCTATGGATGCATAGCCCTCATGGATACATCGATTGCGTGGATTATGTCGGGGGTCTTCGCCCGGCAGGATGGAAAGAATCGGGAACGAATCATTTGTCCAGCAACTTCCTCCCTGTGTAAAAAGCGAATTGGCCGGGTCGGTTTTGCCGGAAATTACCAGCCCGCAGGTACACTCCAGGCAGACATTGCCGTCTTTGTCCCGGCATACCCCGCCATCCGTCTTACGCTCGATCAATGTGTTTTCCTTCAGCAGAAAATCTTTGGAAAAACCATTCTGGAAAAAATACGGGAAGTCATCCCCATCCTGCAGGCGAATGCCCACAGCGTCAAAACCGGTCTGTGTCTTAATTTCAGCAAGGATACGCTGAATTGAATTTCCCATATCTCCCGGTTCATTGAGTATCTGGAGCGCATTCCGGGTCAGTTCTCTATATGATTCATCCAGCTTACGCATGGTGATATCGCGGCCGACACCAATATACAGGGGTTCGCCTTTCGCACCAACATAAATAGCGCCATTGGCAAGAAACCAGTACCATTCGCCGTTGGCATGTTTGACGCGAAAGGCAGGGCTCGTTTCGCTCTTGCCGGTACTCAGGACCCGTTTAAGATGTTCGGCGCAGGGCGCGATGTCATCCGGATGGACAACTTGGGAAAAAGATCTCCCGGTTACATCGCTGACAGGATAGCCAAATTGCCTTTCGAAAGCGGGGGATACGAAAATGAATATTCCCTCGCTATTAATCGTGAAAATGACATCAAATGAGTTTTCGACATGAACTCTGAATTTTTCCTCGCTCTCCCGCAGGTCAACGGTCAGCGTTTCCGCCAACTTCCGAGCTTCGACACCGGTGTTCAGCATAACTCGTATCAAGGTGGATAGCAGTAACGCAATGAGCGTGCCGGTGACCATGACAAGCCATGCCTTGGTGAATTCCGCCGTAAAAAATCCCCCATAGCTCTGTGTAAAGCGCAGGGTCCAGCGATGACCGTTGAAATCAACCGGAATCTCCCTGATGAAACGTTCTTCATGCCGAAGTTTTTTATCTCTCACAGGAAGACTTTCGTAGAGCAGGCTTTGGGAAGCACATTGCACGCCATCAAAGACCTGAAGGTGAAGTTGATGTTCCTGCTCCAGATTGCGGCCGCCAAGAATTCCCTGAATCAGGTCGTTCATGCGGTAGGGACTGCCAACCCAGCCATAGATTGCGGCACGACGTTGTTCGACTGAATCTGTAGGCATCCCTTTGCGGTAAACCGGAACAAATATCACGGTGCCGGCCTGAATTTCATCGTTGGTTTCCTGAACCAGAACAACTTTGCCGGAAATCGCGACGGAATTCGTATCTCGCGCGCGCTCCATGGCTTCCCGTCGCACAGGTTCCGAGAACATGTCATAGCCGAAGGCCCGCAGGTTACGATTGGAAAATGGTTCCAGATAGATGATGGATGAGTATATTTCCCTGTCATCAGGCGGCCTGATGTTGTACTCAGGGAATCCTTCACTGCGGATTTTCTGAATATGCCGGGTCAGTTCCGCACGCGGGATCAGAAGCGAAAAACCAAAGCACTGAATGCCGGGTAATTGTTTTTCGACCTTCAGGGTTTGGGTAAAAATACGCCATTCTTCGCGCGTAACCATATCGGATGCATTGAATAAAGCTGCACCGCTCAGCAGGATGCGAGCATGGTCATCGATCCGTTTTGCTATCGCATCGCGAGTTTCGTCACTGCGGAAGATGAATTCCGATTCCGCAGTCCTTTCCACGCTTGATTTCATGTACAGGGTCGCAGTCGCGACAATAACCAGGCAGACCACCAGCATGATCCATGCAGCGTGCCGACTCTGGCGAGAAAACAGGGAATTGTTCTCCTGAGATGGATTTTCATTTTCGGCCCTGCATTTGGACGGCTCTATCATCTCGGTGACTCCTGCCAGTGTAAAAACAAACTGAGGGTTTTTGTCACTTATTCTTGTTGGCCATGGTCCTGTTCCCGGAAAGGCTTCTTCTAATCAACTTTATTGAAAAAAATACACAAAAAGCCTGTTCCCTTTCCATAGGAATGTCAATGTCTTTCCAGATGTGATAAATTCTTGAAAAAGATATAAAAATTGTGAATATTCGGTCTTCGCCAGCAAAACTTCGTAAAGACTTGAGCGCTGATCCGCTCATTAATATGGTCAGAAATAATTTTAAACAGAGCAGCGATTATCGTAAGGGGAGTACAACGATATCGCTTTGCGATGCGCTCAAAGTTAGAAACGGCCACCCCGTGGAAGAAATTATTGCGGAATCCATTGCATCAGATTATGATGTCAACATCATGGGTACGCATGGTCATGGTATAGTGGCCGGCGCCATGATGGGCAGCACAGCCATGCGGGTGGTCCGCAGAAGCCATGTGCCGGTCATGGGGGTCCGGCTGCCAAAAACTGCATAATACCTTTACTTGAACGAGGCCGTTCTGCAGTGAAGCAAGAAAAGTTCCGGCTGAACTCATCTGTTTGAAAAGAGAGGGGATTAATCATGTTTTCAGGCCTTTTTTCTCCGATGCATCTTATCGTTATTCTGGTAATCGTTCTGATAATTTTTGGGCCGGGAAAGCTTCCAGAGCTTGGGAATTCACTCGGAAAATCCATAAAGAATTTCAAAAAATCTATGGAAGAACCGGATGAGAAGCTGGAAGCCGAAAAAGAGACGAAAAAAATCGAAGACGGTAAATAAGGTGCTTTACGGATTCTGGGCAGATGCCTGTTTGATCAGAACAAGTCCTGTCCACCTGTTTTCACTTCTTTCCCATCGGCACACCAGATTCCGCTCGGCATAGCGGTTTTTAAGCTTTTCAGCCTCATCTTCCCGGATGCCGGATAGTATGGCCGCGCCATTTTCAGGAAGATGCGATGCAATATATGAACACAGCTTTACCAGTGTCGGATACCGAAGATTGGCGGCGATCAGATCAAATTGTCCGCTGATTTCCTCGGCAGGTGTATCCAGGATTGTAAACCGATCCAAAAAGCCGTTGATTCGCGCATTTTCCCCGGCTTCGGCAATGGCGCATGGGTCTGTGTCCGTTCCCACTGCCTGATGTATTCCCAGCTTTAAAGCGCTGATGGCCAAAACGCCGGAGCCTGTGCCGATATCCAGGACCGTTGACAGCTTGCTATCGTCGATATGAAGCATTTCCATCGCAAATTCAATTCCCTGAATGGCCAGTCGGGTGGTGGGATGCTGGCCGCAGCCAAACGATGCTCCGGGCCGCAGCATCACGGCAATGTCGGACCCGTTCAGCACCGGATGGTGTTCCGGCGGCGTCAGGATCACCCGGGAACCGACCCGGACGGGTCTGTTGAATGATTTTTCGACAAATGTACACCCGTAAATATAGGTATAGGCCAGTTCCCCTTCTGCAATCAACGCCTTCAGTGCAGATTGAAAATCCCGTCTCCCGACGGCCATCTCCTGAACAATTTCTGTTTCAAGGTCTCGGGAAGTGATTTTGGTTTCATGGTCCGAAATTATCTGAAGGATTTGACGACGAATGATTTTTTGAGATAACATCATGTAATTGCAGCCGTATGGTTCTGAGTGATCATTTTCAGCCTTGGGGTAAAAACTGATTATATAATGTTCTGGTCGCCTATTTTTTTTCCATGCCGGTTTTAAGCTTTTTTTCCAGTTCCGCAAACATCTGTTTTTTCTTCTCAGCCTGAGACGCCTGAAAACTTTCGATTTTTTGGGTCAATCCTTTCCGGGCGATCTGAAAATTCTTCAGCTCTTTATCTAGAAGAGTCTCTGACACGCCTCTGGGGATTTCTTCGATTTTTGTATGATCGCGTATGGCCAATCGAATTCCCTGGGGGCTTTCGACAGCTTCGAGGATGCCGGCCTCTTCAAATTTTCGGGAAAAGAATCCGCCTTCTTCGGTGGAAATCTCCAAAAAACGGCAGACAGCTTCCAGGGCGGGTGGGCTGTGGTGCCGGTATTCCAGAATGCGAATCGCCGCAACCAGCAAATGCGCTTTTCGATAAAGATCCAAGTCTTTCATAGAAGTTCCCAATTATTTGAAATCACGTCTTATTGTTCGAAATTAGCCGGTCGTGTTCCGCCACGGCTTCTTGACATCCATCCGGAACAAGAGTAACAAAAGCGATCACATTTTTGAATTCATCATATCATATCGCTATCCATTAAACCATAAAAAGGGGAGGCACCATGACAGAAATCGTCAATATCAAGGCCAGAGAAATCCTGGATTCCAGAGGCAATCCAACCGTAGAAGTGGATATGACCCTGGCTTGTGGCGCCATGGGGCGGGCTGCGGTACCATCGGGCGCATCCACGGGGTCCCGGGAGGCTCTCGAACTTCGAAATAAACGCGCCAAACGCTATGGCGGCAAAGGGGTGGTTACGGCGGTCAACAATGTCATGAACGAGATCGCTCCGCTGCTGATCGGCAAAGATGCCGCCAATCAGATGCTGATCGATAAACTCATGATCGAACTGGACGGCACTCCCAACAAGGCAAAAATGGGCGCCAATGCCATTCTGGGAGTGTCCATGGCTGCGGCGCGTGCTGCAGCCCAGGCTTATGGTCTTCCCCTTTACCGGTATCTGGGCGGGATCAACGCCAGATACTTGCCGGTTCCGATGATGAACATCATCAACGGCGGGGCCCATGCGGCAAACAACTTGGATATTCAGGAATTCATGATTATCCCGTCCGGCGCCCTATCCATTACCCAGGCCGTACAGATGGGTGCTGAAATCTTTCACTGCCTGAAAAAAATTCTGAAAGACGCCAATCTGAATACCGGCGTCGGCGATGAAGGCGGATTTGCGCCGGATCTTGCGTCGAATGAAGAAGCTATCAAATGCATCATGAACGCCATCGAGGCTGCAGGATATGAGCCTGGAAACGAAGTCGGCATTGCTCTGGATGTTGCGGCCAGCGAAATCTACACGAATAAAAAGGAATACGACCTGAAATCGGAAAACCGCAAACTCTCTTCCGAGGCCATGATCGATTATTATGAAGATCTGGTGGAGCGCTATCCTATATTCTCGATTGAAGACGGACTGGCCGAACAGGACTGGGACGGATGGAAAGTGATGACCGACAGGATGGAAAGCAAGGTTCAGCTTGTCGGAGACGATATATTCGTGACCAATCCGGAAATCTTGTTGAAAGGCATTGAAATGGGAGTTGCCAATGCGATTCTGATCAAACTGAATCAGATCGGCACGGTTACCGAAACCCTGGATGCCATCGAAATCGCCAAACAGGCCGGGTATTCCACGGTCATCTCTCACCGGTCCGGAGAGACCGAAGACACCTTTATTGCCGATCTGGCAGTCGGCATCACCGGCGGTCAAATCAAAACCGGCTCCATGTCCCGCAGCGATCGGATTGCCAAATACAATCAGCTCATGCGCATCGAAGAAGAACTGGGCGAAAGCGCCAGATTCTCCGATGATATTTTTTGATTTCAGCCTGAGGACATTATGGGTTCAAACGCAAAATATATATTTGTAACAGGAGGGGTCCTGTCATCCCTGGGAAAAGGTCTGGCCTCGGCTGCCATTGGTGCGTTGCTGGAAAGCAGGGGGCTTCGGGTGACCATCAAAAAACTGGATCCTTACATCAATGTCGATCCGGGTACCATGAATCCTTTTCAGCACGGTGAGGTCTTCGTCACGGATGATGGCGCGGAAACCGATCTCGACCTGGGGCATTATGAACGCTTCACGCATGCCAAACTGGGAAGAAACAACAATTTCACCACCGGAAAGATTTACCATTCGGTCATTACCAAGGAGCGCAAGGGGGATTATCTGGGCGGAACGGTTCAGGTGATTCCCCACATTACCGATGAGATCAAGTCCAGCATTCGGGTGGGAACTGAAGATGTCGATATCGTCATCGTTGAAATCGGCGGCACGATCGGAGACATTGAAAGTCTTCCTTTTCTTGAGGCAATCCGCCAGTTCAAGGCCGATGTTGGAAAGGAAAATGTTCTCTACATTCACCTGACCCTGGTCCCCTATATCGCAACTGCCGGGGAAGTAAAAACCAAACCCACCCAGCACAGCGTCAAGGAACTCCGCAGCATCGGCATTCATGCAGATATTCTGCTCTGCCGGGCCGATCGAAATTTATCCAGAGAGATCAAGTCGAAAATCGCCTTGTTCTGCAATGTCGGAGAAGATGCGGTCATCACGGCGAAAGATGTGGACTGTATATATGAAGTACCGCTGAATTTCCACAATGAAGGGCTCGATGACAAGATTGTGGAACTGCTGCATATCTGGACCCGGGCCCCGCGGCTGGAAAACTGGGAGGAATTGATTCGTAAATTCAAGGCCCCCAAACATGATGTGACGATCGCCATTGTCGGGAAATACGTGGATTTGACCGAATCTTACAAAAGCCTGAACGAAGCGCTCCACCACGGTGGTATTCCCAACGACAGCCGGGTCAATCTCATGTTCATCGATTCCGAAACCCTGGATGCCACATCCTGCGAGGCCGTGCTGTCTTCGGCAGACGGCATTCTGGTACCGGGTGGGTTCGGACCGCGCGGGATCGAAGGCAAGATATGTGCTGCGAAATACGCCAGGGAAAACCGGATTCCATATTTCGGTATCTGCCTGGGCATGCAGATTGCGGTCATCGAGTTTGCCCGCAGTGTTGCCGGAATTGCCGATGCCCATAGTTCTGAATTCAATGAATTTACCGATCATCCAGTTATCTACCTGATGCTGGAATGGTATGACGAACAGACGCAGACAATTCAAAAACGGGATGCCGGATCGCAGAAAGGGGCCACCATGCGGCTCGGCGCTTACCGATGCGGTATTTCGCCTGGAACCTTGGCGGAGAAAGCCTATGGCGTCAAGGAGATTTCCGAGCGGCACCGTCACCGGTATGAATTCAACAACGCCTATAAAGAACGCCTTCAGGAAAAAGGTATGGTCATCAGCGGGTTGTCCCCCAACGGCGAGCTGGTTGAGATTGTCGAATTGAACAATCATCCCTGGTTTCTGGGGTGCCAGTTTCATCCGGAATTCAAATCCAGGCCCATGGATCCCCATCCCCTGTTCCGGGACTTCGTCCGTGCGGCCCTGGACTATAAACAATCGCGGTAGATTTTTTACCGTAAAAATAATTGAGCCACAAAATACATGAAACACTGTTCTTTGCCTTTTCTCTTCCCCCAGCAGGGGAGGGTTGGGGGGCTTTATGTGTAGTTTTGTGGTAGATGACAGGATACATTTAAAGGAGAAACCCAAAAATGGCTTCCCCGGTTACCATCCCGGCACTTTATAAAATGAAGGAAAAAGGCGAGAAGATTGTCGCCCTGACCGCTTATGATTATCCCATGGCAAGACTGGTGGATGCATCGGGAGTGCATATGATTCTGGTGGGAGACTCCCTTGGCATGGTGGTTCAAGGCCACGCCAGCACCCTGCCGGTAACCATGGATGAAATGATTTATCACACAAAAATCGTTGCCCGTGCTGCGGCGCATGCGCTGGTGGTGGGCGATATGCCGTTCATGTCATATCAGACCGGTATCGAGACCGCTGTGGCCAATGCCGGGCGGTTTATCAAAGAAGGCGGCGCCTCGGCCGTCAAGCTCGAAGGCGGGGCTTCGGTCAGCGGCGTAATCAAAGCCATCTCCCTGGCAGGTATTTCCGTTCAGGCCCATATCGGCCTGACGCCACAGTCGGTTCATCAGATGGGGGGTTACCGGGTGCAGCGGGATGAAGACCGGCTTCTGGCCGATGCGATTGAGGTCGAGGCAGCCGGTGCGTTTTCCGTGGTATTGGAAGGTATTCCCGCCTCTATTGCGGAAACCATTACCCAGAAGCTCAAGATTCCCACGATCGGTATCGGGGCCGGGCCGTCCTGCGACGGCCAGATTCTGGTGATTCATGATCTGCTCGGGCTTACCGACCGACATATCCCCAAATTTGTTAAACAATACGCCAGACTCCTGGATCTGGCCAGGGTCGGGGTCGAGGATTATGTCAAAGAGGTGCAGGCCGGCTGTTTTCCCGACAAGGATCATTGCTATTAATTCCAAGTTGCGTTCAAAAAACATCTTGATAGGGGCGGTTTCAAACCCGCCCTTATGGATGTTCATGCTCAGTCATGTCGTTTTGAATGAAAATTGGAACAAGGAGGTAAAATGAAGCCTTCGATCGGTATTGTCGGCTGCGGCCGAGTGGGTACGGCCCTGGCAACGACACTTATCGGCAAGGGCTATCCCATTGCAGGTGTTTCAAGCCTTCACATCACATCCGCTCACAGACTGGCCGGGCTTTGCGGTATTTCGAATGCAACCGATCGTCCGTGGAAAATTACGCGAAAAGCCGATGTGGTGTTTCTTTCCACACCGGATGGGGTCATTGAATCTGTATGCGAGTCGATAGCGCAGCAAAATGGCTTTTCCCCGGATGCGGTCGTGCTTCACTGCTCCGGCGCCCATGCTTCGACCATCCTCGCTTCGGCACGCAAGTCCGGAGCCTCGATCGGTTCCATGCACCCCCTCCAGAGCTTTGCCTCTGTTGACATTTCTCAAAACCCGTTTAAAGGAATCCGGATTGCCATCGAGGGCGATTTCAACGCGGTATCGGCAGCCAATCAGATGGCACGGGATATGGAATCGCATCCGCTGCAGATCATCACGGCCTGCAAACCACTGTATCACGCAGCCGCTGTTGTGGCCTCAAATTTTCTGGTCACACTTATGGGGGCAGCGTTTCGGCTCATTCAACAGGCCGGCGTTTCCCCGGAAGAGGCATTTTCCGTCCTGAAACCCCTCGTTGAGGGAACGCTCGCCAATATCGACCGGGTGGGCGTTGCTCAGGCCCTGACAGGGCCCGTGGTGCGCGGTGATGTGCAAACGGTTGAAACGCATTTCCGGGCCATTGGTGAAACCACGCCGGAACTTCTTCCATTCTACCGCTGTCTGGTTCACTACACGGCAATGCAGGCGACAGAAGGAAACCGGATTTCGCCGGATCTGATGAAAATCTTTCAGGATATGTGTAAAGCCTGATAGAGATTTATGGCTGCCGGGTATTTCAGTTTTCAGGACAGTCCTTGTTCAGATCATCGAGAAATTTCTGCTGGATTTTCGGATGCCCCAGCGCCTGAGCCTGACGCAAATCTTTTCGGGCTTCAGCACATTTTTTTTCAATAAAATATCCAATGGCGCGGTTGTAATATGCTCCCGCAAAATTCGGATTCAGGGTGATCGCCTGGGTAAAGTCCTTGATGGCCGATTCGTGCTGACCCAAAGAGCCGTATGCAACCCCGCGATCGGCAAAAACATTTGCATTTCCAGGATTGAGCGCGATGGTCTTGGTAAAATCGGCGATGGCTTGTTCATGCTTTCCGATTCGTCCCAAAGCACGTCCGCGGCTGTAGTAGGCGTCGGCAAAATTGGGATCATTGTCGATGGCATTCGTAAAATCCTTGACGGCATCTTCGTAATCCCCGGCTTGTAAATAAGCACTTCCACGCTCAAACCATGCCAAAGCCGTTTCGTTTGTGGATCGTTCTACCGGCTGCGTGACCGGAACTGTTTGGGTGGTGGAACATCCAACGGTAATCAAAACCAAGACGCCAATAGCGCAGGCAATCAATCTTTTCATAAAGTTATCCTTATTTCTAATAATATATCAAGTGGTTATATTAAAAATCTAATAGTTCTGATGCATATGGTATCGTGACTATAAATGATTCTTCAGCAGATTGAAAGCGCGAATGGCGATTCGGTTCTAAACTCTCAGATACTGACCGCCCAAAGTGTAACAGGATCATGAAGGTATACGCAATTGCGTTGCTTTCTGATAGGCTGTGATAGCGGCGATGACATGGCAGATCCATCCCAGAAAACCTCCCGAACCGATCCACAGACCAGGAGTAATGATCAACCAGAAGATTCCCCTCCAGAAATGGCCATTGTAGAACTGCCCTAAACCGGGAATCAAGAGGCTCAGCACTGCGGCGTTACCGGAACGAGTCATGGAAGTCCTTTTTCAGTAGGTTTGGAGAATCAATTTATTGAAGTTCTGAGCAAATACGGAAACCGGTGTCAATTTATCTGAATTGTTCATTCCAATCAAGATGTTTTGAATGCGGATATCCCATATCCCCGTGACGCCTTTGAACCGGTAAGGTTGTTCTTGATTTTTAATGTTTCACAGGGTAATCATACCGAAAAATTGTTCCGTTAAAGAAGTTTTGAATGAATATGCCGATCTTGCAGGCAGATAAACTCCAGTTTTCGACAAATTATGGATTTTAACCCATGCATGAAACATAAGGCGGTGCGCAAGGCGGTCCGGGAGTTTGCCGAAACCGAGCTGGGGCCCATTGTCAGTGATCTCGATCGCGAAAGCCGCTTTCCTTGGGAAGTGATCGCCAAGATGCGTCCGCTCAATTTCTTCGGCCTTCAGATCCCCAGAGATTACGGCGGTGCGGATATCGACAGCATCAGCTATGCGATCACGATCGAAGAAATTTCCCGAGTGAGTGCAGCCATCGGACTGTGTGTTACCGTGCATAACAGTGTCGGGGCATATCCCATTGTTTTGTTTGGAACAGCCGAACAAAAAAAGCGGTTTCTGCCGTCCCTTGCCGGGGGTGAACGCATCGGCGCCTTCTGTCTGTCTGAGGCGAACGCAGGCTCCGATGCGGGTGGTGTCGAGACGCATGGGGTCAAAGACGGGGATGCTTATGTGATCAATGGCACAAAAATTTTTGTCACCAATGGCGGGGTGTGCGGCTTGGCGCTTATTTTTGCGGTAACTGATCCGGATAACGCAAAGTCCGGCGCCAGTGTGTTCATGGTCGAAAAAGAGACGCCTGGTTTTTCCGTGGGAGAAATCGAAGATCTGTGCGGCATGCGGGCCAATCCGGTATCTTCACTCTTTTTTGAAGACTGCCGGGTGCCGGAAACCCATCTTCTGGGCCGTCCGGGAGAAGGCCTGAGAATTGGTCTTGCTGCTCTGGATACCGGCAGAATCGGCATCGCCGCCCAGGCGCTGGGGATCGCCCAGGCTGCATTCGATGCTGCGCTGAAATACTCCAGAGAGCGCCAGCAATTCGGCCGGCCCATCTCGACCTTTCAGACCATCCAGAATTATCTGGCAGATATGTCCACGGAAATCGATGCCGGCAGATTGCTTCTTTATCGCGCCTGCGCCTTCAAGGATTCCGGCGGTCCTTTCGGGCCCGAGGCGGCCAAGGCAAAACTGTATTGCAGCACCTTGGCTACGCGGGTCACCAATTTGGCCGTTCAGATTCACGGCGGATACGGCTACAGTAAAGAATATGATGTGGAGCGGTATTTTCGGGATGCCAAGGTCACGGAAATCTATGAGGGAACCAGCGAGGTTCAGCGAATGGTCATTGCCCGCGCTCTTCTTTCCCGGCCCACATGATGGATAGCCCCATGCTCAAACTGGTTGTATGTGTCAAACAAGTTCCCATGGTATCGGAGCTTCCCTGGGATTCCAAAACAGGAACCTTGAAACGCAACATGGCTGAAGGCATGATGAATCCCGCCTGCAAGCATGCGCTTGAAGCGGCTCTGGAGATAAAGAACAGTCACGGCGCCCACATCACGACGCTTTCCATGGGGCCGCCCATGGCAGAGGAAATCCTTCGCGAATCGCTGGCAATGGGTGCAGACCGGAGCATATTGCTGACCGATCCACGGATGGCCGGAGCAGATACCCTCATCACCTCATATACCCTGGCCCACGCCATTGCAAAGGAATGCCCGGATTTTGACCTGATTCTTTGCGGATGTCAGACCAGCGACAGCGAAACCGCCCAGGTTGGCCCGCAACTGGCTGAAGAACTCGATATCCCCGCAGTCGCTTATGTGAAACAGGTTGAGATCGCCGGGCGCAGGGTTCGCATGCAACGCGAATCTGACGATTTTCTTGAAACATTGGAAATGGATATGCCTGGACTGATTACGGTCAGCACTGCTGGCTATCCTCCCCGTTATGTCTCCCTGTGCGGACTTCAGCTCGCCTTTGAAGCCGGGGATATCGTCCGGCGGAGTATGGATGACATCGGTCTGGAATCCGCTGATGTTGGGATGCAGGCCTCTCCTACCCGAATCCTGGATGTCTACTCTTCAATAGCCAGGAAAAAAAATATCGTTTTGAAAGGAACTCCGAAAAAAAGTGTGGAAACGTTGTTCGACCAGTTCGGCGATAAATTGAGCGGTGTTATGGCAAAAGACCTCAAAACTCACGATCACGACCGGAACGATGATGACAGAGAAGATGAATAAACCGGGTCAACGCATTTGCGTTTTCGGCGATTACCGAAATTATTTTCAGAACCGGGTGACGCTGCAGCTTCTGGCTCGTGCCAGAGAACTGGCTCCGGCAATCGGAGCCGAAGTCTGCGCCGTCGTATTCGGCAGTCAGGTAAGCGAATATGTCTGTGAATACATCGCCCACGGCGCCCAGACCGTGTATGTCGCCGATGATCCGGTGCTGAAAGATTATTGCGTGGAAACATATTTGTTTCTGGCGGAACACCTGATCCGTCAATACCGGCCGGATATTTTTCTGATCGGGGCTACGGATTTTGGTCGTGAATTTGCGCCGCGGGTCGCAAAAAGGTTGAAAACCGGATTGACTGCCGACTGCATCGGGCTGGAAATCAATGCGGACGGGCTTTTGGTCCAAACCGCTCCTTCATTTGGCGGCAATCTTATTGCAACGATCATCACCCCTGAAAAACGCCCCCAGATGGCTACTGTCAGACCGGGAACTTTCAAGGAATTACCACATAACGATGCGGCAGCCGGACGTATTGTATCTATACCCGTTCCAAGCGATCTTCCAATACCCAGGGTACGGCTCGTCCACTCCGAACGAAAGCCTCCTCGGGAACAGCGGATTGAAGATGCCGGAATCGTGATCTGTGGCGGTCGGGGTATGGGCAGTCGGACCAAATTCAAAAAACTGTTTGAAATGGCCCGTCTAATGGGTGCGGAAGTGGGCGCTACGCGTCCGGTGGTTCATTCACACTGGGCGGATCATGATTGTCTGGTTGGCCAGGCAGGAAAAAACATCCATCCCCGGATACTCTTTTCTTTGGGTGTCAGTGGGGCCATCCAGCATACCGCCGCCATTCATGATGCCGATCTGATCATCGCCATCAACAAAAACCCAAACGCCGCCATGATGAAAATGGCGGATGTCGCCATCGTAGCGGATGCCGGCCAATTCTGTTCCGCTATGATTCGAGAATTGAAAAATCGCATCCGTGAATGAACCGGAATTGAATCGACACGTTTTTTTGAAGTTAAAGCCACCTGTATTCCGCATATTTCATGTATATCTGGATATCTAATACCCGATTTTCCGGATATTTGATATCCATTCTGCCGTCCGAGATCCGGCAATATTCTGACGCAAATCTGCATCCGGTGCTGATAAATATCGCCTGGTGTATTTTTTGCTTTTAACTCGATGTCGTGTTGTTTCCGATGTGACTATCACCCATGAAGGATCAAGAGGTGCAATGATGAAAAAAATCGGATTGGTTTTTCTGACTGTTTTGATGACTATCGGCTGGATGGCCGATACTGCACTGGCCCATAGATACGGATATCCCCCGTACCGGGGTAGAATATATCGCGGCGCTCCGGTTGTGGTGGCGCCCCCGGTTTGCTCGTATGGCTGGTATGCCCCCAGACCAGTGGTCATACCACCGCCTGTGGTATATGCCCCACCGCCTCCGGTTTATTATCCAGCGCCCGTTTACTACAGCCCCTATGTCAGAACCGGATGGGTGATATCCGTGCCTTGAATATCGCCATAGATATCTGTTAGCATCAAAATGTTTTTCAACCACTACCCCTCCCCCAGCGAGGGAGGGTTGGGGTGGGGGTTCAAAAGTTAAGATTATGACAATTGAAAGTATAGTGAAGGAAAATTGCAATGAATCGGATACGACGGATATTTTTGATTCTGGCAGTGATTGCGGCCAGCGGGTGCGCCACGATCCCCCCCGGCCCGAGTGTCATGGCGATTCCGCCTTCAGGGAAGTCCTTTGATGAATTCCGTTTGGAGGATTCCGAGTGCAGACAGTGGGCCGAGAGTCAGGTCGGGTGGGGCGCCAATGATACGGTGAATCAGAACATTGCCAGCGGTGCAGCCATCGGAACCGTGCTGGGCGCAGGGCTCGGCGCGGTGATCGGATCGGCTTCCGGAAATGTCGGCGCCGGTGCTGCTATCGGGGCTGCCGGTGGAATGGCCCTCGGTGCGGCCGGGGCAACCGGACCGGCTCATGCGGCCGGATATGAAGTTCAGCGACGTTATGATATTGCGTATCAGCAGTGTATGATTTCAAAAGGAAACCACATATCAGGAACGGTGATCCGTGAAGTCCGAAGGGTCTATTATCCGCCCCCGCCCCCCATCTATGGCCCACCGTATTACTACAGGCATTACCCGCCGTATTGAAATCATGATGCAGCTTCAGGCGGTTTCCCTGTCAATTGCCGGCGCCAGTACCCATTTCTCACGAACGCCTGTAACATTGTTTTTCCGTATGCTTGATTGCCGGACTGAAAAAGAGATTCAATAATTCCTTGTGTTCTCTGCTTGCTCTATATAAAATAACAAGCTGACAACGGATATATCCTTGCAGGAAGTCTGCTGGAAATTGCGTAACATGGATCAATGGCGGCCTATAATGCCATTTGCTTTTACTTCAACAGGAATGAGTTCGTATGAAATTTAAAGGGATGTTTTCTCTGGCAGTGCTGAGTATTCTGGTTTTCAGCCAGCCTGTTTTTTTTAAGGATGTCGGGGCGCAGTCTCCACCGCCTGCAGGAAAGCCGGCGGCCCTGTCCATCGATGATATTTTAAAGCGTCTCGAAAGCCGGTATGCGGCACCTGGGTTTACGGCCCGTTTTTTTCAGACATCTACGTTGAAGGCCCTGGACATCACGGAAACCGCTTCCGGATCGATGACGGTCAAACGGCCGGGCATGATGCGCTGGGTCTATGAAAAACCCGATAAACAGGTGATTGTCACGGACGGCAAGCAGCTCTGGATTTATCGGCCTGCCGATAATCAGGTGACTGTCGGCAGTGCGCCTACTTTTTTTGGAGACGGTAAGGGCGCCAGCTTTCTTTCCAATATCCAGTCGGTACGCAAATCATTTCATGTAACACTGGAAAAGATGAATGCCAGCCAGGAATATGTCCTAAAAATGGTGCCTGTCGATAAAACCTATGATCTGTCTTCGGTGCTGCTGGTCGTGTCGAGCGATATGTTTGATATCGTCGAGGTGGTTACCTATAATTCATATGACGATGAAACCCGCATTGAGCTGAGTAATATTCAAATGGAACAGAATCTGGATGACGCTCAGTTCAAGTTCACGATTCCTCAGGGTGTTGAAGTCGTTAAAATGGATAAATAGGCAGGCAGAGGGAGTTAAAAAACGCAGTTTGTGGCCGATCTCAGTAAAAGCTTGAAGGGAAAATTGTGAAGGAAACGATTCGAAGACTGCTCAAAGAAAGACGGGCCATTCTGTTGGCTCACAATTACCAGCCTTCGGAGATTCAGGACGTGGCCGATCTTTGCGGGGATTCCCTGGAGCTGAGCATCAAAGCATCTGAAACTGATGCAGAACTCATTGTGTTCTGCGGTGTTCATTTTATGGCGGAGACGGCATCCATTCTATCCCCTGAAAAAACCGTTCTGCTCCCCCGACTGGATGCCGGTTGCCCCATGGCGGATATGATCACGCCTGAAGCGCTTTCAGCAAAACTGAAAGTGCTGGGGCCCATGCCGGTTGTCACCTATGTGAATTCACCGGCATCGGTGAAGGCCATCTCTACCGTCTGCTGTACTTCCGCCAATGTGCTGGCCGTGGTCGAGAGTCTGGATGCGCCGGAGATACTGATGACGCCGGACCGAAACCTGGCCCGTTATGCGGCTTCACAAACATCTAAGACCATTCATGCATGGGAAGGATATTGTCCGATTCACGACCGCTTGACGCCGGAAGCGGTGACTGCGGCCAGAAAGTCCCATCCGGATGCGGTGTTCATGGCCCATCCGGAATGTCGAAAAAACATTCTGGATATGGCCGATGCCGTACTCAGCACTTCCGGCATGATCCGGTATGCATTAACGTCTCTGCATCGTTCATTTATTGTGGGAACTGAAGCGGGGCTGATGCATGCTCTGCAAAAAGCCTGTCCGGATAAAGCCTTTTATCCAGTATCGGCGGCCATGGTCTGTTCGGACATGAAGAAAATTTGTCTAAAAGATGTGATCAGAAGCCTGGAAACACTTGAAGGACAGGTCAAGGTTCCGGAATCGGTTCGCGTTTCGGCCCTTGAATCGGTGCGGCGGATGATCGGAATTGCGGGGTGATACGCCCCCCCGCTGGGGGAGGGCGTTATTGTCTGTTTTTACAGTCGGTTCATGACCTCATCTGAAATATCTGCATTGGTGTGAACCTTTTGAACATCGTCACAGTCCTCGAGGGTATCCACCAAGCGGATCATCTGTTCGGCCTCTTTGCCTTCCAGATTCACGGTATTCTGCGGAAGCATCGTGATTTCCGCATTGCTGAACGGAATCGCCGCTTTTTCCAGAGCCTGGCGGACCGATTCAAAATCTGCAGGTGCGGTGATGACCTCGAATACGTCCTTATCCTCCCGAACATCATCCGCGCCGGCTTCCAGAGCAATTTCCATCAACCGGTCTTCGGTGGCGGCCTTAAGATCAACACTCATATAGCCTTTTTTCGAGAACATCCAGGCCACACACCCGTTTTCGCCCAGATTCCCGCCGCATTTGTTGAAGATATGACGAATCTCTGCAACCGCTCGATTTTTATTGTCTGTCAACGATTCCACGATAACGGCTGCGCCACCGGGACCATAGCCTTCATACGTGCTTTCTTCATAACTGACGCCTTCCAACTCTCCGGTGCCTTTTTTAATGGCCCGTTCAATATTTTCTTTGGGCATGTTTTCGCTTTTAGCTTCCAGAACAGCCGTTCTCAGCCTCGGATTCGATGCGATGTCTCCTCCGCCCATCCGGGCGGCAATGGTGATTTCCTTGATAAGCTTGGTAAATATTTTACCCCGTTTGGCGTCGGCAGCGCCTTTTTTGTGTTTAATGGTTGACCATTTATTGTGACCAGACATGAAAAGCCTCCTTAATGCCAGATATCGGAGGACAGCAGGCAGAGGACAGAAAAAAATCCGTCATCCGTCATCCATCGTCTGTTATCCGTCATCCGTTTTTATCGTTTATTGAGTCCGATGATATAAATTTCCCGGCTTGCCTTGCGGCAGCTCTGGGGTTTGAAAATCCGATACCGGTTAAACAAGGATTTGATCTGATGGATGAAGGCGTCAGAATCCTCACCTTGAAATATTTTACAGACAAAATGGCCTCCCGGCAAGAGTCTGTTTTGAGCGGTGGAGAGCGCTGCATGGCAAAGCTCCATGGATCTGGCCGCATTTACGGATTTGCTGCCGGTTGTTGACGGAGCCATGTCGCTGAGAACGATATCGAAATCCCGTCCGACGACTTCGGAAATGTCATCGGGCAGCGCCAGCATATCAGCGATGAACATCTGGACATGGGAAGGCAAACTGACGGTGATGGGTTGGATATCGATACCGACAATGCTTCCGGTCGGGCCGGTAAGCTCTGCTGCCAGCATCAGCCATGAGCCAGGTGAGCAGCCTAGGTCGAGAATACGGTTTCCTCGTTGAATCAGATTGACTTTTTGCTGAATTTCCTGAAGTTTGAAAACGGACCTGGCCGGGAAATGATCTTTTCTGGCTTTCTGAGCATAATGATCATCCCTTGGATTTTGCTTGGACCGGGGGCTTGGCATTAAAAAAGAATCTCCATGGCTTCCTTCAATGACTGAATGCCGATGAGTTCGATTCCCGGAATTGCGGATGACCGTTTGAGGTTGCTGGAAGGAATCAGGCACCGGGTAAATCCTAATTTGCTGGATTCCGATATCCGCGCATCAACCTGGCCAACGGCCCGAACCTCGCTGGTCAGGCCGACTTCTCCCACAACAACCGTGCTGTCGTGAATAGGTTTGTCGAGAAAACTCGACGCCACGGCACAGACAATCCCCAGATCCACGGCCGGTTCATCGGTCCGAACGCCGCCGGCAACGTTCATGAACAAGTCGTGTCCCATCAGATGAATCCCCAGCTTTCTTTCGATAACAGCCATCAGCAGCGCCACGCGATTGGAATCCAGGCCAAGGATGGTTCTGCGGGGATTTCCCCAGTTGGTGCTGCTGGCAAGCGCCTGAATTTCAACCAAGATCGGTCGGGTGCCTTCCATGCTGGCGGTAACCACGGATCCCGGAGCATTTTCTGGCCGTTCGGCTAGAAAAATGGCAGAAGGATTCGTCACTTCTTCTAATCCTTTGTCCCGCATCTCAAACACACCGATTTCATTGGTCGAGCCGAATCGGTTTTTGACCGCCCTCAGAATCCGGAACAGGTGGTTTCTGTCTCCCTCGAAATACAGCACGGTATCCACCATGTGTTCCAGAAGTCTGGGGCCGGCTATGGCCCCTTCTTTGGTGACGTGCCCTACGAGGAACATGGGAATGCCGGTTTTCTTGGCTGCCAGCATCAGGCGAAGGGTGGCTTCGCGAACCTGACCCACACTTCCGGGTGCTGCGGATAAGTCGCTGTTGTACATGGTCTGTATGGAATCGATGACCAGAACATCGGGCTTGACGGATTCCAGCATGGAGAGAATGATGTCGATGTCGATCTCGGAGACGACAAAAAAATGGGGTGACAGCGTAGAAAGTCTTCTGCTGCGCATGCTGAGCTGTCGAACCGATTCTTCACCGGATACATAAAGTACGCGGTGTCCCTGAACCGCAAAGCAATGAAGAGCCTGAAGCATCAGTGTCGATTTGCCGATGCCCGGATCTCCGCCGATCAGCACCATCGATCCTTTTACCAGGCCGCCTCCCAGTACCCGATCAAATTCCCCGATGCCGCTGGCAATTCTCTCTTCAGTGTCGCAGATGACCTGATCGATGGGAATGGGCTTGGATCTGGATGATGAAAAACGGGATTCGGGCTGTGAAGATGGCTCTCCTTCCTCGACAAGGCTTTCCCAAGCGCCGCATTCCGGGCATTTTCCCATCCATTTCGGTGTCTGATATCCGCAGGACTGGCAGGCGAAAATGGTTTTTTGATTTTTTTTCACAGCAGCACTATGACGGATTACGCATAAAAAACGCTTTGACGGCATCGATGACGATTTGAATATCGGATGCCGTAATATCCAAGTGGGTGACGAGTCGAAAGTTTCCGCGTCCGCTGACCAGAATACCGCGATCTTTCAAAAAAGAAGTGAGCCGGGCGCTTGAAGATGCCGGTGCCTCCATAAACACCATATTGGTTTGTACCGCATCGAGATCGATATGGATTTCGGTAATCTCGGAGAGTTTGCGCGCCAGCAGTTGGGCATGGTCGTGGTCTTTTGCAAGGCGATCGATATGAGATGTAAGCGCAACCATTCCCGCTGCAGCCAGAATGCCGGCCTGCCGCATGCCGCCTCCCAGCATTTTTCGCCAGCGAAGCGCCTTTTGAAGCAGGTGGGTCGGGCCGCAGAGGAGTGATCCGACCGGCGCTCCCAGTCCCTTGGACAGGCAAACTGAAACCGTATCGGCATAACGGGCGATCTCATGCACCGGAACGTTGAGCTTGACGGCGGCATTAAAAATCCTGGCGCCATCCAGATGAAGTCCCAACCGATTGGCAGCGGCAAGAGCGGATGCCTGTGCCAAGTAGTCCATCGGGAGCGCCTTTCCGGCCTGGGTATTTTCCAGACAGAGAAGCCGCGTTTTTGCAAAATGAAAATCATCGGGTTTGATCAGCGATTGAACCCGGTCCAGATCCAAGGTGCCATCGGGTAAAAAATCAAGCGGCTGAGGCTGAATGCTGCCCAGAACGGCTGCCCCTCCGGCTTCATAGCGGTAAGTATGAGCCTGCTGTCCTACAATATATTCATCGCCCCGCTCGCAGTGGCTCATCAATCCCAGAAGGTTACTCTGCGTGCCGCTGGCGACAAACAACGCCTCCTCTTTGTGGAGCATTTCGGCAGCCATGGCCTGAAGGCGGTTGACCGTAGGATCTTCGCCATATACATCATCGCCGACTTCCGCTGAGGCCATTGCCGCACGCATGGCGGGGGTGGGCCGAGTAACCGTGTCGCTGCGCAAATCGATAATCTTCAAGAATCACCTTTCATTTCCCGGTCCGGGGTTTACAGATAATCTCACGAATACATAAATCGGTAAAAATATTCGATTGGTTGGACGGCCGCAGGATCAGGGCTGTATCGACCCCTTTGGCGGTGCCGCCGATGGCCACAATGTCGTTTCCGGAAAGCGCACCGGCATCGGCTGCCATGATGGATATCTCCACAGCCACTTTTGTTCCCTGGCCGAATAATCTCAGGGTGTCGGCAATCAGCAGGACGGGATACAGTCCTTGATATTTTTTTGCGATGGAACGCTCCACGCCGGAGAGGGCATGGGTGGCGGAAACCACTGTAGCGCCTTTATTTTCCAGATCGCGTTTGACGTCGTTCGGCATGACGGGTTGAAATGGTTCCCGGAATCCGCAGTGATAGGTGACAACGGTCAGGCGAAAACCATGAAAAACATCAAGCGCCTTGTAAGCAGTTTTTCCAGAGGAAGAACTGACAACCACTTCATCAAGACCCAATTGTATTCCTCTATCGAAGGCTGCTGCCAGGGTTTGATCCGTATTGGCAGGGCCGGGTTTTTCAAAAATCATATAAAGACCTCCTGGCGAAGATGTCATGTTTCAGACAGAAGACAGACAGAGAGTCGACTGTCTGCCTTCCAGCGACGACAACACGGCGATTTGCTTATGCTACGGCATCTTTCAGTTTTTTTCCTACCTTGAACCGGATTACATCGGTGGCCTTGATCTGGATTTTGGCGCCGGTTGCCGGATTGACGCCCTGACGGGCCTTTCGGTGAACTTTTAAAAATGTGCCGAAGCCTATCAGCGTGATTTTACCGTCCTGCTCCTTGAGAGCCTCGGAAATACCCTCTACAACCGAATTCAATGCTTTTGTCGCCTGGACTTTGGTAATGCCGGCCCCTTCTGCCATCTGCTGAATCAAATCATCTTTTTTCATCTTTTTTTCCTTTATTTTTAAAAGTTTTTCCATCAAGCGATTAACCTGGTTACAGGTTCATATATCAATGGGATAATGAAATCAATTTATCTTTTTTGATTTTCACCTCAATTTATTGTATGAGAATTATCAAGAGGTACCGGGAATGGGTATCTGGAAATCAGGAGTTTATAGGAGTTTTGAATGCCATGTCGATACCGAAACGCAATAAATGGATTGTGGGAATTTCAGTTGTCCTTCTTTTGACAGGAGTGGCCGGGGTGATTATAGAAAAAAAATTCCGTCCACCATCTTCGATAAACAGTCAGATTGTCAAAGAACTACCGGAAAGTTTCACTTTTTTTGATCTGGGCGCCAACACTCGGTTCAGCAGCGATGTCCGAAGCGCCCTGAGTGACCATCTGGGTTCCGATGCCATAGCCTATCGCAGCCAGATCGATCTATCCGTCAATGATCCGGACTTTTTAAAGACATTTTTCCCGGAACTCGACACACTGAATCTTCAGTTGAATTATCCTCCCCGGGAACGTGTCGAACACAATACCATCAAGCTGATGTATCGGTATGCTCGAAAATCGGGGGTTCCTTTCACCTATGTTGAAATGGTTTTTTCAGGCTACTCCCACAGGCCCATGTACTTCAGCATGAACATATCGTATGAGGGCAATGACATCATCGATGCGCTGGATCAAAAATACGGCCGTCCGGAAGATATTCAAGGGTTGAACTCGTTCATTAAAGTCGGTTTCTGGAAAAAAAACAGGGATTTGTTGCTGGCTTCCATGAAAAATGACCGATATGGAAACCCTGAATATCACATCATGATCTATTATGTAAACAGTCTCGAAGAGCTTCTGAATATCGAAAAAGAAGAAGCCCGTCAACGACAAGACAGCGTCAAAAAAGCCTCGGAAAAAGCGTTTTAGGCGATCAATGGCTTATCTGCTGCAGCACCTATCTTCCAGCACCGGGAATAGACAGATAAATCAGTCGTTTCAGTTCCCGCCTGCCGCGTGTGACCGTGTCCAGGATGAATCCGCAGGTCAGACTGAGAAAGGCCAGAATCATGATTCCGGTAGACAGAATGGCAGTTGGAAAACGGGGCACCAGGCCAGTTTCCAAATAAGTTATCACGATCGGATATGCCAGCAGCAGCGATATCAGAGATAGAGATCCGAAAACAAGCGAAAAAAATGTCAGGGGCCGCTCTTCCTTGAACATGATGAGGATCATCAGCAGGATGCGCGTGCCGTCCCGATAAGTCCTGAGTTTGCTGACCGAGTTCTCCGGTCGGGTTTGGTACGGGGTGGTCATCTCTCCGATGGGCATTCGCAGTTCGAGAGCATGGACCGTCAGCTCTGACTCGATTTCAAAACCTTTCGAAACTGCCGGAAAAGATTTGACAAATCTTCTGGAAAATACCCGATAGCCGGAAAGAATGTCAGTAAAGGTGCTGCCGAACAGCAGCCCGAGAAACCCGGTCAGCAGGTCATTGCCGAACCGGTGCCCCAGACGAAATGCATCCTCCGAATATTCACTCAGCCGGGTGCCGACCACCATGTCCAGACGTTCGTCAATGAGCTTTTGGATCATGGCGGCGGCGCTGGGGGCGTGATAGGTGTCATCACCGTCCACCAGAACATAAATATCTGCATCGATGTCTGCAAACATGCGCCGGACGACATTTCCTTTGCCGGCATGGGTTTCATCCCGGACCATGGCGCCGGCTTCTGCTGCGATGTCTGCAGTCCGGTCGGTGGAGCGGTTGTTATAGACATAGATTTCAGCACTGGGAATGGCCTTTTTGAAATCTCCTACGACTTTTCCAATGGTCTTTTCTTCATTGAAACAGGGAATCAGAACCGCCGTCCGATAACCGGACACTATGTGGGTTTCATTCATGATCGCCCTTTTTGGATTCTGTACAGAAAGTAAGCGGATATTGCTCATTGGATTCGATATGCGGTTTGAAACTTCGGCAGGAATTGTCTTCCATATCTATGCCATATGCGTCGAGCGCCAAGATCGCGCCGGGTTTTTCATAAGAACGAAAAAGTATGTACAGGGGGCCGGTGTGTCTGGAAATGATATCGGCCATCAGGCGGTCGTATCCGTTGGGATGACTGGATGGCCCGGTGAAATAACTTTGAATGCGAACAAATCGAATTTCTTTCGGAAACAGAGGGATCAGGTAGGACAAGGGGGCGGCGCCGGTCATGATGACAAGGGTGTTTTCAGGCTTTTCAATGACGGGAAGCGTTGCGCCGAAATAATCCTGTCCCCAGGACACCCTTCCCCAGTCGGCGGGTCTCAGGGTGATCAGAATGATCAACAGAGCCGCCCCTGCCGCCGCCTGTTTTACAATCCGGATTCGGAATATCCGATCCAGAATCAGCCAGATTGCCAAGGGCGCCAGCATTTCAATAACCAGGGCATAGCGGAAAATGGCGAACATTTTCAACCAGGTCAGATAGGAAAGGACTCCGAATGCCATTAGAAAGTAGGTTGCGGAGGTGTAAACCGGCTCTTTTGGGGTGGATGTCTGTTCTATCCGGGGGGATACGCTATCGACGATTTTGATTACCAGCAGCGCCAGCAGTAGAACATAAAGAATGGGGAGGCGCAGGTCCCGGTATGCCACTTCGGCAAATTCATAGGGTGCAAACCAGAAAAAGAAGGGGGATATCAGAGCTCCACCAAGAGTGTCGGGAAGATACGATGTATCCCGATAGTCTCCGATTGTCGCCATGGGAGACTGAAACAGCAGGTTGAAATAGGGGAAAAGCGGGTTCTTGAACCGGACCCACATTTCGTGCAGCCAGTATCCGCCGCTGGCAGCGATTCCGAACAAAACGCCGATGCCGTAAAAAAAAGACAGAAAAAACCGGTGAATGAAAGGCGATTTCAGCACGAAGAAAGCCGCACAGAGTCCGATGGCATAAATTGCGGTCGGCTGTTTGAACCCGATGGCCGCACCTGCCAGAAAACCTGCCCCGATTACGATGCCGAGTCTGATCTTCCAGCCGGATACCAGCAAAAGCCGCATTGAAAATAAAATAATCCAAAGAGAAGCCAGAATCAGGATGCTGAGCAGATTGTCGCTGAACATGGTTCCCAGTTCAGAAACATTGGCGGCGCCCAGCATGCCGATCAAAGAAATGCAGAAACAAAAAACGCCGTGCTTCCACACGGAACTTTCCCCTGCATTTGTTGCAGGAATCATCTGCCGGACGATCGCCAGCAGCAGCGGAAAATTGAAACCCTGAATCCATCCCAGCAGGAACCCCACCCCCTTGGGAGAAAACAGGTTGACGGCGTAGTAAAACGGCACGTAAAAAAGCGGATTGTAGAAATTGGCTACCTGGCTGGGCAGGATATCAAAATCCATCCTGTCGTTGATAAACGAATAGGGGTTGTAGTAGTGATAATTCCGAAGATCCCAGTTGGCATCCTGGCCCAGCATGATGGAAAGCAGGCCGAACAGGGGAGGAACAATCACCCATGCTGCCAGTGTCAGCCATTTTTCAGTTTTATTGCGCATAATTGGGGTGTATAAGGAAAAAGATTGATTCTGTCAAATTGCTTTTTGAGTCAGACGCCTGTATGTGCCGGTTATTTCCCGGATGTTGAAAAGAAATCCAGAAAAGCCAAGCAGCACCAGAAAAAACAGGCCGGTGATGCAGCAGATCAGAAGGTTTGCGCTCAACCCCTTTTCGGGCATCCATTGCAGCAGTCCCCTTCGAAGTGCTTCCAAGGCAAGGCCGATGGGAATACTCAGCAGAATCATTTTCGCATATCCCCGGAAGACATCCCGGCAGTCGGTGTTGTGGCTTCTGCGATTCCACAGCGCATAGAGCAGCACGACTTGCAACACGGCCGAGACGGATATGGCCAGGGCCACGCCGGCAGCACCCATGAACTTCATACCCAGGACGTAGAACGGAATGCTTATCAGAACACCGATGGTGCTGTAAATGGCCGGAAACAACGTATTCTGAACCGCGTAATATCCTCTGACCACAACGGTCTGTGCGGCAAAGGCAAAGGCGCCGATCATCAGATACAACAGAACCCCTGCGGTCTGGTTCGTGGCGGCTGCATCGAATCGCCCCCTTTCAAACAAAACCGCCACCACTTCATGCCGAAGGATGATCAGCCATATCGAAAAGGGGATGATCAACGACAGGTATTTCAGGGTGCTGTCCAGGAGCTGATTCATCTCCGGAATCCGGTTTTCGGCAGCCAGTCTGGCCATAAACGGAAAGGATGCCGTGCCGATGGCTTGCCCCAGAAGCCCGACCAGAATGAACATGATGCGAAGTCCGTAGTTCAGGCAGGCAATGCTGCCTTCGGGCAGGTAAGAGCCGAAAAACTTCAGAAAAAATTCCGTTGAAAACGACATGGTCAGGCCCACCATCAGGGGAAGGGTCAGGCGCACATAGGCAAGAAAGTCCGGATGGGTGAAGTTGACGACCGGCCAATACTGCATGCCGACTTTCCGTGCACCCCGATACTGGATGGCGAAATTACCGAGAAACGAACCGGCCAGAACCCCCCAGGAAAAGCCTTCCATTTTCAGAATTGGGCCAAGCGCCATGCCGCCGGCGATAATGCAGATATTATAGACCAGCGGCGCCAGGGCCGGCAGGCTGAAAGATTCCTTGGCAAACTGGGCGGCCGTGAACATGCCGCCGGTAAAAAAGAAAAACTGCGCCGGCAGGATGATGCGGGTCATGCGAACCGCCTTGTTCAGCAGGATCGGGTCCTGAATTCCCGGTGCAGTCAAGGATATCAGCTCCGGAGCAAACAACATGGAAATTCCGATAAAAAGAATCAGCATCAGACCAAAACTGTTCATAATGACGGAAAACACTTTCCAGCCTTCTGCTTCGCGATCTGTTGTCAGATATCCGGAGAAAATCGGGATAAAGGTGACCGATAAAAAGCCGCTGGCAACGATATGGTTGAGTATTTCCGGAATCACGAATGCGATCTGATACGCATCGACATCCCCTCTGGCGCCGCCGGCATATGCAATAGCCATTTCCCGGAATAGGCCGATGACACGGCTTAAAAACACCGAAGCCATCAGTATCAGCGAGGCGATGCCGACTTTTTGATAAAGTGATTTTGTCATAGCGTGCCGATTGTATGGAAAAATGTAAAAAACGATCGATCTAAAACGGGTAGTCTTTCACCGAATGGCTCATGCTATCAAAGACCCATCGATAACTCAAAGAAAAATCGGTCTGGATCATCCTTTCGGCCAGATGATCAGCACTGAATTTACCGCAAAGACGCAAAGGACACAAAGCAACAGCCTGTTTTTCTATCGGTTTCCTTTGCGATCTTTGCGTCTTTGCGGTGATATCAATTTTATGAATTACCATGAATTACCGGTTTTGGGCGAATTGATGATCAATGCCGAAAAATCGAAAGATTCCACTGCAGGCTTTTGATGGCTGCCATTCCTTCATGAAAATTGACATAAAATCGCAAGTGCTTATTATTAAAACGATAAAATTTTGTTGTGTTGACTGTACAATAAGGAGGAAACATGCGATTTGACAAATTTACGGTGAAATCTCAGGAACTCATACAAAACGCCCAGTCCCTGGCGTCCCGACAGAACAATCAGCAGATCGAGCCGGAACACCTGCTAAGCGCCATGCTGGGGGAATCCGAGGGAATCACGTCATCCATATTGCGCAAATTGGGGGTATCCCCTGCCGGGGTCGGCCAGGAGCTGACGCTGGCTATGAACCGGTTCCCCAAAATCACCGGGGTAGCAGATGTGTATATTTCTCAGCGGACCAAAGCGGTTCTGGACGCCGCCTTTGCCGAATCCGACAAGATGAAGGATCAGTATGTCAGCATCGAACATATTCTCTTGGCCACCGCCGATGAAAAGACCGGGGAGGCAGCCAGGATTCTGGGCCGCAACGGTGTTACCCGCGAAGCAATTCTCAAGGTGCTGATGGATATTCGGGGATGTCAGAGAATTACCGATCCCAACCCTGAGGAAAAATACCAGGCTCTTGAAAAATTCAGCCGCAATTTAACGGATCTGGCGAGTCTGGGAAAGCTCGATCCGGTCATCGGCCGGGATGACGAAATTCGACGCGTCGTCCAGGTTCTGTCCCGTCGCACGAAAAACAACCCGGTCCTGATCGGTGAGCCGGGTGTGGGCAAAACCGCCATCATCGAGGGCCTGGCGCAGCGAATCGTGGCCGGGGATGTGTCTGAAACCCTTAAAAACCGCAGGCTCGTATCACTGGACATGGGGGCCTTGATCGCCGGCGCCAAGTACCGCGGGGAATTCGAAGACCGGTTGAAGGCCGTGTTAAAAGAGGTTGAAGCTGCTGAAGGCGAGGTTATTCTCTTTATCGATGAGCTGCACACGTTGGTCGGGGCAGGGGCAGCGGAGGGCGCCATGGATGCGTCCAATATGCTTAAACCCGCACTTGCCCGGGGAACCCTGCGGTGTGTGGGTGCTACCACCCTGAATGAATATCGCAAGTATATTGAAAAGGATGCGGCGCTGGAAAGACGGTTTCAGCCCGTCTTGGTCAAAGAGCCTTCGGTTGAAGACAGTATCGCCATTCTCCGGGGTCTTAAGGAAAAATATGAGGTTCACCATGGTGTCCGCATCAAGGATTCAGCCATTGTTTCCGCGGTAACGCTGTCTCACCGGTACATATCCGACCGGTTTTTGCCGGATAAGGCCATCGACCTGATGGATGAATGTGCATCCAAGCTGCGCATTGAAATTGACAGCATGCCGACGGAAATCGATGAAATTCAGCGCAAGATCACCCAGTTGGAAATCGAGCGGGAAGCCCTGAAAAAAGAAACGGATGTTGTTTCTCGCGGGCGGCTGGCAAAGCTGGAAGCGGATCTGGGCCAGATGAAGGAAGAGATACTGACCATGAAGGCCCATTGGCAGAATGAAAAGGATCTTATCCAGATCATCCGTAAAATCAAGGAAGAACAGGATATTCTTGGCACCGAAGAACAACAGGCCCAACGGGAAGGCAATCTGGCCAGGGTGGCGGAAATCAGGTACGGAAAAGCCATCGAGCTTTCACGGCGGCTGGTTGCCGCCAACGAAAACCTGACACGGCTTCAGGAGCACAGCAAGATGCTGAAGGAGGAGGTCGATGAAGAAGATATTGCCGAGGTGGTTTCCCGCTGGACCGGTATTCCGGTCAGCAGAATGCTGGAAGGCGAGCGCGAAAAGCTGGTGCATATGGAAGATCGGCTCCGCCGAAGGGTGATCGGCCAGGAAGAAGCCATCGAAGCCGTATCCAACGCTGTTCGTCGGGCCAGGTCCGGACTTCAGGACCCCAATCGGCCGATCGGCTCTTTCATTTTCATGGGGCCGACCGGTGTCGGAAAAACAGAGCTGGCCAAAGCTCTGGCCGAATTCATCTTCGACAGCGACCAGGCCATGGTGCGGATCGATATGTCGGAGTACATGGAAAAACATGCGGTTTCCCGGCTGATCGGCGCGCCTCCGGGATATGTGGGATATGACGAGGGGGGATATCTGACCGAGGCGGTGCGCAGGCGACCCTATTCGGTGGTGCTATTTGATGAAATCGAAAAAGCGCATCCCGAAGTGTTCAATGTCCTGCTGCAGATTCTGGATGACGGCAGAATGACGGACGGGCATGGCCGAACCGTAGATTTTAAAAACACCCTGATCATCATGACGTCCAATGTCGGCAGTCAATGGATTCTCGAGCTGGACGAATCCCGGCGGGATGAAATGGAACGCCGGATCACCGAGGCTCTGCGGGCCAGTTTCAAGCCAGAATTTTTAAACCGGATCGATGAAACCATTATTTTCAGAAACCTGACCCTGGATCAGATTCGAAGCATCGTGATGCTTCAGACGCAGCAGTTGGAACAGCGGCTGGCGGAACGTCGTATTATTCTGAATGTTTCAGAAAATGCCCGGAACCTGATCGTGGACAAGGGATATGATCCGATATACGGCGCCAGACCCCTGAAACGGGCGATTCAGAAATACCTTGAAAATCCGCTGTCCATGGAAATTCTGAAGGGAGAAATTCCGGACGGCAGCCGGGTGGAGGCAAGGGTCGAAAACGATCGTCTGGTCTTTGATAAACTTCCGCCCGGTTCATCAGTCTGACAATTTGAAAAACAAGACAATAAAATCATTGACCCTGAAGCGGTGAAATGGTAAACAACATCGATTCGAAAATGGAGGGATGGCTGAGTGGTTTAAAGCGGCGGTCTTGAAAACCGTAGAGTGTAACAGCTCCGTGGGTTCGAATCCTACTCCCTCCGCCAGAAAAAACCGGCCGAAGGTGTATTCTTTTGATAAACTGAAGTGGTTTTTCTGCATACAACCCAACGGAGAGATGGCCGAGTCGGCTGAAGGCGCGCGCCTGCTAAGCGTGTGTAGGGGGAAACCTCTACCGAGGGTTCGAATCCCTCTCTCTCCGCCATTATTTTTCTTCCACTAAGAACCCGATCTTTCGATCGGGTTTTTTTATAAGAGATGTCAATGCATCCTCCGCATATCATGGTTCTGGGAATCGGATGCCTGTTGTTCCGAGATGAGGGTTTCGGTGTCCGGGTGGTTCAAAAACTCCAGGCCGAGTATGATTTTCCCGATCACGTGTCCCTGATAGACGGCGGGGTATTGGGGGTCAACCTGCTGGGGGTGATGTCCGAGGCCGACTACCTGATCGTGGTGGACGCCATTCGGCATCAGGGGGCGCCGGGGGATGTTTACCGCCTGGAAAAAAGCCAGATACCCGATCGCATCCGTGCCAAGAATTCCCTTCACCAGATCGATTTTCTTGAAGCCCTGACCCTGTGTCAAGCATTGGACAAGGTGCCGGAAACGGTAATTATCGGTGTTGAACCGGAAGATATCGACACCCTCTGCATCGAATTGTCACCGGCTGTCCTTTGTCGCGTGGAGCCCGTGACGGCGATGGTTCTCTCCGAACTCGAACACCTTGGCGTTTGCTGTCAAAAAAGGAGTCAAGCCCGTGTGTCTTGCAATCCCCTCGAAGATTACCCACATTGATGAAAACGGAATGGCCGCAATCGATGTGGATGGTGTTCAGCGACAGACCAGCCTGCTGCTGATCGAAGATCCCCAGGTCGGTGATTACGTCATCGTTCATGCCGGTTTCGCCATTCACAAAATCGATGAAAAGTTCGCTCTTGAATCCCTTGCCGTGTTAAGAGAGTCTCTGGCGCTCTCCATGCAGACGGATCGGCTTTAGCCGTACGGGAAGTCCGGTGCCGAGAGGTTTACGACTTTTTAATTTCTTGATCCTAACCCTTGAGCATTAATATGGCGCCGGATGAAATCATTGCACGCAAACTGAACGTTAATGGAATCGTTCAGGGGGTCGGTTTCAGGCCCTATATCTATCAACTGGCTTGCATGCATCAACTAACGGGAGAAATCGCGAATACTTCCTCTGGAGTCGCCATTCACGTAGAAGGCAGCCGAGAAAACATCGACCTGTTCTGTAAATGTCTCACAACCAATCTTCCGCCGCTGGCCTATATTACGGGTATTGACGAAGCCCCGGATATCGTTCGGGAACTCAATGCTTTTTCGATTCTTCCCAGCACGCCCGATCTCAAACGCTCCACCCTGATCTCTCCGGATGTGTCGGTTTGCGACGATTGCCTGAAAGAGCTGTTCGATCCGACAGACCGAAGGTTTGCTTATCCGTTCATCAATTGCACCAACTGCGGTCCCCGCTATACGATCATTTCAGACATTCCCTACGACCGGTGCAACACATCGATGAAACATTTTGTGATGTGCGATCCATGCCAGTCTGAATATGATGATCCGCAAAACCGCCGTTTCCATGCCCAACCCAATGCCTGTGCGGTCTGCGGCCCACAGGTAACCCTTCATGGCTCGGATGGCGGTCTGATATCCTGTGAAAATCCGATTGAACGGGCCGCTCGTTTTCTGAAAGAAGGAAAAATTCTGGCCATCAAGGGACTGGGCGGCTTTCATCTGTCGGTGGATGCCTGCCATACCGCTGCGGTTGAGCGGCTTCGGCGGCGCAAGCGGCGCAAGGAAAAACCGCTTGCTGTCATGTCGCCGAATCTGGAAGCAATTTGTCGGTATGCATCGATGACATCCGAAGAAAAAGCCCTTCTGACTTCATTCCGACGCCCGATCGTGCTGCTGAGTAAAAAAAAGCCCTGCCTGCTCTCCGATGCCGTGTCTCCCCGGAACCTCACCATCGGTGTCATGCTTGCCTATACGCCGCTGCATTATCTGTTGATGGATCAAGAATTTACAGCCCTGGTGATGACCAGCGGCAACCTGAGTGAAGAGCCCATCGCCATCGATAATGCCGATGCTTTGAACCGACTGTCCGGGCTGGCTGATTATTTTTTGATGCATGACCGGCAGATATATCTGCGCAGCGACGATTCTCTGGTCAGGCATGTTGCCGGCGCAGACCGGGTCATCCGCCGGTCCAGGGGAATTGTTCCGATGCCTGTTTTTCTTCGCCGTCCGCTGCCGTCGGTGCTGGCCTGCGGGGCTGAACTGAAAAACACGGTCTGCCTGATCTCCGGGAGTCGGGCATTTCTGAGTCAGCACATCGGGAATCTTGAAAATTCGGCTGGTTACGATTTTTTCTGCATGACCATTGCGCATATGCAGCGGATTCTCGATATCACCCCGCATTTTCTGGCCTGCGATCTGCATCCCGATTATCTTAGCACCCGATATGCCCTGGAACAACAGCAGGCCGGCATGGAGCTGGTTCGGGTTCAGCATCACCACGCCCATATCGTCAGTTGCATGGCCGAAAACCGGATTCATGGAAAGGTGATCGGTCTGGCGTTTGACGGAACCGGCTACGGCGCAGACGGAGCGATATGGGGCGGCGAGTTCCTGATTGCCGATGAAACCGGCTTTGACAGGGTCGGTCACCTGGCCTATGTTTCCATGCCCGGTGGGGCTGCGACCATTCGAGAACCCTGGCGGATGGCTGTAAGCTGTCTGTATTCGGTTTTTGGCGAAAACATGCAGAATCTGGATATTCCCCTGTTTCGGGAAATCGATCCCAAAAAACTGACTTTTCTGCAGGATATGGTGGCCAAGGACATCAACTGCCCTCGCACGTCCAGCATGGGAAGGCTGTTCGATGCGGTTGCAGCGATCATCGGAATACGTTATACGGTTGCCTATGAAGGGCAGGCCGCTCTGGAGCTTGAAATGCTGGCGGATGACGGAGAATCGGGGAGTTATCCTTTTGAATGGCTGTCTGAAGACGGCTACCAAATCCTTCCCCATCCGATCATTCAAGGCGTGGTGCGGGATACTGAAAACGGTGTGTTACCGGCTGTCGTCAGCGCCCGGTTTCACCGAACCCTCATCTGCATGACGGCTGCGCTCTGCCGGGAGATACGGCGGAACAGCGACCTGAACCGCGTGGCATTGAGCGGCGGTGTCTTTCAGAATGCCCTGTTGCTGAACGGTCTGATTCGGGAGCTTTCTACAGAAGGCTTCACGGTCTTTTCCCAGTCGGTTGTTCCGACCAATGATGGCGGCATTTCCCTGGGTCAGGCGGTCTGTGCTGCGGGAAATCGGGATAAGAGCGATTGAGTGGGGGAGGGGTTCATGAGTATCAAACATCTGGAAGAATACCGGGATCCGGAACTGGCCCGGCGGCTGATCGATCGCATTTGTCACATTCGTTCAAAACCCGTTCGTCTGATGGAGGTTTGCGGCACCCATACGGTATCCATTTTCCGAAGCGGCGTGCGTTCGGTTCTGCCAGTTGATATTTCGCTGGTGTCTGGTCCGGGATGTCCGGTCTGTGTCACCGATCAGAGTGATATCGACGCTTTTATCGCCATTTCCCGGATGAATGGGGTGATCGTGGCCACTTTCGGGGATTTGATCCGGGTTCCGGGTACCGAATCTTCGCTTGAGGCCGAACGCGCCGGTGGCCGGGATATCCGCATGGTTTACTCGCCTATGGACGCCCTGGATATCGCCAGAGCGCATCCGGACAAGCGCGTGGTTTTTCTGGGTGTGGGGTTTGAAACAACGGCCCCGACCATTGCAGCGACCATGATGACTGCAATGGCGTCGCAACTGTCCAATTATCTGGTCTATTCGGCGCATAAAACCGTTCCGCCAGCGCTCGATGCCCTGGTGAATGCACCGGATGTTCAGATTGACGGATTCATTCTTCCCGGCCATGTATCGGTCATGATCGGTTCCGATGCCTACCTGTTTCTGAAAACCGTTCACCACATGCCCTCCGTGATTGCCGGATTCGAGCCGGCCGATATCCTTCAGGCGGTTTATCTGCTGGTATCACAGATTCACGCCGGGATGCCGGAACTGGATAATGCCTATCCCCGGGCTGTCACTTCGACAGGAAATCCCAAGGCAATTTCTATCATGAACGCTGTTTTTGAGCCTGTGGATGCCGCCTGGCGGGGTATTGGAACCATCCCCCGCAGTGGACTGAAAATTCGGGAAGAATATGCCGTTATGGATGCCGCCCGTCAACTGGATATCCGGGTTCCCGAACCCGTCATTGTCACGGGGTGCGCCTGCGGCGATATCTTGAAGGGCATAAAAACCCCTCCGGAATGTGCGCTGTATAAAAAACGCTGCACCCCGGTCAATCCGGTTGGCCCCTGCATGGTCTCCAGCGAGGGCACCTGCGCGGCTTATTATCGGTATCAATGAAAGAAACAGGTATGAAACAAAACGATAAGATTCTTCTGGACCATGGCAGCGGCGGGAAAATTTCCCATACGATGATTGCGGAAATGATGCTGCCGGCATTTGACAATCCGATTCTGGCCAGGATGGATGACAGTGCGCAGATCACGATCGGTTGCGAGCGGCTGGCGTTTTCAACCGACAGTTATGTGGTGGACCCCATTTTTTTTCCTGGCGGCGATATCGGCGAACTGGCAATCAATGGAACTGTGAACGATCTGGCCATGAGCGGGGCCATCCCTTTGTTTCTAAGCGTCGGGATGATTATCGAAGAGGGGTTTCCGGTCGCGGATCTGAATAAGATTCTTCGCCGGATGGGGCTTAGCGCCCAAAAAGCCGGGGTGCAGGTGGTTGCCGGAGATACCAAGGTGGTTCCCAGAGGGGCTGCGGACAAGATTTTTATCAACACCTCCGGCATTGGCCGGATTCCGGAAGGTGTCGAGATATCCGGCTACCGGGCCAGGCCGGGGGATAAAATTATCCTGAGCGGAACGCTTGCAGACCACGGAATCGCCATTCTGACAAGTCGTGAGGGCATGCGCTTCGATTCTCCGGTACTCAGCGATACGGCTGCACTGAATGACATTGTCCAAAAAATGCTCCGGGTTGACCGGGATATCCATGTGCTGCGTGATCCGACACGGGGGGGGCTGGGAACGACTTTGAATGAAATTGCCGGTCAATCCCGGGTGGGAATCCATATCATCGAAGATAGTATCCCCATAAAGCCCGAGGTGGCAGCACTCTGCGAGCTGCTGGGATTTGATCCGCTGTATATCGCCAACGAGGGAAAGCTGGTTGCCTTTGTGTGTCCGGATCATGCTGAAGCTGTGTTGGCAGAGCTTTGCAATGATCCTTTGGGAAAGGATGCCTGTATCATCGGCGAGGTGGTGGAAGCGCCGGCCGGCAGGGTGATCCTGCAAACGCGTATTGGTGGAACCCGTATCGTGGATATGTTGACCGGAGAGCAGCTTCCCCGGATATGCTGATCAGTTATCCAAACAAAGGATATAAGACATTGCCATGAATATTCATCTGGTCAGTCTGGGATGCGCCCGGAATCTTGTGGACAGCGAAGTCATGACGGGAAAACTGCGGGAAGCCGGCTGTGTTCCGGTGCCGGATCCCGAAGATGCCGATATCATTATCGTCAACACATGCAGCTTTATCGAGGCCGCGGCCAATGAATCCATCGATACCATCCTGGCGTTGGCCGCCTATAAAAAAGACGGCGCCTGCAGCCGGCTGATCGTGACCGGATGCCTGCCGGAGCGTTATCGCGAAGATATTGTTTCAGCTCTTCCGGAGGTGGATGTCTTTCTGGGTACCGGCGCGTACGACCGGATCATCGAAGCGGTTCAGGACAATGCGCTGCATTCGGTCTGTCTGCTTCCGGACCCCGACAAGATCACGGTGGATAGCGCGGATGTCGCCAGAGAACTGTCAACGGGGCCGGCGGCCTACCTGAAAATCGCCGAGGGATGCAACCGCAGGTGTACCTATTGCATCATCCCCAAGTTGCGGGGCCGGCAGAAAAGCAGAACCCTGGAGGATATCGTTATAGAAGCTGTAAAGCTTACCGATTGCGGGGTCAAGGAACTGACCCTGGTATCTCAGGATACCACGGCATACGGACAGGACCTGGATGTTCCCGTGGATCTGTCGCAGCTTCTGAATCACCTGTCCCGGATCGCGGGTGATAGCTGGATCCGTTTTCTCTACGGACATCCGGAAAGCATCACGGATGCCGTCATTCAAACCGTCGCGGATCACCCCCGGATCTGCCCGTATTTCGATATACCGATTCAGCATGCCGGCGACAGCGTATTGAAACGTATGGGGCGGCATTACAAAAGAAATGATCTGCTGCGGCTGTTCGAGAGCATTCGGGCCGCAGTGCCGGAAGCATCTCTTCGTACCACGGTGATCGTGGGTTTTCCCGGTGAAACGGATGCGGACTTTGAAATTCTGCTCTCCTTTATCAAGGAAGTCCGCTTCGATCATCTCGGGGTTTTTGTCTATTCGGATGCAGATGATCTGCCGTCTCATTTGCTGAAGAACCCGGTTCCGGCCGCAGTGGCCAGGCGCCGCCACAACCGGTTGATGGCAGCCCAGAAAAAGATTTCCGCCGAGATTAACCGCTGCCGACTGGAAAAAATATTCCCGGTTCTTGTTGAATCCGCCCCGGAAAAAGGGGTATATATGGGCCGAACCCGTTTTCAGGCGCCTGAGGTTGATGGCGTTACCATCATCCATGCGGATCGACTGAATATTGGCGATATCGTTCGGGTTCGCATTACCGACACGCTTGAATATGATTTGATTGGGGTTCCACATGACTGAATTGAAAAACCGTATCCTGGATATGGTCCAAAACGATCTGGCCGAGATTGAAACTGCACTGGTTGAAAATCTCAAACCCAATGTCGAACTCGTTTCAACCATTGCCGGCCACATTCTCTTCAGTGGCGGAAAACGGCTTCGTCCGCTGTTGATGGTGCTTTGCGCCAAGATCTGTCACTATCAGGGCGGATACGACAAGACGTTTTCCATCATTTTCGAATATCTTCATGCCGCCACCCTCCTGCATGATGATGTGGTGGACGGGGCCATGATGCGACGGGGAAAGCCGGCGGCCCACAGCCTGTGGGGAGGCGCTGCCGCAGTGCTGGCCGGGGATTTTCTACTGGCCAGATCGCTTGCCATTGCTGCTGAAACCGGCAATATCCGGATTATCCGCACCATTTCCGAAATTACCGACAACATGGCTCAAGGAGAAATCCATCAGCTCATGCGAAAAGGGGATATCCATCTTTCCGAAGAGGAGTATCTGGAGGTGATCCGCCGGAAAACGGCCGTGCTGTTTCAGGGCGCCTGCAGGGTCAGCGCCCTGATAGCCGATGCTCCGCAGGGTTGGGAAACGGCGCTGGCCGATTATGGATTTCATTTGGGTATGGCGTTTCAGATGGTGGACGATCTGCTGGACTATACTGAAGACAGTCTGGCTCTGGGAAAGATTGTCGGCGCCGATCTCAAGGAAGGCAAGATGACCCTTCCGGTGATTTATGCCTTGAATGCGGCAGGTGCTGAAGACCGAGGGCGCATGGAAGCCATTATCACCAATACGGAGTTCTCGGTTCAGGACTTTCAGGAACTGGTCGCGTATCTGCATGCCCATGGCGGGATCAATTACACCTGGCAGAAGGCCAATGCCCACATTGCATCGGCCAAAACCGCCATTGCGCGATTCGAGCCGTCTCCGTCGCGGGAAATCCTGATGGATGTCGCCGATTATGCTTTGGTCAGAAAAAACTGAAGGTGACGTCAAGGCGAATGACAATGCAAGGCCTGTCGTTGGGAATGATGTTAACGAATTGTTTGTAAATGCCCCCATTTGAAAAGCGGGGCTTCAGGGGGGCTTATCTGTCGCTTGCCTAAAATTCTGCAAGATTTTTTTGCTGTCCACATCGAGATTCGAAATTGAAATACCCCAGACTGACAGTCAATATTCCCAATTTCATTACGGTTATCCGAATTCTGCTGACGCCGCTCTTTGTCATTTTTATGATAAGAGAAATGTTTCCGATAGCCATTCTGATTTTTACGATTGCCGGCATCAGTGACGGACTTGACGGCTTTATCGCCAGGTGTTTCAATCAGCGGACGGAACTCGGGGCCTACCTCGACCCGATTGCCGACAAATTCCTGCTGGTGGCCTCTTTTATCACACTGGGTGTTCAGCAGCATATTCCAGGCTGGCTGGCGGTGATTGTCATCAGTCGTGATATCGTTATCGTGATGGGCATTGCTGTTCTGTCCATCATGGACATCAAGGTACGGATTCATCCCAGCCCGGTCAGCAAGGTGACCACCTTCGCTCAGTTGACAACGGTGTTTTTGACGCTTCTTTATCCGCAAATTCCATCAGAGCCCATGGCCAAGTACGTGATGTTCTGGATCACGGCCGTTTTGACCACGGTTTCTGGTCTTCATTACATGATGCTTGGCCTCAACACGTTTCAAAACGGCCAGGACAAACAGATTCGATAGCCGATAATGCACCGGTCGGCTGCCGGCAATAAATCTTGTCTGTATTTTTATCACGGTTTTTGTTGACATCGAACGTGCCAGATGGTATCAACAAACCAATATACAGGCACGTAGCTCAGCGGGAGAGCACTACCCTGACACGGTAGGGGTCGTTGGTTCAAACCCAATCGTGCCTACCAAAAAAATCAAGGGGTTATGATGAAAGTCATAACCCATTTTGATTTTTCCTTGACTCATATTTCATGTGCCAAAATCAGAACCAAACAGACGTAATTGACAAAGTTATCAAAAAAAATCGGTCTCAATCTCCCTACCACAGCCGATCCCATGAGAATGAACCAGTATCGATCAATTAGTTTCTTCACACGGTCGATGATGCTCGATGCCACCACTGCCTTGCCTTCGGTGGTTTCCCCGCGGGCCTCTCGCCAGGCGGCCAGGGTCAGGCACACCTTTTCGGCCGCTTTGTGCGACAACTCTCTAAAATCTATCAGGTCTCCTTTTTCTTTCAATGGGCGGTAGGCCGTTTTCATTCGACATCACAAAGTCGCTGCATTTGATCTTGGTGATGATCCGGTGGCCATTCCGCGCTCTCAGCTCGATTTTCGGTCTGGCCACAATACCTTCTGCCTGGAAGTTTCCCCACGTCGAAACAATTCCCGTCTTTGCCGCTGCGATTGCGTCGTGCAGTGTGCCTTCGCCAATGATCGGAACAACATCAAGCCCAAGCTTTTCGGCCACGTCCTCAACGTCGGCACGTTGCAGCCACCAGTTACCCACCTTCACATCGAACAAAACAAAATCCTGGTCGGGCCGGTATTTCCCACCGCCCTTCTGAATCTTCGCGCCATATCCTTCGCCGTACAGGCAGGCGTCGCAGCTAAAAACTTCTTGCAACTGTGCGACTATCGGCAAGAACCGCTCATTCAGCCGTGTCAACAGCTGCGCCTGAATCTGCGCAGCGTCGGTCTTTCCGCCGAAGGTCACACCGCCTTCCTCGAACATCACGCGAATGTTTGTGCCGTCCACTTTCTCGGTAAACACCCATACGTTCCCGGCCAGGTACTCAAATTCCGGCAGCGTCCATTGCCCTTCTATCAGAGGCTTCCCGTTGCGTTCCATGTCTCGCTTGAACAGTGTTTGAATCTTGTGGTATTCGTTCATTTCGTTCTCCGTAAGTTGTGTGGTCAAACTCGTCGTTCCAGAGTTCTATGCTAAAAATGTGCTGATGATATTATGATGCTTGTGCAAGTGGACCAAACCCCATTATAGACATCAAAAAAGGAGAAATGGCATGATCAAAACATGGGTAAGTGTCTTTTATTTTATTTTTCTAATGGTTACAACAGTTGTGTGGGCCAAACCGGGTTCCGCTTCTGTGGACAACGGCAATGGTACGGTCACAGATATAGAAACCAAACTGATGTGGCAGAAGAAAACAGCCGGTCCAATGACATGGGATGCGGCAATGCCATACTGCAGTGACCTGTCTCTGGCCGGCTATACTGACCGGCGGTTGCCCACATTGGATGAACTGGAGACCCTGGCGGACTCCACCCCGGATACTCCGCAGCGATATCAAAATGGTCAAATAACTATTGACAGCCGCTGATTACTTATACAATTATCCAACAATTCAATTCTCACAATTAGAAAGGAAAATAATTATGCTGAAAAAAATCTCTATGTTTATTGTCTGTTACATTCTGGCGTTTCCTCTGCTTTCATATGGTTTTGACTGCAACAAACCCGATTTTGGTGCAAAACTGGAGGACATCAATAAAGACGGGTATTTCGTGAAGTACATGGAGAAAGGGGGAATATCGTATTGCAATTATACCGGTCCGTGTCGCATGGATGTACACAGTAATTATAATCCAGCTATTTCGTATGCATTTATCGACGGACAACTTTATGCACGGATTGTAAACATACCTGAGAGGAATAATAGTATTGAAGATATCAAAAATAAGATGGAAAAATCTGTCTTCAAACAGATCGGAACTGCTCCCTTTGAAATCAAGCTGGATGGCGACTGGTGGGTATATCAATGGTTCAACGAAAAAGACAATCTGAGGTTCAAGGTAAAAATTAATGATAAAACAAAAGCGGGCAAAAGCGCCTTTTACTATGAACCGCTCCGAGCGAAGCTGCCAAACTTAAAAGAAGAAGATGATCCCGTATATCTCAGACATTGATTATTGGTACGATTTGGAGTCATAAATAATGAAAGACAAGCCTTTTTCGTTAGTTCTGTGTGCAGTCGTCTTCCTGGCAGTCAAAGGAGCATCTTTTGCTGGATTACCCGGAGATTTTGATTTACAGGCTCATCGTGGTGGCCGGGATGCAAGGCCAGAAAATACACTGCCAGCCTTTGCATATGCTTTGGCAATTGGCGTAACAACATTGGAAATGGATATGCAGATCACGGCTGATGGAGTGATCGTTATTCGTCACAACAAAGATATCCCCTGGTATATGGCAAAGAATGCCTGGGGACGCTTTTTGACCGTTGATGAACAACCCGATATCCGATTCTGGAAATTAGATGACCTAAGAAAGTTTGATATCGGTGATATGAGCCATGACGCTCCCTATGGTTATTGGGATAGCCATGGAAGGACGCAGAAAAAGGCACCTGGCACAAACATTTGTACACTCGAAGAAGTTTTTCTGCTTGTCAAAGCTTGGGGTAACGATTGTTGAATCTCAGATTAATCTGACTTCCAATTTCTGATTATCTTGAACAATCGGTGCTATTTTCATTTTAATTG
>CAJBLH010000247.1 GCA_903953895.1 uncultured Desulfobacteraceae bacterium | reverse complement strand
GGCTCATGAATTGTTCACCCACCCTGGATCAGGAAACCCTGGATTTTATCCAGTGGCTCATTCCGGAGGAAAACGAGAATATCGTAAACCTGGTTACCGCTGCGTTGAGCAAGAAGGAAAAAGATTATTACAGCGATGAAATCGTGCAGTGTATGGAGGATCCGGAGACCTATCCCCAGGAAATCTGCCTGATCACGCAAAACTTTCCCATGGGAAAAACCCAGCGCATCGTAAAGCGGATTTTGCTGATTCTGGAAAACAAGTGCAAACAGCTTCACTATCCAGGCGACTCCGAAATTGAAAGCGGCATGGCATCGCTCACCAAGATGTTCAATCTGACTGTGCCGGAAGAAAAACTGTGCCGATTCTTTTTCATCTGCACCAAATGGCGGCAGGCCCAAGATTACTTTCTGGATTACATGGAATTGAACGACTTTTCCAGAAGATCATGCCTGCTGGCGGTTCTGGATCTGGATTACCGGGAATTCAGCGCTGTTTTGCATGGAACCCTTCACCAGATGGAATTCCTGGAAAAGGATTCGTCAATGGTGGATTTATCGCCTGCTTTCTTGAATTATATCGAATCGCCTTCATCGGAAAAACTGGCAAAAGATTTTTTCACCGGCATCCCCGATCAAACGATACCGCTGGCCTATCACCAGATCGCAGAAGATGAAACAGAACAGGTGTTGCGGATGTTGCAGAACAAGCCCCAAACTGCTACCCACATTCTGCTCTATGGAAACCCTGGCACGGGAAAGGAGGCCTACGCGTATAGCCTCGCCCATCAACTGAATATCCCCGCCTACCGGATCATCCAGAAAGAAAGCGATACGGCTTTGAACCGCCGCAGCGCCGTCATCGCCTGCCTGAACATGACCAATCGGGAAGCGGGATCGCTTATCGTCGTCGATAAGGCGGATACGGTCTTGAGCCCATACAGCGGTTGGTACGACGATGAAGAAGAGATTCCGGACCGGGACGGGATCAACCGCATCCTGGAAGCGCCGGGTGCTCGGATCATCTGGATCACCGACACGCTGGACGATATCGAGGAATCCGTACTCGGGCGGTTTGCGTACAGCCTTCATTTCGATGTCCTGAACCGCCACCAGCGCCGGCAGCTATGGGAAGCCATCGTCGGAAACAACGGCGCGGCGCAGTTTTTCGATGCCGAGACACTGAACCATCTGGCACTGCAATATCGGCTCGGGGCGGCGGTCATCGATCTGGCCGTTAAAAAATCCATGGAACTGTATATCGACGGGAAGGAAGCGTTCCAAAAATCCGTCATGCGGATGCTCGACGCCCATGAATGCCTGCTTGCCGGCGGAGAAAGAAAACGGCGGAAAGACCGCATCGAAAAGAACTATTCCCTCGACGGGCTGAACATCCAGGGAAATATCCAGTTGCTGATGCAGGATATGGAAACATTCGACGCATTTCTCAGACGGGCCGACCCATCCGAGAACAAAAACTTCAGCCTGCTTTTTCACGGCCCTCCCGGTACGGGAAAAAGTGAGCTGGCACGCTACATCGCCCACCGTCTGGACCGGCAGATTCTCTGTAAACGGGCCTCTGACATTCTGAACCGGTATGTCGGTCAGACCGAGGAAAACATCAAGGAAGCCTTCGACGAGGCGGAGCGGGATCAGGCGATCCTGGTTTTCGACGAGGTCGATACGCTCTTGTATAGCCGGAACATGGCCCAGCAGTCCTGGGAGGTGGGGTGCGTCAATGAATTTTTGAACGCCATGGATCACTTTCATGGCATTCTGATCTGCACCACCAACCGGATGATCGGGCTCGACTACGCAGCCCTTCGGCGGTTCAACTGCAAGATTCAATTCAACTGCCTGAAGCCGGAAGGCAACGTCGTTTTCTACCGGAAGCTGCTGTCTCCCCTCACGACAGCGTCATTGTCTCCGAATCATGAAAACGATTTGCAGCGCATCGAAGAGCTGGCCCCGGGAGATTTCCGGATTGTCCGGGACCGCTTCTCGGTGAGGTCGGCGGATCGGATCACCCATGAGGCCATGGTTGCCGCCCTGCGTGAAGAATCGCTGACGAAAAAGAGGCATCGCGGGGATAAGCCGGTAGGATTCATGCGTTGAAGAATGACGACTTCGTAAAAAGTCCGGATACTGCGTTGCGCTGCATTCTTCGTCATTGCGGCGTACTATAAGTACGCCTCATTCCTCAGAATTTGCGCGCCTTGTCTGCGAACTTTTTACGAAGTCGTCTGAAAATTGACTTTTTACGAGTTCATCAAGAATAACCCACGAAAACGATCCATCAGACAAACGACAAGAAAGGAAAACCCGATGAAATCAATCCACACCGATGCCAGTGGGAGTGCCTCCGTCATCGACAAGAAATCTGTCCAATATCTGAGTAAATCCCTGTTTATTCGGGGGCTGCAATGCCACAAGTCCCTGTATCTGGAGAAATTCCATCCCGAACTCAAGGCGGAGACATCCGCCGAAACACAGGCCCTCTTCGACAGCGGCCATCGGGTGGGGGAAGCGGCACACGGTCTTTTTCCCGGCGGGGTGCTCATTCCATACATCGAAAACGACATCGCTGAGCAGTTGCGCCAGACCCGTGAGGCCATGGATAACAACACCAGGGTCATTTACGAGGCGTCGTTTCAGCATGATGAAATATTCGTCAAGGTTGACATTCTGCGCAAAAATCGGTCGGGCTGGGAACTCTACGAAGTCAAAGGGGGAACATCACTGAAACCGGTTTATGTGGATGATGCCGCCCTGCAATATCATGTTCTGACCGGCGCCGGGGTCAAGGTCGGCAAGGTTTTCATCGCCTATATCAACAACGGATATGTTCGAAACGGGGAGCTGGATGTCCACCAACTTTTCACCTGTGAGGATATCACCGCCCAGGTCAGGGAAAAACAGCCGGGTATCGTTGAACAGCTCAAAAAGCAGCGCAAGATGCTGAATGGAAAGCTACCGAAAATCGATATCGGGCCCCACTGCTCCGATCCTTATCCGTGCGATTATTCGGAGCATTGCTGGCAACACATCCCGGCAGACTCCGTTTTCGATCTTCGCGGTAACGGCGTGAAACCCTTCGAACTCTATAAAGAGGGGATCATCCGTCAGAAAGATATCCCGCTCGACATACTGAATACCAAACAGCGCCAGCAGGTTCAGGCGACCCTGAAAAAACGGAACACGATCGAGCGGGGTCGGATCGAGGCATTTCTTGGCACACTGAAATATCCGCTCTATTTTCTCGATTTCGAGACATTCATGAGCGCCATCCCGCTGTATGACGGCGCCAAACCATATCAGCAATTGCCGTTCCAGTATTCACTGCATTACCGGAAAAAGAAAGGGGGCAGGCTCTACCATTCCGAATTTCTGGCTGAACCCGGAATCGATCCCCGCAAGCCCCTGGTGGAGCGTCTGGCGGCGGATATGCCGGAAGACGCCTGCATCATGACATACAATATGGCATTCGAAAAACGGGTGCTGTCGGAACTGGCTGCCCGATATCCAGAGCACAGGCAGAAAATCGACAAATGGAAGGATAACATCGTGGATTTGATGGTGCCGTTTCGTCAGCGGGATTTGTATTACTGGCAGTTCAAGGGATCGTATTCCATCAAAAATGTACTGCCGGTTCTGGTGCCGGAACTCTCCTACGCAGAGCTGGAAATTGCCGACGGTGGTGCGGCAATGAGTGCCTACCATCAGATGTGTGCGGCAAAGGATGATCCGAAGCCTCTGGCAAAGATCCGGAAAGATTTACTGGCTTACTGCAAGCTGGACACCCTGGCGATGGTGCGGATTCTGGATTGTTTGGGGGATTTGCGTCATGCCAAGCCTTGAATATCATTGTCAGGAGTCCATAAGTCTCTTTGGCAAACCTTATGAAGAAGTTCACCTCTGGCTGGATGAATTTGCCGGAAGCGAGAAATACGGTTTCAGGCATCGAAAAGTACGCCATCACGAAGCCGGCATTCTGGAAGCTTGCAGGCTATTTGGTCAGGAATCCGAAAAGGCAGCCAGACAGCATATTATTTCGGACCTGAAAACCGAAGGCTGGACTCCGGGCGATTCATTCCCGAAAAATGAAGAGGATTATGTAAGAATCGGGTTCTTTTAGTCGTTTCAGCAGACCATCACGCGCCATTCAGCACAGATTCAGGAATGGTAGATGCTGAAGTTTCGGAATAATCAGCAATTGGATTGAATTGGAGCCAATAATTGTATAATACGCATTACAGGGGGGGAGCGCTAAGTTCCGGTACAGCCCAAACGCTAACCATAATATTCAATAGAGTCAGGTATTTCTTTCAGAAACGGGTGAATTTTGTTCAAATGAAACGCACACATAAACCAATAGAAAACTGTTATTGGGTGATTCCTGGTCAGTTTCTTGCTGGAGAATATCCCGGAGATATAGACGAGGAATCCTCGCTGGTAAAAATCAATGACTTGATCCGCTCGGGGATAACGGCCTTCATCGACTTGACCGAGGAAAATGAGGGTTTGCTTCCCTATTCAGGTTTGCTTAAAACGGCATCCCACCAGCGATTTCCAATACGGGATGTATCAATACCGAGTTCGACAGTCATAACGGTTGCGATTCTTGACGCGATTGACCACCATATCCAGCAGGGGGGGATGGTATATCTGCATTGCTGGGGAGGCGTTGGACGAACTGGCGTGATTGTTGGATGCTGGTTAGCGCGGCATGGCTTCAAAGGGGAAGCGGCCCTTGTCCGATTGCATAAACTTTGGAAGCAGTGCCCCAAATCAACCTATCGACAGTCGCCGGAAACATATGAACAGGAACAATACATCGTGAAGTGGGAGGAATCTATATGACTACCGTACAAATGCGTTACCAGGGATGCCTGGTGGGATTGGCTGTGGGGGATGCCATCGGAACAACCGTCGAGTTCAAATCGCCGGGTACATTTTCTCCGTTGACTGATATGGTCGGCGGCGGCCCCTTCGGCCTGGAAAAAGGGCAATGGACGGATGATACATCGATGGCGCTCTGCTTAGCCGACAGCCTGATCACCTGCGCAACATTCGACGCGAACGATCAAATGGAGCGCTACACCCGGTGGTGGAAGAAAGGGTATCTCAGCAGCAATGGGCGGTGCTTCGATATCGGCAACACGGTTTCGCAGGCATTGCGGAAATACGCCCGTACCGGCGATCCGTTTGCCGGTGCAACGGATGCTTACTCTGCCGGTAATGGCAGCCTGATGCGGCTGGCGCCGGTTCCCCTGTTCTATGCGTCCGATCCGGAAAAAGCGATTGCCATGAGTGCGGAAAGTTCCAAAACGACCCACGGGGCGATCACCTGTCTGGATGCCTGCCGATTCTTTGGCGGACTTCTTGTCGGCGCTGTTCGGGGTGATTCCAAAGAGGCGCTGCTTTCTTGTCGGTATGCCCCGGCCGATGGGGTATGGGGTCGCATGCCGCTGTGTGCCGAGATCGATGAGATTGCCTGCGGTTCCTACAAGCAAAAAGAGCCGCCGGATATCGTCGGCAGCGGTTATGTGGTGCAATCGCTCGAGGCGGCGCTGTGGGCATTCCATCAATCTTCGACCTTCGAAGAAGGCTGCCTGCTGGCCGCCAATCTCGGAAACGATGCCGATACGACAGCCGCCATCTACGGGCAGATTGCCGGCGCGTATTACGGGATTGAAGGCATACGGAGTGACTGGCGTGAATGTCTGGCGCAGATCGATCTCATCCACAGGCTGGCAGACGGCCTGTTTCATCAAAATTCGGAATGTCAATCCGAATTTTCAAGGATGCAATAAACTAATTAACTTTTATGGAGGGAATTATGGCAAAACACAAGGATATTCTTATAGTTGCGAGTTCTCCTGATTCGCTAGTCAAGGTTAGTTGCAGTTGTTGTGACAAGAATCTTGTTGTATCTAATGTAGATGAGTTTTGTCCAATCTGTTTTTCTAATTTTAAAGACGAATCTCGTCCTGTTTCATTAAGCGATAGTTCTTCTGCTTTGCAGCCTCGATTGAACTGTAAAGAATGTAAATCTATTATTTACTCCAACTCTTTGAAAGAAGATGCTCAGCTTGCTGCTTCCATGTTTTGTCCAAAGTGTGGCTCAGCTAAAGTTACTACAATGGACGATGAAATTATTTCTGATTCGACTACGGAAACTTTTGATGATGAAGAATTTGATGAATCAGAATATCAAGACCTGGATGAACTTTGTGGAACCAGTAAGAGGAGGACAATCATGACAAAAGCACAGAAAACCGCAAAAACCCTTATCAAAATTTACGATGAATATTTCGGCAAAGTCAGTTGCAGACGTTTTCGAATTAACTGGCCAGAACTCCGCTCGATTGCCGGAATTCCCAAGCTTACCGACGAATACCTGAATGAGATACAACTGGCACTCGGAAAATCTGGCTATATTCTGATCCCTCTTGACAACTTTCTGGTAGTGGCTCTGGAAAGCTCCTTTTCCACTGTTCGTGCAGTTCCACCCCGCATTGTCGAGCGATACCTGCCTGACCCTGAAGTTGATGATTATGATGATATGTTAGAAGTTGCTGACGAAGGTGTTGATCCTGATATTGTCATTGAAGATGAAGATGATGACGAAGAGGATGACCACAGTTAAAGCCAACGCAAACAACCAAAAGGGTGCCTGTGGACCTGCAATCAATAACAGTTGGAGGTAATATGCAAAAATACGTTTTCTTATTGATTTTTGTATCTTCGATCACCCACGCCGCCGGCTTCGACTGCACCAAAGCCATAACGCTGGTCGAAAAAGCCATCTGTTCCGATACCGAGCTGTCAAAGCTCGATGAGCAGTTGATGGCCAAATATAAAGATGCACTTTCCGGTGCATCCAACACTGCAAATCTGAAAAACGACCAGAAAACCTGGTTGATAAACACACGAAACAAATGCCAGGATACCGCCTGTCTCAAGCATGTTTATACCGAACGAATCGCAGCTCTTGAACGCGTTGCCGGATCGGCTGCTCCGGGTTCATCCAGTAAAAAAGCGGATGTATCATGGGCCGGAATGTGGAATCGAACCGGTGGCACCTCCCATACAGAATCGAGTCTTGAAATTACCGAAAAAACATCTCAGGTCTTCGAGTTTACCATCAACACAGCTTATGGCGCCCATGTCGGTGAGATCAGCGGACTGGCATCTTTTGCGAAGGATTACGCATCGTTCAAAGAAACCGAGTATGGATGCAAAGTAGAATTCAGAATGGTTGGGAAATGTATCGAAATCGATACATCTGGTGAATGCAGCAGTTTCGGTGGACTGAACGTATATTTTGATGGAACCTATTGCAAAGGTAAAGAAAATAAGAAAAAGACCAATTATTTCATCGATATCGGTGTATTCAAGAATGAAGCTGAACTCGCCGCATTCAAGAAGATTGTCGGAAAATATGCTGAACTGTTTGAAGAGAGTTTTCATTTGATATCCGAAGAGGATGATCTGGACCATTTCAACGCCAAGGTATCGGCGGGAGGTGTTGCCGGTTTGTTCACATTCATGGAAGGCATCATCATGCAGCGCCCGAATGGGATGATTTATGCGGCAGTGATCGATGGCGATTCTGTCCGATATTTCTGCAACGATCCTCAATATATCAAGAAGCTTCCTAAAACGATCGAAAACTGGATGGATCGTTTCAAGGAAAAGAAAGTCGTTTACGCCGGTTCTCTTTCATAACCGGCATTCCTGATGGTATCACTGAAGTCAACCGGATTTTCGGCCGAGAATCAGAAAAAACGGGAAGGGAACCTTATGGCCAATGGATTTGACTCAAATTTGTCACTTGCGGTGCTGATTGACGCGGATAATACCAGCCCGTCAATCATAGAGGGGCTGTTGGCAGAAGTGGCAATGCTCGGTGTCGCCGGTGTAAAACGCATTTACGGAGACTGGACAAGCCCCCATTTGGCCTCCTGGAAATCCGTTCTCCTGGAGTTTTCGATCCAGCCGATCCAGCAGTTCAGATACACGACCGGAAAGAATTCAACAGACAGCGCAATGATCATCGATGCGATGGACCTGCTCTATTCCGGTAATGTCTCGGGATTCTGTCTGGTTTCGAGTGACAGCGATTTCACGAGGCTAGCTTCCCGCTTGCGGGAGGCGGGGAAACGGGTCTATGGTTTTGGAGAAAGGAAAACACCGCGCCCATTTGTGGCTGCATGCGACCGGTTCATTTATACGGATGTTTTTGTTCAAACACAGGATGACATGGTCGTCAAACCCATGAAACCCGCCGCAAGCAAAGATCTTCGTTGCGACACCAAATTGTTGACGCTGTTACGTTCGGCCATCGACGCCGCATCGGATGAAACTGGCTGGGGGCCATTGTCTGCCGTTGGGACCTTTATCAGCAAGACGGTGAACGATTTTGATCCGAGAAATTACGGTTTTTCCAAACTCAATGGGCTGATTACAGCCATTGGTCTGTTTGAGATCGAACGCCGAGAGAATCAGATTTTTGTCAGGCAAATCAACAAAAAAAACACATCATGATTGAACAATCTTTTCCGGAATGAAGCGATTGGATGGCTTGTCCTTGTTTCATTCCCCCCCTTTTTTTTTATTTTGGTCAGACAGCGTTGATCGACAGAAATTCAAGAGGAGGAGAATATGCAGAGTATATTGAATTTACAGTCAAAACAAAGCACAACGACATTGATAGGTTATGATTTTACGGCGTCATTTGAAAAATTGGCTGAACGCGGGGACGTTGATTGTTTCATTGTCTCGACGGAAGACGGATTTTCCCCGTTAGGAGCCAATAGAGATTTCTTTGCGGCCGACCTTGGGATTAATGATGACGACATCCGCCGAATTGCAGATTGGAATCGATTTAGGAATGACGAAGTATCGCTGATCGGTCTTCCAAGCAGGAACCCTGCCGGCAAATTGCGGGGTGTTGTTCTGGCTGCCAGCGAAACATCCCTTTGTTATGAACAATTTGCGCCAGCCTTTCACAGCATGCCATATCGGGATTTTTATTACAATGTGGCCTATGAGAGCATTTCGTATGCTGCAAAAAGTCTTGGGGCCCGAAAAATGGCCATCTCTCACCTGTCTGGAAGCGGGAATTTTCATGAAGACATTGCCACCTGTATGGCCGAAGCGCTTGCTCATTTCTGCGATGAAGCGAACAATCCAAAGATCGATTCGTTTTTGTTCGTGGGGTGTTGTATTGAAAAATATCACCTGAATGGCATCAGTCGTCTAAACATGGAAGGGGAGATAAACGGGCACCGGGATATCCTTACAAAGAAATCGAAGAAAAACGGCTTTGAGGTGATCAGTCTGGATTGGAGAGAATTGCCCGATACAAGACATTGAGCAGACCGATAAACTGCTTTGTTGCAGGGTTGAGAAAATATCGGGGTTATTGGTTCGTGAAAATGGAAAACAGGCGATAAATTTATTGACACCCGGGAAATATGAATATACGGGGAAGATATGTAAAACAACATATTCCGGAAACAAAACGGCATGAATCACATCTTGTGAACGGGATTGAATCCACTCCGTAACGGGATTGACAAGACGAATAAGATATGAGTTCTGTCAAGTCCCAAATACATGAGGTGTCGAAATGATCAAATATATTCTGACCGGCTATATTGAAAGCGCGCTGTCACAAGCTGAATACAGCAAACTTGAAGATGGAACCTTTTCGGGCAGAATTCCCCCCTGCAAAGGAGTGATCGCATTTGGGAAGACATTACGTGAATGCGAAAGGGAATTACAATCGACACTCGAAGATTGGATTCTTGTAGGCTTAAAATTGGATCACCCTTTGCCAGCAATCGATGATTACGATTTGAATCGGGAACCTGCCTATGAGTCAATGGCAGCCATGTAAACGTCGGGTATTTATCAAACGACTTCGGAGGCTTGGCTTTGATGGCCCGTATTCTGGAACTCGTCACCAGTTTATGGTTTATCGCAATCATCGTATGATTATTCCGTCTGATTTGGAATATTCTGTTCCAAAATTACGGATGATGTTAAGTGAAGTGGAATCGATCATTGACAGAACAATTTCATCCGATGAATGGAATGGTTTGATAATGAGTTGATATTATACGTTAAATATTTCAAAGAGAACCATCAAAACGGTAGGTTGCGAGAAGCCACACAGGATATGAATATACAAAAGGTGATATCCAGCAAAGAATATCCCCGAAATAGAACGAATTAGCGATTATTGTTATAAGGTATGGGTGCTTCCCTAAAAATTGAAATTGATTGGTCTGTAATGATGGTGCATTATGCGCACAAATTATTGTAGGGCATAATCTTACTACATCCATGGAGAATCTCAATGAATTTAGAAACAGAATCGCACATTAAATCCAATTATAGCGTTTTCCAATTGACCTGAGACATGTTTCATGATGGAACCAACTTAAATTATAAGAAAATTCAATAAAAAAGATATCAAGTCAAATGAAAAACGCTATAGGAAATGGGATATTCTTATTGAACCAGTGATCGTACAATAATGGGTATATACAATATTGGAAATTGCCTTATCTATGGGCAGCAATCCGGTGCGTATTATGGTGTTGAAGGCATTCGAAGTGGCTGGCGTGAATGTCTTGCATATAATGGCCTTATAAGCCTATTGGCGGAATGCCTGTTTAATGACAGAGAATGATTTGACGAATCGCTTGATCTGGGATTTCTGTATCACCTTCATTGACACATAGGGCCTATAACTCCCAGCCTGATCAAGTTCATCATTGCCTTCCATCAAAGTAGCTTAGCAACAGGATATCTTGCCTTGATTTTATAAGGAAAAGGAGTCTTTAATAACATTATGGTGAACAAATTAAATCATAATGCTTGTCAGAATGGCCATACGGAGAACATCAGTTATAATGAGTCGCGCTACACCAAACTGGATTGCAGTGGAAATGAGCTTCCGGATTCCGCCATTTCTTGGAGCACGCTGCGGGATAATGTCACAGGGCTAACCTGGGAAACGAAGACGGATGATGGTACAATCCACGACAGTAGAAATGTCTTTTTCTGGTACGACAGCAACTCGGCTACAAACGGTGGAAATGCTGGCACACCAGGGGATGGTAATAATACCGAAAACTTTATTAAAACCCTGAATGATGCCAACTTTGGTGGTTACAACGACTGGCGGCTACCAACCCAGGAGGAGCTGTGTACTATTGTCATCGAATGCATGCCATCGCCAGGGCCAAACATCGATACAGATTTTTACTGGTCCTCAACTACCTACATGGACTTTACGAACAGAGCGATGGGCGTGGTTTTCCCCAACGGCTACAGTAACAACCGCTTTAAGAGATTCAGCTCCTATATACGCGCCGTTCGCGGGGAACGGTTTCAGTCTGCCTATGTAGATAATGGCAACAGCACTGTTACAGACACAACTACCGGATTGGTGTGGCAGCAAGACGAGAAAGACGCAATGACATGGGAGCAGGCGTTGTCATACTGCGAAAATTTAACTCTGGCCGGCTATACGGACTGGCGGTTACCTACCCTTGATGAATTAAAAGGCATCGTAGATTTTAGCCGGATGCCCACGATTGATACGATTTTTTTTCCGGATGTGGGTTCGTCCTTTTATTGGTCTTCTACTACCTACGCACTCAATACGAACCATGCGTGGGGCGTGGATTTCAGCCGTGGTTTCGATGCCAAGGACCATAAGAGCAACAGCTACTATGTTCGCGCCGTACGCGGTGGACAGGCTGAGTCATTGGCACATGCGGCTATTTCTGTGAACCCGGCCAGCCAGGATGTGGCAAAGGACGCTGGCGCCACTACATTCAGCAGCAAATTTCTGTTGAAGGGAGAAAATATGGGTAATCCATTAACAAAGACGCAATATGAAATAAATGATAAAGTAATAGCAAAAAAATCTGATTGGAGCAATTATCGTACTGGAATTGTAATAAACACTGAGAGAGAAGAAGCAGGACAAAATATCTACACAATTAAGTATGGTCCTGGTCCCAGGGGAAGGTTAGTTCTCGAACATCATCAAATATTAGGTTTAGCAATTACAACAAATTTTGCTTATCAAGAAATAGAGTCGGAAGAAGAATTAGGAGAGATGTTACTTCTAAGAGCTGATGATGAAGTCATTAAAACCGTTATTAAAGCCATTGGGTTTAAACCAATAACAAAGGATCAGTATGAATTGGGTGATAGGATTATTGCATATTCACCCAATAGGTCTGGTAATTATTCTGGAACTGTTCATAGAATTAGTCCAGAAGGCATTTATACGATTTGCTATGATGGTGAAGATGTGTTACCTACTGAACATCGTCAGATACTAGGGTTAATGAATCATCCAATAAGATATCGTGGTGGTAAAATACCGAATGAAGAATTAAGCAACTGTTTGCTTCAAATAGCGGATAGCCCTGTTAAAAAGCCTATCCCTTCAGCAAAACAGCTATTTGGAGAAGTAACCGTGAGTTCTATTACAACTCCAGAAATACATGGAACAATTATTGATACAAGCGACAAGTTTCTCACGATGAGGGTAAAAAAAGAAGGAGTTTCACGCTCCTCAAATATTAAGTATGAAATAATAACTTTCCCGATTGAACAAATTGTAAGTATTCTTGCTGATAAAGGTACTTGTTTCTCTGATATTTCAGGTACTGCTAGTGTTTATCTCAAGCCAGAAGTAAAAATATTGAATTCATATAAAGGAAATCTGTCTCTAACTGTTGACGGTTTTTTTAAATGTGAAACTGGAGATGATGATTACGACGATATTGAGGAATCTTTTAAGATATATTTGGTAAATCCAAAATATGGTAAATTTGTTGCAAAAGAGTGGTCGCGGAAGACAAGTATCGGAGACAGCGATGAACCATCAAGGGGACCCCGTCTCTCACTGCCCACTGGAGTCACTGTGAAGGGCAGAATGCGCGGCTGCCCTAAGGCTGGAACCAGGGTTGGGAGCGGCGATGGGTACGTGGATGTTGGTCTTCAGTTTGAGGACGTGGAGAACGACAAGACCGTCACCCTCCCAGCGGGTCTCCTAATCGTTCCAATGGACGAAAAGACTCAGAACGGTTTACTTGTTCAGACAGTTGTGATCGTTGTTCAAGCGCGGTTGCACAATAAGTGGATTCTTCAGTCTTATTGCGCCAACAAGTCAAGAAGTCAGGCAGATGAGAACTCAGAGTTCACATTTGGCCCTATCCTCAGCACCCCACCCCTTCAAGAGCTTTTCCATCTTCTGAAAGGAAAGATAATTCCCCCCGAAGCGACGAAGACAGTGCAGTCGGCTGTTTGGGAGATCACCGATGGGAAAGGCCTGACGAAAGAGACCCGGGCGGCCATCGTGGCGATTTGATACGGCAGCACATGCTCGGCATCTCGGTGGATATCGTTAGGGACAAACCGAGTACGGTAGGGCGAGTTAGCGCAGCGTAACCCGCCAATTGGGAGTAAAAAGGGGGCAGACCATGTTTAAGTCCAAGTTCAATGTCATTGATTTAACGGCTTTCGACCGTCCGTTGCTTGACTTTGCACAACGATTGCTGGATATCCACTCCAGTTTATCGGAACTACTTGATCTCTTTCTCAACCGCAACGAAACATATGACAAACGGCCCATCAGGAAACTGGCAGTGGAAGTATCGCACATCAGCACCGATTCGGCTCTTTGCCTTGCGGTAGAAGAGCTGTGTTGGCGCTCGACGGTCTTTGACCGGTTGCGAAAAGCCATGCGCATGCCCCTGTCGGTGGAAACAATGGTCTCAACGATGATGGTACAGCCGTTACTATGTCCACCATCCGCCAAGGTGACCGGAAATTTCGTCCCGATCTCGACGCCGACCCCAAGTCGATAGACGACCCTCTATATATCAAAATGGGCGAACAGGTTGATATATATGGCCACAAACTCTACTGAGGATGAGAATTTTTAGCGCTTCGGTTGCAGATTATCAAAAAGAATTTCAATGAAAGGAAACATTAATGAACATGGGTAATTCACTATCAAATGATATAACAAAACCTGTTTGGAGAAAGATGAATGAATTAACAGTTGATGCTTATGAAATATGGCTGACCGATTTGAATTATGAACCTTATGTTTATGATCCTATATTGCAATCAATAAGTTGGGTAAGTAACCTTACTAAAGCTCTAAATATAGTAGAACCGCTTGTAGGCCATGGTGAAGATATAGACGCAATAGTATTTGTTGAAACTTATTGGGAAAAATTAAGCAGTTGGAAATTTATTCTTTCTTCTCTTTCTATCGCAAGGGCAATTGACTTCAATCTCCCAGAAAATGCTGGGTGGCAAAAAATGGTTTTTGAATCTTTTAAGGGCTGGGTAGATAGTATGTTAGGGAATTCTGAAAAACGAGCATTAGTGTACAGCGGAACCGATTTTTTTTATGATATGCTTCTATTTTTTAAAGATAGACGCCAACTTGTTGATCCAAATAGACTTTCTAAAGAAATACTCGAATATAACATAAAAGATGCAAGGCTGTATTGGGAAGGCAGATAATATATTACCTTTCGCACATTTTTAAGCGATTTTTTACAGTGAAAATACTTAACCGCGGAAGATCGTGTGTATGTTATTCGCCTGAAAAGCGATCAAACCTTGTCGGGGATTGGAAGGACTTTCTGAATGATCTGAAACCGGAGACCAATCATCAGGGAAGTTTATTGTGGCACTGGTTCAGTAGAATGGGATATCATGCGGCTGCCGCTGCCTGGATCATGAAGATATCCTCCCAAGAGAGTTTTTCTTTGATAATTCCCATTGCGACCGCAGGTACTTCTTTTGTAGTGAAATGAGAGGT
>CAJBLH010000246.1 GCA_903953895.1 uncultured Desulfobacteraceae bacterium | reverse complement strand
GAACGACATTCTGGGTGCAGATAGATGCAATCGCTGCGCGGAACGCCGATGGCGTGCCCACATGCCGTATGGTGATCAGCGACATCACCGTTCGCAGGGAGATAGAAAATAGGCAGGAAAAAAACCGTAAAGAGCTGGAAGCGACCACGGCGCGAGCGAACGATATGGCGACAGCGGCGGCACTCGCCAACCAGGCAAAGAGCATATTTGTGGCCAACATGTCTCACGAAATCCGCACGCCCATGAACGCGATCATTGGGTTTGCTCAGGTTCTCGAACGCGATCTCTCGCTCACAGCCCGACAGGCCGAACAAGTCCGTATTATCACACGCAGCGGAAATCAACTGCTGAAACTGATTGACGACATCCTTGACATATCGAAAATCGAAGCCGGGCGGACCACGCTCAACGAGACCGCTTTCTGTCTGCACGACCTTCTGGACGATCTGAAGCTGATGTTTAACTTCCGCGTTGAAGGCAAGGGGCTACGGTTACTTATGGAGTGGGACAAAAACATGCCACGCTATGTGACCGCAGACGAAGGCAAACTGCGGCAGATATTGGTCAACTTAATGGGGAACGCGACTAAATTTACGAAAAAGGGCGGGATTGCCGTGCGGGTGCGCACCGAGACAGTGGCAGGCAAAACCGAAACTCTGCGCCTGGTGGCCGAGGTGGAAGATACCGGCCCGGGAATCCCCGCTGAGGACACAGACCGGATTTTTGGTGCGTTTCAGCAGGCGGCGGCCGGTGCGCAGGCTGGTGGCACCGGGTTGGGACTTGCTATCAGCAAAATGTTTGTGGAAATGATGGGCGGCAAGCTCACGGTTACAAGCCAGGTGGGTAAAGGCAGTTGTTTCCGGTTCGAGGTGCTGCTGAAGATGGCCGCAGAGATTGACAAGCTGGAGAAACCGGAATCGCGACGCATCATCGGCCTGGAATCAGGTAAGGAACCATTGCGCATACTGGTGGTGGATGACATGGCCGATAATCGAGCCCTTCTTTGCACATTGCTCCGGCCTATTGGTTTTGAGGTTGCAGAGGCGACAAATGGTGTTGAAGCGCTGGAGGTCTTCGAGCAATGGGCGCCCCAGGCGATATTTATGGATATGCGCATGCCGGTCATGGACGGTTATGAAGCCTGTCGGCGGATCAAGGCCACGGAAGCCGGCCAGGCTACTTTCGTCATAGCCCTTACAGCCAGCGCCTTTGAAGATTCCAAAAAACACGTAATGGGTACCGGCGTTGATGCGTATTTAAGAAAACCCTTCCAGGTGGAAGAACTCTTGGAGATGTTGGGAAAATGTCTGTGCCTGCACTATGTCTATGACGAGGAGAGAGCCGACGCCCCTGACCATTTGCCTGCTCAACCCCTGACGATGGAATCCCTGGCGGCGTTGCCGCAGGAAATAATTAAGGCCATGCGTCAGGCAGTGGAAGAATGCGACATTGCCCAATTGATGGACCTGATTGCCCTGGTGGAAAAGATTGATGGCACCACAGCCCGTGGACTGCAAGCGCTGGCGGATCGATACGACTACGCAAAGCTCAGCCAATGGCTGGAAAAGGAAAAATGAACAATCATACACCGTATTTTCTTTAGCCATTGATTAGCAGGAAGTAAAGGAAGCCGCAAATGACAACCACAACACCAAGGCCATCAACGACATCTGGCGTAATCTTTCAATGGCGCTCGCTCAAGACACGGGTGACTATCTTTACGCTGACCTTTTTCCTGGTCGGCATCTGGTCGCTGACGTTCTACTCCAACTACAAGCTGTACAACGATATGGAAAAGGCGTTAGGTGAGCAACAATTTTCAACAGTTTCCATAATAGCAGCAGAGATCAATGCCGGCTTAGACGACAAGATGAAAGCGCTGGAACAAGTTGCCGCACTCATTACTCCGGCTATGTTGGCCGATGCGGCGACGGTGCAGACATTCATCGAAACTAGCCCGGTATTTTCGATGATGTTTAACGGTGGTGTCTTTGTGCTACTGCCTGATGGCGCTGCGATTGCTGACTTTCCTCTCTCAACAGGACGGCGCGGCATCAACTTCATGGACAGAAAATATGCAATCGGCGCACTCAAGGAAGGGAAAACAACGATTGGCAGTCCGGTTATGGGCAAGGCGCTAAAATCAACGATTTTCAGCATAGCAACGCCGATTCATGACACAAATGGCAAAGTGATCGGCGCTTTGAGCGGCACTGTTGATCTCGCCAAACCTAATTTCCTGAGCAGGATTACAGATAATAGTTATGGCAAGACGGGTGGCTATGTGCTGGTTGAGCCGAAAAGCAGAACAATTGTTTTTGCCACGGACAAAAATCGCATTATGGAAGTGCTGTCCGCTCCCGGCATCAATCCGCTTATTGACCGTTATATCCTGGGCTACGAGGGTTCCGGTATCACAGTCAGACCGAGCGACGGAGCAGAGACACTCTCCTCTGCCAAAGGCATTCCTGTTTCCGGTTGGTACGTGGCAGCGTTGATGCCTACGGCAGAGGCCTTTGCCCCGATCCATGCCATGCAGAAGCACATGCTGCTGTCAACGATCTTCCTGACCCTGCTGGTGGGTGGGCTGACCTGGTGGATGCTGAAACGACAACTTGAACCTGTATTTACCACCATTAAAACACTGGCCACCCTGGCGGATACAAATCAGCCCCCACAACCTTTGCCCATCATCCGGCAAGACGAAATTGGCGATCTGATTGGTGGTTTCAATCACCTGCTGGAAATCCTGGGGCAACGGGAGGAGGAGCTGCAGAAGAGCGAAGCCAAGCATGCGTCGATGGTGGCGAATATTTCTGACGTCATCGGCATCGTCGGTGTTGATGGCTTCATGAAGTACAAGAGCTCAAATATTGAGAAGTTCTTCGGCTGGAAGCCGAGCGACCTTGTGGGCGCCGACGGCTGGCTCACGGTTCATCCAGACGATCTGGCACGCATTCAGCGGGAGTTCGCCACCCTCCTTGAGGAAGACTACTCGTCAAGAACAGTGGAGTATCGGTACAAGTGCAAGGACGGAAGTTATAAACCCATCGAGCTGACCGCCACCAATCTGACGAAGGATCCACACGTCGGCGGCGTGTTGCTGAACTACCGCGACATTTCAGAGCGGATGCAGGCGGCAACGCGACTGACGCAGAGCCACCTCCTGCTCTTGAACCTCGCCCGTCTGGTTCCCGGCGTGATCTACCAATACCGCTTGTATCCGGATGGGCGCTCGGCGTTTCCGTATTCAAGCCCCGGGATGGAAGACATTTACGAAGTGACGCCCGAAGAGGTGCGGGAAGATGCCACCCCAGTGTTCGGGCGGCTGCATCCGGACGACTACAACGACGTGGCAAACGCCATACAGGAATCCGCCCGGACCTTGCAGACGTTCTACTGCGAATTCAGGGTGAACCTGCCGCGGCAAGGTCTGCGCTGGCGCTGGTCTCATGCCCATCCGGAGCGGACGGAGGATGGCGGCACCCTCTGGCACGGCATCATTTCGGACATCACCGCCCGCAAACAAGCGGAAGAGACACTGCGGAATAGTGAGGATCGCTACCGGACACTGTTTGCTATGGCGGGTGACGGGATAATTCTTCTATCTATCGATGGCACGTTGATTGATGTGAATGAATCTTTTGCCCGGATGCACGGTTACAGCACACAGGAAATGCGAAACATGAACCTGGAAGATTTGGAACCCCCTGAAACATCTCGTCTGATATCTCCAAGAATCCACCGCATCTTTGCCGGGGAGGCCCCGACCTTTGAAGTGGAGCACTATCACAAGGACGGTCATGTTTTCCCGCTGGAAGTGTCGGCCGGTCTGGTAACTTATGGCAATGAATCCTACATTCAAGGCTTTCATCGTGACATCACCGAACGTAAGCAGACCGAGACGGCTCTGCGGAAGCATCAGGTCGAGATAGAGATGCAGAACGAGGAGCTGCACCGGGTCCAGGCGGAACGGGACGCTGCGGGAGCGCGCTATTTTGACTTTTACGATCATGCGCCGGCGGGCTATCTTACCCTGAGCAAAGAGGGCCTGATCCTGACGGCCAATCTCACCATGGCAACCTTCCTGGATATAGCGCGAAGCGATCTGGTCAATCAGCCTTTAGGACAGTACATATTCAGGGAGGACCAGGACATCTACTATCTGCAATGCAAGCAGCTCTTTGAAAAAGCCGCGCCGCAGAGGTGGGAGATGAGAATGTTGGGAAAAAACAGAACGACATTCTGGGTGCAGATAGATGCAATCGCTGCGCTGAACGCCGATGGGGTGCCCACGTGCCGTATGGTGATCAGCGACATCACCGTTCGCATGGAGATAGAAAATGGGCGGGAAAAAAACCGTAAAGAGCTGGAAGCAACCACGGCGCGAGCAAACGATATGGCGGCGGTGGCCGCGCAGGCCAATCAAGCAAAGAGCCTGTTCGTGGCCAACATGTCTCACGAAATCCGCACACCCATGAACGCGATCATTGGGTTTGCTCAGATTCTCGAACGCGATCTCTCGCTCACAGCCCGACAGGCCGAACAAGTCCGGATTATCACGCGCAGCGGAAATCACCTGCTGAAACTGATTGACGACATCCTGGACATATCGAAAATCGAAGCCGGGCGGACCACGCTCAACGAGACCGATTTCTGTCTGCACGACCTTCTGGACGATCTGGAGCTGATGTTTAACTCCCGCGCCGAAGGCAAGGGGCTACGGTTACTTATGGAATGGGACAAAAACATGCCACGCTATGTGACCGCTGACGAAGGCAAACTGCGGCAGATATTGGTCAACTTAATGGGGAACGCGACTAAATTTACGAAAAAGGGTGGGATTGCCGTGCGGGTGCGCACCGAGACAGTGGCATGCAAAACCGAAACTCTGCGCCTGGTGGCCGAGGTGGAAGATACCGGCCCGGGAATCTCCGCTGAGGACACAGACCGGATTTTTGGTGCGTTTCAGCAGGCGGCGGCAGGTGCGCAGGCTGGTGGTACTGGGTTGGGACTTGCTATCAGCAAAAGGTTTGTGGAAATGATGGGCGGCAAGCTCACGGTTACAAGCCATGTGGGTAAAGGCAGTTGTTTCCGGTTCGAGGTGCTGCTGAAGATGGCCGCAGAGATTGACAAGCTGGAGAAACCGGAATCGCGACGCATCATCAGCCTGGAATCAGGTAAGGAACCATCGCGCATACTGGTGGTGGATGACATGGCCGATAACCGAGCCCTTCTTTGCACATTGCTCCGGCCTATTGGTTTTGAGGTTACAGAGGCGACAAATGGTGTTGAAGCGCTGGAGGTCTTCGAGCAATGGGCGCCCCAGGCGATATTTATGGATATGCGCATGCCGGTCATGGACGGTTACGAAGCCTGTCGGCGGATCAAGGCCACAGATGTCGGCCAGGCCACTTTCATCATAGCACTTACAGCCAGCGCCTTTGAAGATTCCAAAAAACAGGTGATGGATACCGGTGTTGATGCATATTTAAGAAAACCTTTCCGGGCGGAAGAACTCTTGGAGATGTTGGGAAAAGGTCTGGGCCTGCACTATGTCTATGACGAGGAGAAAGCCGATACCCCTGACCATTTGCCTGCTCAACCCCTAACGCTGGAATCCCTGGCGGCGCTGCCGCAGGAAATAATTAAAGCCATGCGTCAGGCAGTGGAAGAATGCGACATTGCCCAATTGACGGGCCTGATTGTACAGGTGGAAAAGATTGATAGCACCACCGCCCGTGGACTGCAAGCGCTGGCGGATCGGTACGACTACGCAAAGCTCGGCCAATGGCTGGAAAAGGAGAAATGAACAATGAATAATTATACACCTGAAAAAGCAACCATTTTGGTGGTGGACGACACCCCGGCCAATTTAAAACTTTTGCAGGAGATGCTGCAATCCAAAGGCTATCGCGTGCTGGCGTCTCCTGACGGGAAAACAGCGTTGAACGCCGCCGCCAAAAGCCTGCCTGACCTCATCCTGTTAGACATCAACATGCCGGAGATGAACGGCTTTGAGGTATGCGAGCGATTGAAGGCAAATGAATTGCTGAAGGATATCCCGATACTCTTTATCAGCGCTCTTACCGAAACTACAGACAAGATGAAGGCGTTTTCCGTGGGCGGCGTGGATTATATAAGCAAACCCTTCCAGTTCGAGGAGGTAAACGCCCGCGTGGAGACGCATCTGGAACTCAGCCGCCAGAAACGAGAAGTTCAGAAATCATACAACAAACTCCGCGAATTGGAGACGCAGCGCGATGGTCTGGTACACATGATCGTCCACGACATGCGCTCGCCGCTGATGGTAACCTTAGGCAACCTGGAATTGTTGCAATACGATACTCTGTCTAAGAATGCTGCTCTTTGCGTGAGTGCGGCCCTGCGTTCCACCGATATGGTCATTAAGATGGTCACTACCATTCTGGATATAAGCAAAATGGAAGCGGAGAAGATGACTCTGAATTATTCGGCGGTGGACATGATCAATCTGGTCGGGGAAACAATTCGGATGGTCGAGTCGCTTCAGGCCTCCCGGAGCATTACCCTGACACCGCCCGGGGAAATGGAGTCTCTTTCGTGCGACGCGAACCTGATCCAGCGCATCCTCCAGAATCTTATCGTCAACGCGATCAAGTTCACCGACAAGGAGAAGGGTGTTATTACCATCAGCATTGAGAACGCTTCGCCGAACAAGGTACGTGTGTCGGTTGTGGACAACGGCCCTGGAATTCCCCCGGAATATTGCGAAAAGGTATTTGACAAATTCTGCCAGGCATCAACACGGCAGCAGGGTAAAGGATATTCTACCGGTCTGGGTCTGACGTTCTGCAAGTTGGCTGTGGAAACCCATGGCGGCCGGATATGTTTGGAAAGTGACGAGGGTAAAGGAAGTACGTTCTGGTTTGAACTGCCACGGAGATGAACCGCCCGGACATGACGATTACCAGAATAACGATCAGATGCATCGGAGAAAAAAGGCCTAAAAACATGATTAATCCCCCCTCTTTTCAAACAGATGAGTTCAGCCGGAACTTTTCTTGCTGCACTGCAAAACTGCATCATGCAGTTTTTGGCAGCCGGACCACCATGACCGGCACATGGCTTCTGCGGACCACCCGCATGGCTGTGCTGCCCATCATGGCGCCGGCCAGTATGCCATGACCGTGCGTACCCATGACAATGACGTCATAATCCGATGCAGTGGATTCCGCAATGATTTCTTCTACGGGATGGCCGTTTCTAACTTTGATATCCATCACCTTAAAAGGGCATGACTCATCGGATGCAGAAGTCTCCGCACAGAAAGACTCCAGTTTGCGAACCAGAATTTCCACAACCTCTTTTTTCCGGGTTCGCTGGAGTTCCTGCCATTTCTCCGCGCCTAATAAATCCGCAAGTTGCGCATGCATCTGCAAAGGAAATTCCTCGATGGCATGAAGGATAACAATCTCGGCCTCATACCGGTTGGCCAGGCTGACGGCATATCCAAAAGCAAATCGGGCATTTTCCGACAGATCGGTTGCATACAAAATTTTCTTGATTTCCGGAATCATCATATTTCCTCATAACATCAGTTTGATATAAAAAATGACTCATGGGTCCTTCAGATTCTCAGCCACCACTTCCGCTATGTGCTGAACCCGAACCCGGCTGTTCCGCTTGTCCATCCCCCCACGAAGCTGAAGCACGCAACCCGGGCAGTCGGTTACCAGAACCTCTGCCCCGGTATTTTCAACGTTATCGAGCTTCTGGCGCAGAATCTCTGCTGAAATCTCCGGAAATTCAAGCGAATAAGATCCCCCAAAGCCGCAGCAGACATCTTCATCTTTGCATGGCGCATAATCCAACCCCGCCGTCTGCAACAGTTCCCGAGGCTCCCGGGTCACACCCAATCCCCGGCACAGATGGCAGGGGGAATGATAGGCAACCCGCGTTTGATTCTGAAGAAAATCCTCTGGCGCAGCTTTCAGAACATTGACCATAAACGAGCTGAAATCAATCAATTTATCCTGAAGGCAGCGCAATTTCTCGGTCACCTCGGACGTGTCTGCCAAGAGCCGTGAGTAGCCTTCTTTCAGATGCGACCCGCAAGAGGCGCACAGCACAACAATATAATCATAACGATCGGGGTCCATGGCATCCAGATTTTGAACAGCCACAGCCATAGCGGTTTGTTCTTCCGCCATCATCATGGCCGGCAATCCACAACAACTCTGGCCCATGGGGTATTCCATCTGAACATTGTAGCGGGTCAGCAGGCGGACCAGGGAAAGCGCCTGCTCCGGCGACACAAAATCCACGACACATCCGCCAAACAGCGCCACCCGGTATTTGGGATTTTGGATTTGCGGGCGGATTTTCGGCCACTGATCCCGGAACGATTTTTTGGCAAGTGCTGGCAACGTTCTAAACTCATGGGCTTTTCCAAAAATAAACGGCAAGTGCCGCAACACGCCCGCCTCTTTTTGGACCAGGGGTTTTTGCAGGGTGGATGCCATCTTGAGCAGTGAATGAAAGAGATAGCGGTTTTTCATCACCGTTGACAGAACGGTGTTTTTGGCAGGACGCGTACCTTCGTCCTTTAAAATATTGGCGTACACTTTCTTGATGAGATAAGGTAGATCGATGTTGACCGGACATACAGATTTACAGGCCTGGCAATTCAGACAGTTCCGGACAATGGCCCGGGCGTTGTCTTTTCCGTGATAAAAATAAGTGAGGATCAGGCCGATCGCCCCGATATAGACATGCCCCAGGGTGTGGCCTCCAACCTTGCCATAAACCGGGCAGACATTCGAGCAGGCCCCGCAGCGAATGCAGCGAAGCGCCTCTGAAAAAACCGGATCTTTGGCCAGATCGAGCCGGCCGTTATCCAGAAACACGATGTGAAGGATTTTTTTCCCGGAATCAGACGCCCCGCATTCCACCGCCCCGGTAATAAAGGTGACATAAGAGGTCAAGGCCTGACCCGTGGCGTTTTTGGGGAGTACCTGGATGATGCGAAGCGCCGCCGAAAGATCAGGTACCAGTTTATCCAGCCCCACCAGAGCCACATGCACCCGGGGGAGTGTCGTGGTCAGCCGAGCATTTCCTTCGTTGCTGATGATCCCCAAAGTGCCGGTTTCGGCAATGGCCAGGTTGGCGCCGCTGATGCCCATGTCTGCGGCTAGAAAGGCCGGTCGAAGTTCTTTTCGGGCCACCTTGACCATGCGGTCGATGTCTTCCAGATCGACCGGCGTTTGGGTGACATCGCCGAAAAGGGTTCCCACCTGCTGCCGGGAAAGATGGATGGCTGGCATGACCATGTGGGAAGGGCCTTCGTGCCGCAGTTGAATGATCCACTCCCCCAGATCGGTTTCCGTCACGTTGAAACCCTCGGCTTCGAGATGATCATTTAAATGGGTTTCTTCAGCGGTCATGGATTTGGATTTGACAATGGACGTCACCCCATTGTTCCTGCCGATTTTTGCGATGATTTCGTTGGCCTCCCGAGCGGTTCGGGCCAGATGAACCACAGCACCCGCAGCCTCGGCTTCAGCCTTGAACCGGTTAAACAAAAGTTCCAGTTGCGTCAGTGCCTGGTCTTTGCCTGTGGCGATCTGATCCTTCAACGTCTCCAGATCGATCCCCTCGAAGGCTTTGGCGCGGGATACCTTGTAGGCCGAGGCAAAATTGTCCAAAGCCTTTCGCAGAAACCGGTTTTCCAGGGCGGCTCTGATCCGGTCTCGATAGGTTTTCATATCCTGGGCGGTCTGAATCATGATGGATTTTCCTCCATGATGAGAATGTGAAGCGTCTGGGGGCCGTGAACACCGATGGCCAGCACCCGCTCGATGTCTGCGGTCCGGCTGGCGCCGGTAATAAAGGACATGTAGCCCGGCGGGGATTTCATCGTCTCAATCAATCTGTCTGATAGTGCCACTGCATCGGGCAGAATCCGGGAAGCCGGAATCCAGGCGACATGGGTTTCGCTGAGCATGGTGGCGATCCGCAAGTCTTCGGATGCGGAATTCAGAACCAGGGTGCCGGTTTCGGCAATGGCCCAGTCGGCATGGGTCAGGGCTGTGTGGATGTCTGTCAAATGATTTCTGAGCGGCGGATGCAGAAACGTCAGGCCGGCAGCGCTGCAAAATGTTTCCAGCACCTGGCGATTCTGCGAATCCAGACAGGGAGCGACAAGGCTTTTGCCGTTCTGCCGCAGGGTCAGATCAACGACATACCGCAGCACATCCTCCATGCTGCAGACCGTTGTCACCACGGCCTGAACCAGTTCAGCCTTTTCTTTCATGCGGTAAGTCAGCTCATGATGTTTCATATGGTCTCCGTTTACAAGAGCCTCTCGAATATCGGCCCTGATCCAACAGTTTTTTGATGAGCGGTGTCTTGTTCACATAATAATATGCATCGGATCGCAGGATTTCGAAGCTCTAAATTCCAATAGCCATTTTTTCATGGTTAAACTGTAGCATTTTCATGGCAAAGACGCCAACAATTCATTGGCCTGTTCAAGATAGGGCTAAGCTTCGCAGTCCTCAGTGGCGGTTTGAGCATATATTTCGCCGAGAATATGTTCAGATACTGCATCTATGCTTCTTCTCTGAAATGGTAACCTCCTCTGAACCAGTGCCACATTTGTCCGACCCCGTACAAATCGTTTCGTATTCAAACCGTATGATATTGCGTTCCTTGCAATCGAATTCCACCCCGATCAGAAATATCTCATCGGCATCAGCCCGGTATTTTTCGTGATAGCCCTTTGTCTTGATCTGTTCCAAAGCACTGGTTTTTCCGGTGTCAAGATTTACCACCTTGAACTCCAGAATGAATATCCGCCGTTCGAGCTTGACCGTCAGATCGATCCTTCCGTGATTGGTGGCGTCTTCTGCCGTGACATCCAGCCCCAGTGCCGTGAAATAGCAGTAAAAAACCGAGGCGTAATAGCCTTCGTATCTGGCGATTTCGTTTTTGCGGTACCAGTCGTGGGGGATGGACGCAAAAAAACTGTGAAACAGATCTCGCAGCCGATCCATATCCGGCGTCAACAGAATATCCAGCAGGGAGAGCTTGTTTTCCTCTTTGGCCGGCATATTGCGGGTCAAATATCCCAGAATGAAATCTGTCAGGCTGCGTTTGACTTCGAAATTGGGATAGACCAGGGTATAGACATTGCTATCCAAAACCGTTCTGATACTGCCGATGGTCAGATAACCAGTTTGAAACAATAAGGTTTCCACCTCGATATGGTGAATGTCGAAGCTTCCCAGCAGTTGATCGGTGGCAATAGCCCGTTCGATTTTGGGAACCGGATATTGTTTCTCCTGAATGAGCTTTATCAAAAATGTCGGCGTGCCGGTTTCAAACCAGTAGTTGCGAAATTCCCGGTTATCCAGAAACAGCAGGATATCGAATGGATTATAGACATTTTCTCCCAGAAAATTATATCCGTTATACCAGTGCTTTATCTTGCCGATATCGACATTCTCAAGTTGATTGGCAAAGACAGAAATCAGTTCATCATGGGTATAGCCACAGATTGCCGCATACCGGGAATCCAGCGTGATATCCTGAAGATTGTTCAACACACTGAAGAGGCTCACCTTACTGAATTTGGATATGCCGGTGAGGAATACAAATTTCAGATACGGGTCACAATCCTTGATCACTGAATAGAAATTCTTCAGACATTCACGCATGTTCCTGGCAATATCTGAATTTTCGATGTTATCCAGAATCGGCTTGTCGTATTCATCAATCAGAATCACCACTTTTTTCCGATGCTGATCATGCAGTTTGATGATCAGTTCGCGGAATCTCAAGCTCGACAATTCTCCTTCGATCTTGATTCCGTAACGACGGGCGACTTCATCCATCAACGAAACGATGATGGTTTCCAAGTGATCGGAATTGTTGACAACACCGGTTCCGAAGCTGAGGCTGATGACGGGATAACACACATCCCAGTCCCAATGATCTTCGAGGTACAGCCCGCTGAAATACTCTTTTTTTCCGGAAAATGCATGCTTCAGGGTGTCTATGAACAGACTTTTGCCGAATCGACGGGGGCGGGACAGAAAAAAATACCGGCCCTGATCCACCAGCTTTTTGATGAGCGGTGTCTTGTCCACGTAATAATACGCATCGGATCGCATGATCTCGAAGCTTTGAATTCCAATAGGCAGTTTTTTCATGGTGGCTCCCATCGCGAAAAACGGATCGCGGAATCATCGATTTCTTGCAAAGCGCTTCTTATTGCCGTCGAAAAAGCAGTTATTGGGCCAAAAACTGTTCCGAACAGGTTGCTTCGGAAATGAATCATTCTACCCAACTTTCATTCATGATCAACAAAAACCGCATTTCGCCGGTAATCCATTCCGCGTTTCCGTATGTTCTTTAAGCGCCTTGAACACCGGGACGCGCTGCATCTCCTCGATGCATCCGATGATCCACAGCTTCATTCTGGCACGAGACAAAGCCACGTTGATGCGGCGTTCATCCTGATAGATCCGGGGAATCGTATCGCTGCCCGGATGCATGCAAAGCGATAGCATCATGATGTCCCGCTCATCCCCCTGAAAACGATCGACCGTATCGACAATCTGATTCCAGAACGCCGATTCCACCCGCCCCTCGAAGCGCTGTTCCAGGGTGCGTCTCAGCAGCGCCACCTGGGCCCGGTAAGGCGCGATGATGCCGATGGTGGGCTTTCCGTCGGCATATCTCAACGGCCAGCCGCCATCGATCAGGGTCTGGATCATCTCCGCAATCCAAAGGGATTCTTCGGAGGACTGCTTCAAGGAGGCATCCGCAGCAGACGGTTCGATGTGCACCAATCCGATACAGCCATTTTGTTCCATCAACGGGTGATCGATCATGACAGGACATTCGCGCAGGGAGCACCCATCGGTGGTGCGCAGGTTGCCGCCATAGAATGTAACTCCGATAAAATCGGACAGCACTGCCGGCATGCGGTGTTGCGTATCGAGTCGAACCAAAATATTTTCCTGCACGGATGTATCTTCGGCGATACGTTCAAAAAGCGTTTTTTCGAGACTTGCAGACGCTTCACCTGCAACCACAGGGGGAAGCTGTTTGTGGTCACCTACCAGAATCCACCGATGGGCAAGCCTCAACACGCCCATGATGTTGGGGGTGATGATCTGAGACGCCTCGTCCACAATGACGACATCAAAAAGCGTTGAATCATCGGAAGTCATCAACCCCGGCAGGGTGTCGTACTGCCCGGAAAGCCATGCATGGGTTGTACCGATATACACGCATCGGTGATGCAGCATGGTTTTCAACTCCGCCTGACGGGAAGCCAGATCCGACAACATCTCTTTGGGGGCGGATCGGGTGAAATCCGTGTCTGAACGATCGAGAATCTGTTCGAGACACTTCTCGGCATGCCGGGAGGATACATTTTCTACACGGCCCAGTTTTCTGATCTCGACTTCGGGTGCGATGGATGACAACTTGGTCAGCACCTCATCTGCTGCCCGGTGGGTGTATGTTGCGATGGCGATGCGGCTGCCCGTTGCGGCAAGGGCTTTGACGATGAGCGATAATGTGTAGGTTTTGCCGGTTCCGGGCGGGCCTTGAATGAGCAGGATGTCTTGAAGCCCCAATGCCATTTCGACGGCGCGGCGTTGCATCGATAAAGGCGGGGGATCAATATCCACCGCATCATACGGAACCGGTTGATTGGGTCTGAAAGGTCTTGGCTCGCCGGCCAGAAATCTCCGAATCGCCCCCAGGGTTTTCCCGGAGGTTTCAGGACAGGCCCACAGTGAGAAAATTGCGGCAAAATTCCGCGAAAAGGCGGCTTCCGGCGTATGGGCATCGAGGTAAGCCGGTTCAAACCACAATGTTTCGATATCCTGGGGCAAGGTGACAACTGCCTGGGTTTTGCCGATGCTGCTGATGAAAACTTCCATGCAGCACCCCCACACAGGCCCTGCCGCATCACTCAGAAAACAGGGATCGCCTTCCCGGAGTTCGGAATTGTTTTCCTGGGGGAATCGCAGTTCAAGCAGGCCTTCCTGCGCCATGGAACCGGAACGTGCCACCGGAAGGCAGACGCCCTGGGCGATGCGGATTTCCGTACCGTCCTGAAGCAGCCTGCCTTGTTGAAGGCGGATGGCCCGATATTCCTCCAGCAGTGCGTGATTCATTACGCGGAAGGCTTCGATGTGCTTTTCTTCGATAAACGTTTCGGCGATGATGGGTTTTAAATGTGCCGACGGCAACGTGCCTCCGGTCAGTCCGAGTGTGTGAAGACGGATGCAATACGATGCCTTGCCCAGCCGAACACAGGCCTTGCATTTGTTTTGATTGGTATTGAAATCAAGGGCTCCTGTAAAGTCGATGCGTACCAGCTCGTTGCGCAAATTCATCATCTGGATGGCCGTTTCAGCCTTGAACGGCAGGGATTTGATCATCGTATCGGCAGGCAGCGGCTGCCCCCCATCCCGCATCAGTTTCACCTGATTGCCGGTGTAAACCACGCACGGCGGGTCTAACGGTCCGATGCCGAGCTGGGTCAGCAGCAGATGATAGGCGCCAACCTGGAAGGCATGTCCGGTATTGACTTTGGCGCCCCATGACTTGCCGGTTTTCAGTTCGATCGCCTGCCACGCGCCGTTTGTTTTCCTGACCAATGCATCGATTTTCCCTTTCAGGCCCAGATCGGGATTGATCACATATCGTTCGACATACATATCTTGAAACGATGCCCCGTTCAGGGTTTTGCAGGCGCCCTGCGCCAATGCATTCAGATGATCCCGTGCATCCTGGTAATGCGCTTCTGCGGAGAGGTTCTGCATGGTCAGTGCGGGTAACTGGCGGTCCAATTCCCTGTGACAGTGTTCGATCAATCCCTGCCGTTCGCCGGGATGTCGGAGCATGAAATCGAACACGCTGTGAACGAGGGCCCCGCGCAGGAGGGCCTGGTGGGTCTCAGGAAAAGAATAGCGGTCCATCAGGTAGTTGCGCGGGCAGTAATCGAATTGTGTCAGTGCCGTGACGTTGACCAGATAGTTCGGTTGCACCACGATCAGCGGATACCGGTCGCCGGCGTCCTTCAAATCGTCGGGAAATCGGAATTGCCCCGAAGCATCGTGAACATTCAGGAGATTGATGCCGATATCCGGTGATTTTTCACAGGAAGAGACGGCATGAAGGATATCCGATGCCGCACGGGCACTGTCGGCAAGATAAGCGGGAACCCGGAGACAGCCAGATCGTTTCAGGCCGTTTTCCACGAATGCCAATGTCATGTGCCAAATGCCTGTGTCATCCATGGTGCAGGCTGTCAGCGTGGCGGAGACAACTGGATTGAAGCTATCGATGGGGTTATGTGCTGGACCGGCGTCCGCGCCGGCCGGTTTTCTGCCGGAATCGATGGTTAGTGAGGATTCGACGGTGATTTGCACATCAGTCGGATCGTTATGATAATTCAATGCGGGGTTCATTTATTCCTTTTATTTTAGAAAATCTCTCCGGCATGAAGCGCCTTTACAGATACAGGGAAGCATCGAGAAGGTCCAGGTAAAGCGCCTCCGGGAGAATCTGTCGAAGCAGGGTGCTCTTGCCGGTTCCGCGGGGTCCGAATAAAAAGAAAGATCGATCGGGAGGGGTCAATAGTCTCGGGATGTAGTGGGGTTGTTCGGCATTCATGCTTTATGACATCTCCAATGATATTTTACATTGTAATTGTACATCATAAATGCCATTTATCAAGCTACTGTTCAAGCGGTATCGTTGTGTGGAGCATAAAAATGTAATGGGGCCCTGCGGCGGCGCAGATCGAAAAGATACTGCCCCTTCCCCGTCTCAGATTCTCCACCGCTTCGCGCAGTTCGGCCATTTCAGCATCTCTGCCGATCAGCTCCGCACGAACGCCCGAAAGCCTGCGGATGGCGACCGGTTTATCCCGTTCCGAAACGACACTGTTCACCTGCACCGGCTCGCTTCTTCCCTTGACGGTGGTTGTCTCCACAAATTCGCAGGCGAAATACCCTTTCATCTGCCGGCAGGTGCCGCCGTCGATCAGTATCTGTCCCGGTTTTGCCAGAGCGCTCAGGCGGGCCGCCAGGTTGACGGTGTCTCCCTCAACCCCGTGGGCACCTCTATTCCATATCCACTTCGCCGGTTACTACCTGGCCGGTGTTAACACCGCTGTGCATGGGAATGGGGCAGCCGATCTTCTTTTCGACATCCGGGCTTGATGGCATCGACCGCCTGGTGGATTTCTCGGGCGGCCTTGACGGCCCGGACGGGATCATCTTCATGAGCGTTGGGAACACCGAATATGGCCATGACGGCATCACCGGCGTATTTTTCGATGAACCCGTCGTAACCGGCCACGATTCTGGATACCTCGCCAAAGATACGGCAGGTGATTTCCTTGACTTGTTCCGATCTTTTGGTCGCTATATAGAACTTTGCAAGGCTCAGATAAGCCGGTCCAATAAGCCCTTTAGCGCCGATTTCATTCATTAATTCAATTGCCTTGTTGAAATGCGCTTCGGCTTTTTTGGCTGCGAAGGGAACGTGTTTTATCAGAAAGCCGATGTTTTTAACCATAATCGATGCGGGTGCGGATCAAATCGAGCCGCTCCAGTTGGGTAAGCTCACCGTCGATGCGCTCTTTAATCTCCGATATCCTTTTTAATATTTCGTAAAAAAAATCCCGGCCGATGACGGATGCTTCCTGTAATATCTCATGAATATCCTCGGGATCCAGCTTCTCCGAAAGCGATGTAAATCCCTCCACATCGGTGAACATGACTGTTTCTCCAAGGACAGATTCAATGTGCGATGATCACTGCAATTAAAATTTCTTGATAAGTGCCTATCCATATTATATTCAATGGGTATACTTTTCCGCTCGATGAAACCGAAAGTGAGATATGTCAAATTGTATCGAATACAAAAATCATGAAGAACAGGAACTTATGAAAACCCTTGAAATTGAAGCAGACATTACCCCGGACGGACTTGTCGTCAATGCGAGACTACCATCTTCCTGTCGGCCCTGGTTTGGCCGCCGCGCCAAATTCATTATGATTTTACCAGGTACACAAGATGATTCCGTTCAACGCCAACAAAGAATTCAAAAATGGCGTTCCTTGCTTAAAGAAACGAAAACCTTGCCACAAGCAATGGAAATTACCGAAGCGGACATTGCCGCTGAAATTGATGCCTACCGTAAAGGCGCATGAAAGTCTTGATTGACACAAACATTCTGATTTCCGCAATGTTGAGAAACTCCAAACCTGAAGCTGTTATTCTGTGGATCATCGCTCAATATGATTGGAGATGGATGGCATCGCCCGCAATCATGGACGAATATCGAGGCGTATTGCATCGAAAAAAATTCAATTTTACGGCGGAATTCATACAGCAATGGACTGAATTATTATATGAATCCATTACTCTTTGTGAGCCGAACATAACGATAGATTTCCAAAGAGATTTGAAAGATTCGAAATTCTTATCATGTGCCCGATTTACAAACGCTGATGTTTTGGTCACTGGTGATAACGATTTCCAAGATGCACAACAACTTGTTGATACCCTTATCGTTTCTCCATCAGAATTTTTAAAGATATTTATGGAAAGGCATGAATAAACTCCTTTGTCTGGCGATAAATCTGGTCTGTTGCCAAAATGCTCCCCGGCTGGGCATTGCTTTCCGTATTCCGCCATCCGGGATTGAATGGCAATGGGCAGCATGGCAAGCTCTCTGCGCATGGTCTTCATGGGCCAGGGGGGCGCCGAAAAGGGTCATGACCCCATCTCCGGTGAACCGGTTGATGGTGCCTTCGCGTTGGTGGATTTCATCCATCAGGATTTTAAAGCAGCCATCCATGATTTCATGAATATCCTCAGGATCCAGGTTCTCACTGTTTCTCCGGCGTTGGTACATGAACCCGGCCAAGCCCAGGTTACCATTCCCAGATGTCGTTTATCGCCGATTTCTTTCGTTAATTCAAATGCATTTTTGAAATAATCATCGGCTTTTCCGGATGCAATTGGCATATCCAACATCGCTGCCGAAACATGAAACCCTGATCAAATTCTTTAAAGATCGAAATTCCGTTGATCAATTGACTGAATTATGTATAATTCCGTCTGTTGATTGACGGAGTTGATATGTACATACATCAGAAACAACTGGATACACTCAGGACGGCCCTGACTCCCGGCAAAGTGGTTGTTATTTATGGAGCCCGGAGAACCGGCAAGAGATCGATTTTGTCGAGGAAAAAAGAGGGACGGTTTCGTATTCAAACCGCACGATATTGCGTTCCGTGCGATCGAATTCCACCCCGATCATAAATATCTCATCGGCATCGGCCCGGTATTTTTCGTGATAGCCCTTTGTCTTGATCTGCTCCAAAGCACTGTTTTTTCCGGTGTCGAGACCCACCACCTTGAACTCCAGAATGAATATCCGCCGTTTGAGTTTGACTGTCAGATCGATCCGGCCATGACTGGTGGCGTCTTCTGCCGTGACATCCAGCCCCAGTGCCGTGAAATAGCAGTAAAATATCGAGGCGTAATAGCCTTCGTATCTGGCGATTTCGTTTTTGCGGTACCAGTCGTGGGGGATGGATGCGAAAAATGCATGAAACACGGTGCGGATTTTTTCGAAATCCGGCAGCAATAACGCCTGGTACAGCGCATACTTGTTTCGTTCGCTGTCTTTTCGGGAGTGGGTCAAATAGTTCAGCAGGTATGCCGTGAAACTGACTTTCACTTCTGTATTGGGATAGCCGAGACGATATACGGTGTTGTCCAGGATGATTTCATGATCTTTGATGGTCAGGTATCCGGTTTGAAACAAAAGCGTTTCTATCTCGATCATATCTAAATCGAAACTGCCGATGACGGCTTCGGATGCCTGAATCGACTCGATATCCAGTGCGGAATACTGTCTTTCTTGAATGAGCTTCATCAAAAACGTGGGCGTGCCGGTTTCAAACCAGTAGTTGCGGAACTCCCGGTTGTCCAGAAACAGCAGGATATCAAATGGATTATAAACGTTTTCTCCCAGAAAATGATATCCGTCATACCATTGCTTTACCTTGCCGATATCGACATTCTCGAGCTGATCGGCGAATACCGATATCAGTTCGTCCTGGGTATAGCCGCATATCGTAGCGTACCGTGAATCCAGCGAGATATCCTGAAGATTGTTCAACACACTGAAGAGACTCACCTTACTGAATTTGGATATGCCGGTGAGGAATACAAATTTCAGATACGGGTCGCAATCCTTGATCACCGAATATAAATTCTTAAGACCATTGCGCATCGCTGCGGCCATATCGGCATTTTCGATGTTATCCAGAAGCGGTTTGTCGTATTCATCGATGAGAATTACAACTTTTTGTCGATGCCGATTATGAAGTTTGATGATCAGTTCACGGAATTTAAAGGGAATAGCGGATTCTTCGAGGGTCAGCTCATGCAGGTCGGTTTGTTCCTGCAGCATGGAATAGATGGCGTTATCCAGATCGCTGCGGCTCTCCAGCACGCCCGTTCCAAAGCTGAGGCTGATGACGGGATAGCACACTTCCCAGTCCCAGTGATCTTCGAGATACAGACCGCCGAAATACTCTTTTTTTCTGGAAAATGCCTGCTTCAGGGTGTCTATGAACAGACTTTTGCCGAATCGACGAGGGCGGGACAGAAAATAATAATTGCCCCTGTTGGCCAGATCGTAAACATGGCGGGTTTTGTCCACGTAATAATAATCATCGCTGCGGATCTTTTCGAAGCTTTGAATTCCAATCGGCAGTTTTTTCATAGTGGCTCCCATCGCAAAACCGGGGTCGCGGTATAATTAATTTTCAGAATAACATCAAGTTGATATGAAAAATGACTCATGAGTCCTTCAGATTCTCAGCCACCACTTCCGCTATGTGCTGAACCCGAACCCGGCTGTTTCGCTTGTCCATCCCCCCCCCGGAGCTGAAGCACGCAACCCGGGCAGTCGGTTACCAGTACATCGGCCCCGGTATTTTCAACGTTAGCCGCAGGGTCAAATCAACGACATACCGCAGCACATCCTCCATGCTGCAGACTGTTGTCACCACGGCCTGAACCAGTTCAGCCTTTTCTTTCATGCGGTGAGTCAGCCCGATGTTTCATATGGTCTCCGTTTACAAGAGCCTCTCGAATATCGGCCCTGATCCAACAGTTTTTTGATGAGCGGTGTCTTGTTCACATAATAATATGCATCGGATCGCAGGATTTCGAAGCTCTGAATTCCAGCATGGGAAGCGGCCCGGATGGCCGGGCTCGACGCGGATATCGCGGCCATGCCCATGGGGATGCATACCCTCATGTATGCCGGTGCGGTATCGGGCGGACAGCAGCAACGCATCCTGATCGCCCGCGCCCTGGTGCGCAATCCGAAAATCGTTATCTTCGACGAAGCCACCAGCGCTCTCGACAACGAAACCCAGGCCCATGTTTCCGACAGTCTGGAACGGCTCAACGCCACCCGGATCGTCATTGCCCACCGGCTTTCGACCATTGTCCATGCCGACCGAATCTACGTTCTGGAAGCCGGACGGGTTGTGCAGACCGGAACATTTTCCAAACTGATCGCAGAACCCGGACTTTTTCAGCAGTTGGCCAGACGGCAGATGGTATGAAGGCGGAGGTTAATCAAGCTTTTCTTCCCAGCCGCCGCCCAGGGCCTTGTAGAGAGCGATCAGATCGGCGGTGACGGTCCCCTCACTTTGAGCGAGTTGATCTTCGAAGGAAAGAAGGGATCGTTGGGCATCCAGAACATCATAGAAGGCGATGAGACCCGCCCTGAATTTTTCCTGCGCATGGGTCATGGCCTTATCGGCGGCCTGACTTGCCTGTATCAGGGCATCCCGGCGGTTTTGCTCTTCGGCATAAGCCTTCAAGGCATTTTCAACTTCCTCCAACGCTTTGAGAACAACGGATTCGTATCGGGCCAGCGCCTGTTCCTGAAGGGCCGATTGAATCTGAATGTTCCGGCGGATGGCGCCCGCATCGAAAACACGCCAAGAAAATTGGGGGCCGATACGGTAGATCAGATCGTCCGAAGACGCGACTCCGGCGATGGTCAGTGTCTCGATCCCGATGGACCCCAGCAGCGAAAATTTGGGATAGAGATCGGCGGTGGCCACGCCGATCCGGGCGGTCTGGGCGGCCAGTTCCCATTCTGCGCGGCGGACATCCGGCCGCTGCCGAATGCAGTCTGCCGGAATCCCCACTGCCACGCGCGGCGGGGTGACGGGAATTGGCGCGACCGGTGTCAGTTCAGCACGAAGCTGTCCGGGAATCTTTCCGAGAAGGACTTCAATCCGGTTTTTGGAAGCTTCCAGCCCTGAACGAAGTGAGGGAATTTGAGATCGGGTGTTTTCCACATTGTATCGTGCCTGCTCCATCGAAAGCGCGTCACTCAGTGCCGCTTCGAAACGCTGACGGATCAAATCGTACATGTCTTCCTGGGCTTTCAGATTGTCTTCCGCCATAATCAGGCGGGCCTGATAGGTTCGCATCTCCACATAGTTAAGCCCCACTTCGGCGGCCAGGGTAACCCGTACATCCCGCAGGTTGGCCTGCGCGGCCTGGATATCCGCATCGGCAGCCTCGATGGAACGGCGCACGCCGCCGAAAAAATCCACTTCCCAACCGGCATCGAAGCCGGCGGTAAAGAGACTTCGCACCGTGCCGGCCCCAGTTTCTTTGCTTCCCTTCAGTTGCGTCATCTGGCCGGAAGCATCCACATGGGGAAACAGCCCGGTTTCGGCGCTGCCGCGGCGGGCCCTGGCCTCCCGCACCCGGCTGCGGGCTTCTTTCAGATCGAGATTTTCCGTAACGGCCTGATCGATCAATTTCGATAGCAACGGATCATTCAACAGGTGCCACCAGTGAGACAGCACCTTCCGATCGATGGGCTCATCGGCGAGACCTCCACGTAGTGGCGTTTGCCACTGGGCGGATCTCGCTGTTGCGGGCGGATGGTGACCCGGACCTACGGGAGCGCATGCGCTCAGAAATAATAAGGCAACCCCTACGATATATCCACCTGCGAAATGGTTAAGACGGGCATATTTCATAATTTTCTTCATTTCTGGTGGGAAAAATAACGGAACTGGTTCAATTGCCAATGTCTATAGACCTTCAGAAAAATACCAAAGTCTATATATAAGTCGTTTTGAAATATCATGCAAACTTACTTTACATAGCGCTGTTTGAATATCTGTTTCGCCAGAGTGGAGGCCCGTTTGAAGTGACCCGGACCGCTGCCGCTGTCGGCATTACCCGCCCCACGGTTGAAAGTCATCTGCGGGCTCTGGAGATAACCAATGCTGTAACACTGGTCCGCCCCTTCCCCGGCAGCGGCCAGAATGGACTGGTCAAACAGCCCGCCCTATCACTCAACTTATTGAGAAGTGCCGATTGGATAAGGAGTGTTAAAGGATTCGACTATGCCTGTCTGCATAATGACGGCAGATAGAATCTTCCCGGATGGGGTTCCCGATGTCCTCCAAAAAGCCCCGAAATTCCCTTGACCCAATCTCATTTCCGGTGATATACAGTCGTTGAAAAAACAGCTCCTTATTCCATGTTTAGCCGTGTAGGGAGGTGCCATGCACTGGACTGAGATTCCCGGATGGTTCCGATGGCGGGACGCCCAAGAGCAAGCTGCTGCGAACTTTCATCGTGCTGAGAGGGGCGTAGTCAATAACTCGACATCCTTATCCTTTTTTCACGGTGGTTCAGCAGATGAAATTCTGCAATCATGACAGCGAACTTGAAGAGCTTGCCTGAAATACTGACGATCCATCTTCCTCGCGGCATGGTGACGCCCCCTGTGAACCCCTACGGCCGCCAAGTCGCGAACGCCGGAGTGTTCCGGGCTCTCGCGCGTCATGGTGGGTACCGTGGCATTCACGTGCAGAGCCTTGAGCCTCTCCCGACTGATCGACTCGCCCGTGAACTCCTGTCATCCGGAACCGACGTCGGGGTCGTTCTCAGCTCTGGCTCCCCCCTTTCGACCGAGGTTCCGTCCAGAGGGGGTATCCTCCTTTCGGGACAGCCATATCTCTCGGAACTAGCGTGGATCAGGCGTCATTCCGCCGCAGATCACGACTACAGCATCATCGGAACAATCTTTGCCTTCGCTTCCCCGACCCACCGCGAACTGATGATGAAATCGGCGCTGGCGCCTCTGCATGACTGGGATGCGCTTATCTGCACCTCCCCCTCGTTGCAGCTTGCCGTTCAGCGTACCTTCGACAGATGGGAGGAGTACCTGCGGGAACGAACCGGCGCTCTCCGCCTGCCAAAGCCTGCTCTGCCGGTCATTCCGCTGGGGGTCGATCTGGAGGGGTTGCAGGCTCGGGGGGAGGATGCCGATGCCCGGAAAACCATCCGCAACGTATATGGCATCGCCATGTCCGATGTGGTTGTTTTCTTCCTCGGGCGCCTGTCGTTCTCCGACAAGGCTTTCCCGCAACCCATGCTCAAGGCGGTCGAGGCGGCACAGCGGATTTCCGGTGCCAAAACGCATTTCATCATGGCGGGATGGTTTCCCGGAGGAGAAAAGGATCGTTCCCGGTTCGAGGAGGCGGCACGATGCCATGCGCCAAACGTCAACGTCCTCTTCCTCGACGGGAACGACGCGGCCACCGTGGCCGGATGCTGGGCGGCAGCGGACATATTCCTGTCGCTGTCCGACACCATTCTCGAAACATTCGGCCAGGCGCTCACAGAATCCATGGCCGCCGGTCTGCCACTCGTCGTCAGCGACTGGGACGGCTACCGCTCCATCGTCCGCGACAAGGTGGACGGATTCCTGATTCCGACGCTCGGCTCCCCGGGGGGATGCCTGGGGGAGACGCTCGCACACCTCCAGTCCTTCGAGATGGTGAGCTATTACCAGTATGTCGGTGCAGTCGCCCAGCACACGGCCGTTCATGTCGGCCGTGCTGCAGAAGCTCTGGCGAACCTGATCCGCTCTCCCGAACTCCGTCGCAGGATGGGATCCGCAGGCAGGCAGAGAGTACGCGATCTGTTTTCCTGGCCGGTGATCGTCGCCCAATATAATGAGCTCTTCAGCGAACTTGCCGAGCGACGGCTTGCGGCTCTTTCCGCTTCAGGAGCCGGTTGTGCTTCGACCCACCGGATGAACCCCCTGCGGGGCGACCCGTTCGAGGGTTTCCGCGGCCATCCGAGCGCGGTCATGGAACCGGAGCTGCGCTTTCGGCTCTCGGCCGGAGCGTCTGACGACCCGCTCGGCGCCGGCAGGACCGCGGCCCTCGACCACCTGTTCCCCGGCCTGCGCGGCACCCTGCCGGAGGCGAAGCGGTTGATCGACCTCCTTCGGGAACAGGGATCGCTGTCCGTGACGGTGCTTCTCTCTTCTTTCCCCGCAGGGCGCCACCCCTTTGTCCGCATGTCCCTGGCGTGGCTCGCGAAGCAGGGGATAGTGGATTGGTTGCCGACCGTCAGTGCGCCCCAAAGGGATGACCAACGCGAAGGTCAACTGGGGCATGGAGCAATTTAACGGCTTCCTGCTTGTGGCGGAGCAGATGCGCGGAGGGCTTCGGGTGCGGGAAGTCGATGAAATGCGACCAGTCGCGCCTGTCATCGGCGACACGCCGGAAAACGCAGATGTTTTCGCAGAAAGTCGTGACCTCGGAGAATTCGTTGCGATTGTGCCGGATAAAGGATGTTACCGCCTGGATACTTTCCAGCCACATATCGTGGAACACAACCAGACCGCCGGGCTGGCAGAGCCTCTGGGCGAGGTAGAAATCGACAAGGACGTCGTCGAACCGGTGGTAGCCATCGATGAAGATGAGGCCGAACGCGCGTCCCATCCGCTCGAGATCAACCAGGGTACGGTGTGAGCAGTCATCGATCCATTCAAACGAGACAGGTGCCGAACGCAATGGGGTATTAACCAGAGCCTTTGCCTGTGTAGCGCCGATTCCGTGCCAATCGGTGGTCTGGTACGGATCGATCGCTGTATGGCTGCCTCCGCCGCGACCGACATGTGCCGCCAGCAGGAAGAGGGTGCTGAATCCGTAACCCAGGCCGACTTCGAGGGAAGACGTAACACCGTTCTCCAGACAGAGCGCACGGAGCGTCATCCCCTCCGCGACCGATATCCTCGTGGTTTCGTCGATCTGGTACAGGAGGCCATCCGCGCCGCGTTGCGGTTCTCCCCGGTACAAAGACAGCAGGGCGTCGCGAAAATCGACCTCCAGAGGGGAAAATTCCGATAGATTCCCAATAGTATCAGTATTCATGTTTATTCAGCAATTCCCGGAAGCACGTTGAAATGCCATAAATAAAGGGTTATTAAATTATGCTTTCGTAAACTTTTGACACAATATATCATTTTTTTTAACATTTTTTTATAAAAAGAATGGTTTTCAGTATGGATAGTACCAAAAGTTTCACCCCCACAGGTTTCATCACCCGCTCCATTCGTCATGGCCAGGGTCAGAAACTCTATCAGGTCTATGTTCCATCCGGCTACACCCCGGAAAGGGGGTGGCCGGTGATCCTGTTTCTGCATGGCGCAGGGGAAGGGGGGGACGATGCGCTTCTGCCGACCGAGTACCAGTTGGGGAGCGCGATACGACGCAATCCCGGACATTTTCCGGGTCTCGTCGTATTCCCGCAGATTCGGCGCAGGTCGGTCTGGACAACCACAGACGTCAGGTTTGCGCTGAAGGTTCTCGCGCATGCCCGGAGTGATTATTCCATTGACCCGGATCGCATCTACCTGACCGGCGTCTCCAGCGGCGCCAGAGCAGCCTGGACGGCGCTCTCCCTGAGTCCGAAACGATTTGCCGCAGCCCTCATCGTGTGCGGCTACGTCCGGTGCCCGCGCCGAACCGGCGTCCCGGTGCCAACTGCGCCCCCTCTTGTTGCCGAAGGCGATGACGAGTTCCTGAACCTGCTGGCGACTCGAATCCGGGATGTTCCGGTGTGGATTTTCCACGGCGACGCCGATCCGGTCTTCCCCGTTGCAGATGCCAGGAACATTGCGGCCCTGCTGCAGGAACAGGGGGGGGTGGTTCGCTACACGGAGCTGGCGGGGTTCGGCCACGACGTGTGGGATGTGGCCTATTACTCGGAAGCGGTTGCGGATTGGCTTTTTAGCCAATTCCGTGTACACTGAACACCTATGTCAAACGAACAGTTGAATGCATTTCTGGCAAGGGCTGTGTCAGAGCCGCTGCTCCGAAAACGGTTGTGTTCCGCCGACGCCATCGGTGCGGTCCGTCTCGCTGTACGGGAGGGTTTCGACGTAACAGTGGGTGACCTGATCCGCTACAAGGCGCGGGCGACAACCTGGCGACTCACCGACGAGGAACTGGCTGTGGTCGAGGAATGGCAACCCCGTCAACAGCCGTATTGGTGGCAATTCATCCCGGATAAATGACGATGCTGGACGGGCAGCTTGCCGACCATCCGGGCAGCCCCGATCACCCTGCCTGGCATTATAATTCCCACGGGTTGCCGTGGACAAAGGAGAATCATATGACGAACAAGAAGGAAACACCCCCCGAAAAGACCTCGGTACCGCAGCAGGAAAAACTGACGGAAAATGACCTGGTCAACGTAGCAACCGAACTCTCCGACGAGGATATGAAGGACGTATCAGGGGGGCTGGGCGAAGCGGTTTTTGGCGAAGCGGCTTAAAAGCATAAACATGGCGGTTCGTCGCGCGATTCGGCAATGAAATTCAGAGAAATTCTCCGCAGATGCGTGTTCGGAACAATCGGTTATATCGGAAACCGTGACCATCTCGCCAAAGCTGAATGGCACATCCGACGGAACCTGCCGATTCTGGGGGAATTCCGTCGGATACTCGTTGCCACCAATTTTATTTGCGGGGGTGATCCCGGGCTGGCGGTCGCTAACAGGGCAATGTGGCGGAGTTTCTTTCCGGACTGCATTGTGCTGGATTCGGAGCGCAACAGGGGGCATGCCATTGGGGCTGCGGATCTCGACAACCTGCTGTTCGATCATTGCAAGGCGAACGATATTGAATGGCTATGCAAAGGGGCGAACGACATCCTGTTGGAACCACTGCTCCTTGAAATCGAGGTTGAGTCGGCTGATTTTTATTTTCTCAACGCAATTGCCTTCGCGGCGATGAAAAAGTACCAGTTCGATTTCGAAGCCATCCTTTCAAGTCTCTTCTTTCCTCAGACCAACTTTTACGTAATCCATGTAGCGAAGACCGATTACCTGGTTGGAAAGAGGTTTCTGGATAGTTCGCACGCGATTGTTAAAGGGATTCCCGGGTTCGACGGCAGAATCTGGGAGCATATTCCGAACTGGAGCAACGAGAACCTGCTTCGAAAGTGCGTTCAGAGAAATTGCCTGACCCGGTGTCACCTGATGGACACGGCTCTGTTCCTGCGGGTGTTGAAGGTTGTGAAGGAGCATGCGATAAATGATTGCAGCTTCAAGAACCTTGAGATCAACGGGATCTGCCACTACCACGGGGTTACGGCCCCCCGGGACGTGGCACCCGAAGGGGTCATCCATGTCTAACGGCTCGCCCCCCCCCTTTTCCCGTCCCCGCAGGCAGCGTTATACGCAGATGGGGGGCGCGAGCCCGATGAACGGCAGGTTCCGCACACCTCCAAAGTTCGACGGGGTTCATCTTTTGGAAGAAGATGCCGGAACCCGAAAAATCCTCTGCTGCATGACAGTTTACAATGAGCCGGCTCCGGCCGTCATCGTGTCGCTCTACGCGCTCTTCAGGAATCTCGTCTGCCTGCGCCGTAATGCAGAGGGATTCCGGGATTCCGAATTTTCGGTATGCATCATCGTCGATGGGGTCGACCGGCTGTCCGGGTCAGCCAGGCGCCTGTTTTCTCATCTCGGGTTCCTTACGGACAGAGCCGACTTTGAGATCGACGCTATGGTCATGCGCCGCAGGGTCTTGCGGCTGAAGGATATTGAGGCGCAGTTGAATTCGCTGTCCGAGGGGGAAGGCATAAACCGGGTGTGGGTGGACAACCTGCGCGACTCTCTCGAAGCGGGGGGCGATCCCGGCGTTGGTTTTTCGCTTGAAGATGCCGGGACGGGTCTTGAGGTGTTGCTGGGCCTGAAACGGGAGAACCGGGGAAAGCTGGACTCCCACTGGTGGTTCTTCGCCGTGATCTGCGGGAAGATCAGACCTGACTACTGCGTCCAGATCGACGCAGGGACCACTCCCCGGCAGGACGCCGTATTCAACCTGTACAGATTTTTCGAGGGGAATCCCCGCGCCGGAGCCGCGGCGAGCATGATTCTGATCAGCCGGACGAGAGCGCCCTTTGCTCTGCTGCGCGCATGGCAGTTCGGGGATGTGCTGTGCCAGCGCCTGTTGGGCTGGCCGGCCGAGGTGCTGACCGGGTATCTGTCGGTGGTTCCCGGCCAGTTCAGCTTTCTGCGGCTGCGGGCGGTGCTGGGGGAGACACCCGGTCAAGAGGCACCCGATCGCCTCCCCTGCGCGCATCCGGCCAAGGTTCCCGCCTCGAACTATTTCCGGGGGCTGGGGCGGCTCGATGCGTTCCAATCCACGATGTTTCTGGCCGAAGACCGTATCCTGGGCTTTGAAATCATTTCGAGACCGCAGAACCTGTGGAAGCTGGTGTATGTCCCCTCGGCAATTTCGGTCACCGACCCCTGCGAGTCGCTCGGGGAACTGCTTCAGCAGAGAAGGCGCTGGAACAACAGCGAGTTCGCCTGCAATCTCTGGTTCCTTGCAAATATCCGGTCTCTGATCGACAGCCAGAAAAGGCTCGGGGACAGAGCGCTGCTGCTCTTCAGGGCGCCGATCCTTTTGATCACCTGTGTTCTGGAATATACCCTGCCGGCCCTTTCAATCGTGTTCGCGCTCGTTCTATCGGAAACCTGCAAGGTGTGCGGCGGATTTCCAGCGGAACTTTGCGCACTTGCCGGCTTTCTCGCCGAGGCATTGGCTGCGCTCTCCTTGATGCAGATCGTCTTTTTTTCCCTTGAGCGGTTCCGGTCCGTAATAAAGAGTCTTTTCTGCATGACCGGGACGGTTCAGGTCGCGCTCTTCGCTTTTGCCATTCTTCTGCTTTTCCGTAATGGCGGCGTTCTCGGAAACTCGCTTCTCTTCGCCGCGATCGTGGCCACAGAGTTTTTTTCCGGGCTCCTGCTGGCGTCAATGCATTCGAAAAACGCATTTGCCGGTTTTGCGAGGGTCGCTCTCCCCTTCTTTCTGCTTCATCCCATGATGGAGGTTCAACTCAGGACCTACGCCTTCTGCAACTTCCATGATCTGAGCTGGGGGACCAAGGGGAGGAAAAAAGATGAAGACGGCGAAAACAGGAAGGCTCGACATCAGGCGAGTGCCAGATACTTCCGTATTCTGTTTCTGGCACTCTGGGTGGCGACCAATACTGCCTTAGCGGGATGGTCATACCACCTTTCCATGGTGGGGAGATTCAGGCTGTTCAACCTTTTCTTGTCACTTGTCGGCATTCTGACGTTACTGAGGATGCTCGGAGGGGGGACGACCTACGTCCGCAATTTCATCTCGCGAACCTGATATAGCGAGTTCTTATCTTTCCCCAACCGATAACGCACCCCAAATTTTTGTCGGGAAAACTATAGAACCGGCTATGCCTGAGATAGACTCTGTTTAATAAAAACCGTGCTGCGCTGTTCGGCAAAGGTGAGATGCGCCATCATCGCTTCGCGGGCGGTGTCTGCAGCACGGGCCTTGATGGCTTCGAAAATGGTGCGATGATGCTGGTAGAGCAGGTGGTGATCGTCGCCGGTCATATAAACCGCCCGCCAGACCGATTGCTGGAATTCCTTCATGGCATCAAACAGATTCTGCATCAGATGAAGCCAGACAATGTTATGCGTAGCGCGGGCGATCAGGATATGGAAATTGGCGTCCAGGTCCTCGGATGGCAGAAAGCCTTCCAGATTGCTCTCCATGCCGGCAACGATCGTCTCCATGCGGCGGATATCCTCGGGCAGGGCCCGTTGGGCGGCATAAAAGGCGGTCCAGGACTCCATGCATTTGCGAACTTCAATGACATCGAGCGCTCTGTCCTGCTGCATGCGGATCAGCCCGCTCAGCGAATTGGCAGAGGATGTTTCCACCAGCGACATCACAACCGTGCCGCCTCCCTGAGTCGAGTTGACCAGCCCTGAGGATGCCAGCGCGTTCAGGGCCTCACGCACCGACGGACGCGATACGCCAAACATTTCCGCCAGTTCCCGCTCCGGGGGCAGCTTGTCGCCGGGTGAAAAATCCCCGCTCAGAATCGAGGCGCGGATCTGATCTGCAATCTGGGTGGATACTTTCTTGGGTTTGATCGGTTGAAATTTCATGGGCACCAGTCAAAAAAAGGTTAACGGTTTTCCCCTTCTATTATAATGTTTTTGACGGCTCCGCAACCGAAACGATGGTCAAACACCGATGCTCTTTGCCAGCAGTTCGGTTAGATGCATGATCTTGACCTGCGGCAAATGGTCCATCAGACCTTTTTTAAGCTGCAGCAGACATCCGGGATTGCCGGTCACCAATACTTCCGCCCCGGTGGCCCGGATGGTATCGAGTTTTCGCCGCAGGATCAGATCCGCCATCTGCGGCTTTTCGATATTGTAGGTGCCGCCACCGCCGCAGCAGGCATCGGCGTTTTCCAGTTCTGTATATTTCAGGCCAGGCACAAGATTAAGCAGCTCACGCGGCTGCTTGCGAATCCCCTGACAATGCGCGATATGGCAGGGGTCATGGTAAGTGACTTTCAGTGGCAGCGGGGTAAGGATCGCTTTCAGTTCATCGGCATGCATCGTCAGAACCTGTGAAATATCCCGCACCTTGTTGCTGAATGAGGCAACCGATGGTTCATTGAGATGGTGGCTGTATTTTTTCAGCTCGGCCCCGCATCCGCCGCAGTCGGTGACGATAAAATCCAGATCGAAGCCCCCGAAAATGTTCACATTTTTGCGGGCTGCATCTTTCAAGCCGGCCAGATCGCCTGACAGCATGTTGGGCGCACCACAGCAGACCTGGTTTTTCGGGGTGATCACCCGGTAGCCAAGCAAGGTCAGCAGCTTGATCGTGGCACGACTGGCATCGCTGAAAATCAAACTCATGACACATCCCAGAAAAAACCCGATCGTTCCGCGCACAGCGCCCCTGGCCGGCATATCTGCCTGTATCACCTGTCGCAGCGGTCTTTCGGGCAGATCGGTCAGCAGCCCTTCCATCCGATCCAGCGGCTTGGGAAACATCTTGAGGATGCCAAGGGTTCTGACCAGCTTTTGCAGCCCGATACGCTGATACAGGCGCATCGGCACAATGGCTGCTTCCAGCCGGTCCGGGTGGGGCAGCAATTTGCGTAGAACAAGATCTTCCATAAAGCTGAGCCTGTCTTCTGCTTTGCGCTCGCAGGTGAACTCGGCCACCAGCTCGCCGGCATTGACGCCGCAGGGACAGGACGAGGCGCAGGCCTGACAGTCGATGCAAAGCGACAGATATTCCAGGAGGCGCGCCGACTGATCCAGCTCGCCTTCCTGAAGTTTTCGCACCAGCGCGACTCTGCCGCGGGGAGAGGCGGTTTCAAGAAATGTCTCCTTATACGTGGGGCAGGCGGGAAGGCACATTCCACAGCGCATACAGTTTATCAGTTTGACGTAGTCCATGGTAATCCTCGGATTAAACGTTGACCGTTGACCTTTGACGGTCAACGCATTCTTGATATCAACTTAAAAAATTTTCCCCGGATTCAGTATCCCTTTGGGATCGAATGCCTGCTTGATCCCCCGCATAACCCGGATACCCGATTCGCCAACGAGTCTTGGCAGGTATTTCTTCTTGGCCATCCCCACGCCATGCTCTCCGGTGATGGTGCCACCCATGGATATGGCGGCATCGAATATCTCATCGAAAGCCTTGTGGGCCCGGGCGATTTCATCTTTGTCCCGCTCGTCGGTAAGGCAGGTGGGATGCAGATTGCCGTCGCCAGCATGACCGAATGTACCGATCGTGACATTGTGTTTTTTGGCGGAATCCTGAATGACCTTCAGCATGGCGGCAATGCAGCTCCGCGGTACGGTGGCGTCCTCTAAAATGGTGGTCGGCTTCAACCGCGCCAGAGCCGAAAGTGCTGTGCGCCGGGCAGTGGCCAGATTGAGCGCTTCATCGGCGTTTTTGGCTGTCTGAAAGAAAGAACATCCATGTTTTCTGCAGATCGCCTCCACAGCGGCGGCCTCTTCCGCCACCACAACCGGGTGGCCGTCCACCTCGATCAGCAGGACAGCATCCACATCCAGCGGCAGCCCGACATGAGCATAGTCTTCAACGCATTTGATGGTGACCTTGTCGAGGAATTCCAGGGTGGCGGGGATCACTTTGGCCGCAATGATGGCCGAAACCGTCAGGGCCGCCTGACGCATCTCCGGAAAATGCGCCAGCATCGTGGTCTTGACCTGAGGTTTGGGAATCAGCTTGACGGTGATGCCGGTAAAAAATCCAAGGGTGCCTTCTGAGGATACCAGAAGGGGATTGAGGCAGTATCCGGCGACATCTTTCACCACCTTACCCCCGGTATGCAGCAGGCTTCCGTCGGCAAGAATCGTCTCCAGCCCCATGACATAATTGGCTGTGACGCCATATTTCAGTCCGCGTAAACCGCCCGAATTCTCGGCCACATTGCCCCCCATAGTGGAGATGTTCATGCTGCCCGGATCAGGCGGATAGAAGAGGCCTCTTGCCTCCACCTCGCGGTGCAGGGCGCTGGTGATCACCCCCGGTTCGACTGTGGCGGTCAGGTTTTCTTCGTCCACTTCGATGATCCGGTTCAACCGGCTGGTCTGAACCACAACACCTTCACTGCCAGCAATCGAGCCGCCTGACAGATTTGTGCCCGATCCACGGGGTGTGACGCTGATGCCGGCCCCATGACACAGGCGCATGATGCGGGCGATTTCATCGGATGATCCGGGCATCAGGACGACCCCCGGACGGCTCTCCAGCTCCGGGGTGGCGTCATAACCGTAAACTGCCAGCGACTCCCGGTCGGACAGAGTATATTGTTGGCCGACAATGGCCTGCAATTCTTTGATGAAAGATGGGTTCATGAATTCTTCGCCTTTCTATAGACTTTCAGAAAATTCATTGTTCATATCACATATCATTTGACGACTGCCGACACGACTGCAGGAATCATCCAGGGGAATACATAGGCCTGCAGGAAAACCACCACACCGACCAGTGAGGCCAGTGCGATACTGTGCCAGAAAACACCCCGCAGAATCTCTCCTTCATGGCCCTGCTGGCCGGTTGCCACACCTGCGACAACAATACTTTGCGCATCGATCATCTTGCCCATCACCCCGCCGCTGCTGTTGGCGGCGCAGGAAAGGATCGGATTGATACCCAGCGCTTCGGCGCTGATTTTTTGAAGCCCCCCGAAGAGAACGTTCGATGAGGTGTCACTGCCGGTAAGCGCTACACCCAGCCAGCCCAGAAGGGGGGAAAAAAATGGAAAGAGAAATCCGGTTGATGCAAACGCCAGACCCATGGTTGCATCGAGGCCCGAGTAACGCGTCGTAAAGCCAAGCCCCAGCATGGCGGTGATTGTCAGAAGCGATATCCGGATGCGTTTCAACGTACCGAGAAAGACATTGACGAGTTCGCCTAACGAAAGCCCCAGAAGCAGAGCGCTGATGACACCCACCAATATGAGACTCGTTCCGGTGGCAGACAGCCAGTTGAAAACATAAACCGCCCCTTCGGCCGTCTGTTTGGCGACAACCGGGGCTACCTTTATAACAGCCTTATCGAGATATGGGATCGGGAAACTGACGCTGGATACACCCATCAGGAAATTTTCGCTTCCCTTGGCGCCGCCATTCAAAAAAGTCTTGAACGCCGGGTACCCCCACGCGAACACAAAGACGCACAGCATGGCCCACGGCATCCAGGCTCTGGCGACCTGACCGACAGTTTGATCCGGCCGTGCATCGGCATCGGCCTGGCGCCCTTCCTTTGTTTCATGATCGAAGTGCCAGCTCGTTTTGGGCTTCCAGAATTTCAGCAGAACCAGTGTTGAACCCATCGAAATCACAGAACCCAGGATATCCACCAGAGATGGCCCGATGAAGTTGCTGACAACGTACTGCGTGATGGCAAAGCTGAGTCCGCATGTCAGGCAGGCAGGCCAGACTTCCATCATCTTCTTGCGGCCGGCCATGGCCCAGATCAGCCAGAAAGGAACGATGAGTGAGAATATCGGCAACTGCCTTCCGACCATCTGACTGAGGGCCATTTCATCCAGCCCCGTGACCTTGGCAAGTGTGATGATCGGAATCCCCAGCGCGCCGTAGGCCACCGGCGCCGTGTTTCCGATAAGCGCCAGGATCGCAGCCTTTAAGGGGCGAAACCCCAGGCCGATCAGCATGGCACCGGAAATCGCCACCGGCGTACCAAAACCGGCAGCCCCCTCGATGAAAGCACCGAAGCTGAAACCGATCAGCAGGAGCTGGATACGGCGGTCATCCGAAATGCCGGAAATTGAATGTTTGACCACCTCGAAATCACCTGTTTTCACGGTGATGTCATACACGAAGATTGCGCCCAGAATGATCCACCCGATCGGTAAAAGACCGTAGGCCGCCCCATAGCCGGCAGAGGCCAGGGCGAGTTTTCCAGGCATTCCGTAAACGAAGACGGCAATGGCAAGCGAAGACAGAAGCCCTGCAATCGCACACCAATGCGCTTTCAAGTGCGCAAAACCAAGAAGCCCCAGCAGTAGAATGACGGGTATCGATGCGACCAATGCTGACAGAAGCACGTTTCCAAAGACCGGTGTATAAACTTGCGTCCAAGTGAACATTTAAACCTCCCCATATTGATTTGTTTTTGGGTGTCGCCTTTGATTCAACACATCGCACCCATTGGATATTTCCGCCGATTTGACAACCATTGCCCACACCATGTCGCCCTCCTGTTAAGGTACCCGGTTTGTTATAAATTGGTATTACCATTTTTGATATGCTTATAAAAATAATTTTAAGATTTGTCAATACCATTTATTTACTTTACCAAATTAATTTTACATGCCAGTATTTATTGAATAATATTTATAGATAAAGACCAGATAATATTATTTTTTCAGAATTATGGCTTATGGACATACCATATTACAGTATGACAATGAATTTTCTGATAGTCTATATAAGAAATATTCATGACGCCTGACCAGATGTAATCGTTCACCGTGGGCTTGGTTTTAACTTCACCCACCAAGAATCAAAGATTTTATTTTGATAATTGGAAAGTTATTCAGTTCATGTTATCATCAAAAAAATAATTTCGCGGCGTTATCGGTCGGAGATATACTACAGTGTAATCTCCTCCCTGCTGCCTTGCGAAATGAATTTTTTGAAAGTCTATAGTGATTCAATCAACATCGCGCAGGAGATAGCACATGAGATTTTCATTATTCGGAAAAATCATTAGTTTGATTGTCATTACAGCCGTACTGGTTGGAGGCGTTGTTTATGGAACGAGCTATTTCATGCTGAATCGCGGCCTGAATATGCAGGGTCGGTTAGAGACCCAAAAAATGATGGAGCTGGTTCAAAGACATGTAAACGATCTAAAGGATAAGGCCGTTATTACCGCCGCTATTCTATCGGAAAACCAGCATCTGGTTTCGGCGGTGGAGCTGGCAGACAAGGCTGCTGTTCAGGGTATGAGCAAGGGGTATGTAAAGACCCGCCAGGTTTCGGTTCTCACCATTGCAGACAAGGACGGCAACGTACTGGGAAGGGGACACTCGGATAAAACCGGAGACAGTGTTCTATCGCAGATCAATGTCAAAAAATCCCTTTCCGGTCAAGCATCGACAAATATCGAAGAAGGAACAGTGGTCAAATTTTCCCTGCGGGCGGGGAGTCCCATCCGAAAGGGAAATCTGGTGATCGGCACCGTGACCGCGGGATTCGATCTTTCATCAGAAGCCTTTGTTGATGAAATCAAAAGTAAATACGGCATGGAGTGTACGATATTTCAAGGCGATCTGCGTATTGCAACCACTATTTTAAAAGATGGAAAACGGGCTGTCGGCACCAAAATGGATAACCCCCAGGTAATCGAAACGGTTCTTAAGAAAGGGGATTTTTTTCTGAATATCAACAGCGTCATGGGAAAAAATTATGATGCCTGTTACTGGCCCATGAAAGATATGGACGGAAAGATTGTCGGCATGTTCTTTGTCGGAAAAGAACGCAATCTGATAGAGCAAACGTTGGAAAGCACTATTCTGCCAACCCTTATGGTAACTGTGATCATAGGGTTTGTCATGGTTGTCATCAGCTTTTTTCAAGTTCGCAAGCTTGTCAAAACCCTGAGTCGGACGATTCACGGACTCACTGCCTCACACGAACAGGTTTCGGATGCGTCGGGCCAACTTTCATTGGCCAGTCAGACTCTGGCTGAAGGCTCTTCTCAGCAGGCGGCATCCGTAGAAGAGACATCGGCGTCGCTGGAGGAAATATCCTCCATGACCAAGCAGAACGCCGAAAACGCCTCCCAGGCAAACGCCCTCATGAAAGAGGCCAGGGAAGTGGTGAATAAGGCCGATGCATCCATGAGCCAACTGACTACCTCCATGCAGGAAATCTCGAAAGCCAGTGAAGAAACCTCAAGAATCATCAAGACCATCGATGAGATTGCTTTTCAGACCAATCTTCTGGCATTAAATGCCGCTGTGGAGGCCGCCAGAGCCGGGGAAGCCGGCGCCGGATTTGCGGTTGTGGCCGACGAGGTACGGAATCTGGCCATGCGCGCCGCGGATGCAGCCAAAAATACGGCGGTTTTGATTGAAGGAACTGTAAAAAAGATCACGGATGGAACCACGCTGGTAAAAACAACCAATGACGCCTTCAGGGAAGTGGCCGGCAGCACCCGCAAAGTCGGCGAGTTGGTAGGTGAAATCGCGATTGCATCTTCTGAGCAGTCTCAAGGGATCGAACAGGTGAACATCGCGGTAATTGAAATGGATAAGGTCACCCAGCAGAATGCGGCAACCGCCGAGGAATCGGCTGCTGCATCTGAAGAATTGAATGCGCAGGCAGAAGAGATGAAGTCATTCGTCAATGAACTGTCTGCGATGGTCAGAGGAAATACCGTAGTACCAACCGACAATTTTCATACTGCCAGACGCCCGAAAAACGCTGCACAAACAAGGCAATTGCCCCGAAACGCGCTGGCCGTATCAAAAAGACCTGTAAAGGGAAGAATCCCGACACGCAACAGGGCCAGACAAGTTCATCCCGACGATATCATCCCCATGGATGAGAATGATTTCAAGGAGTTCTAAGCCGCATCCGTCACCTTTAACCGACGATCTATAGACTTTCAGAAAATTCATTTCGCAAGGCAGCAGGGAGGAGATTATACTGTAGTATATCTCCGACCGATAACGCCGCGAAATTATTTTTCTGAATGTCTATAACAGATGATATCCATGACATTCGAGCAGGTCGGTCCGGTTGGTCATTCCGGTTATATTCATCTTCCATCTGAAGGGGCTACCAGCCATTTTTTTACAATAGCGTCCAGCTTCCCGCTTTGCGCCATCGAATCGATGGCCTTGTTAAGTTTCCGACCCAGATCGGGATTCGTTTTCTGATAGGCGACGCCATATGATTCCGCACCTTCGAGATCGATCATACGACCGGAAACAGTATTCCGGGATAGCCACTGTTCAATGACCGGCTTATCGAAGACAATGCCATCGATCACGCCTTCATTGAAGAGTTGCACCAGATCCGGAAAAATGCTGAGCCTTCGGAGGGTGTATCCTGGGTGTTTCTCCATATAAAAATCTCCGGTGGAACGACTCTTGACTCCGATCGCTTTTCCTCTCAGATCATCCAGATTTCCGGCCGTGCTGTCCGTGCGGACCAGCAGCGCCAGGGTACCTTGATGATAGCTTTTCGTGAAATCGACAATTCGTTTTCGTTCCTCCGTAATCGTCAATTCGCTGATGGCGACATCGGCCAGATCGTTTTCCAATGCCGAAAAGAGAAAGCTGAAAGCTGTCGCGCGAAAAGAAACCCGATATCCCATCTCATGGGCGACCGCCTCGATGATATCGATGTCAAGCCCGGCCGGTTTGCCGGTTTCATCCTCGAAGGCGATGGGCGGATTGGATGTTTCAACAGCCACCCGCAGCACCGGCCGGGTATCTTTTATCTGCGGGAAGAGAAGGAGTGCGCCGCAGGCAAAGAAAGCCGCCGACAGAACAACGTATTTTTTGCTGAAGGCAAATCCGTGGAACCTTGGCAGCCTGTGCGTTATCAAATACAATACCGGAATTCCAGCCAGTGTGAGCCCTACGGAAACAACGGCGTATAAAGGGTGGCTTATGCACATGCCGTATATGATGTAGAGGGCGCCGCCGACTGCAATCAACGGCGTCAACGGATACAAGGGCACTTTATAACTGCGCAGTGCCTGAGGCATTTGTTTACGAGCGATAAAAACAGCGATGAAACTGAGCAGATAAAATATCCAGATGGCAAACATGGCGATGTCCGACAGACGGTCGGCATCCAGAACCTGCAGATAGATAAACGCCAGAACCGCCAGGAGCAGGGCCGCATTGACGGGGGTATTGCTGTCTGTCTCAATCTTTTTCCAGACCCCGGAGACAGGCAGTTGATTGCGCTCGGCCATGGTGAATACAATGCGCGACAGGGTCATGATGTAACCATTCAGGCCGCCGATGATCGAGATCATGATGCCGACCGAAACCAGATTGCCGCCATAGAGCCCGAAAAGTTTCTGTGCGGCGATCGAGGATGCATCATGTCCCAGAGAAACCATCTGGGCCGGAGAAAGCACCTTGATGATGGCAATGTTGATCAGAATGTAAACGGCGGACAGAAAAACAAGCCCCCCGATGATGGCCTGGGGAAGAATCTTGCCGGGGTTTTTCATTTCACCGGCGACGGATGCCACTTGCGCCCAGCCGTCATAGGCAAAAAGTGTGGCAATGACGGCCAGTGAAAATGAAGTGACCGCAGTGGTGTGGGTGGCGATGTTCAAAACATGGCCGCTGCCTTTCCACAGGCCGAAAACGACCAGCAGGAGAAGAGGAATCAGCTTACAAAATGTGGCCACGACCTGCAGGTATCCTGCCTGCTTGACACCGACGCTGTTCACGAAAACCACAAAAGAGATCGCCGCCAGCCCAATAACAGCGACATAGTGTTCTGGAACACCGAAGAGCAGGCAGAAGACGGAACTGAAATAGCCGGACAGGGCGCCAATTGTGGCGGGCCCATAAATGAAGGTCAACATCCATCCATACAGATAGGCTATCCTGGCGCCGTATGTTTCTTCGAGAAAGACATAGACGCCGCCCGTGCGCGGAAACAGGACGCCCAACTCGCACAGTGTCAGACCGCCGGCCATGCTGAAGATGGCGCCGACAACCCATGCGGCGAACGCCCATGTGGAATCGCTCGATGCGGCCATGACCGCCGCCGGTTTCATGAATGCCCCTGCGCCAAGGACCATGCCTACCACAATGGACAATGCGCTGATGAGGCCGATATCCGCTTTTAACTGAGGCGCGTCATTCTTTATTTCATCCATCGCTGATACCCTCTACGAGTCTGGAAGTTGCAGTGTAATTCGTCAATCCTGAGAATTTGTCGAAAACCCTCTCCTGATCTCCCCCCGCTGGGGGGTGAAGGATTCTTCCTCAATTATGCAGAGTTCACCCATTATTCCCTGATGATATAGATCAATCCAAGGTAATTTTCACCATCCAGCACCGGCACGAAATTGAAAACACCGATTCCCCCTTCCGTCAGAGGCAATTCCATTTTCCCCTTCTTCCGGCTGGTTAACAGATCCAAAATCTCCTGATCCCCTGTTTCTCTCAGTTGATGGTAATCGTAATCGACAAGACTGCTTCCGGTCGGATAGCCGAAACGGTTGACGCCGTTTTTATCAATCCATTCGATGGCGTATATCCCTGGCGTTGCATGATAAAAGGCCTTGAAATGTTTCATCGTCTTTTTTTTGTCTTCATGCGACAGGGCGCGGATCAGTTTGCCATCAGTTGCCAGGGCCGCAAGCATCTCTTCCGGATTGGCCGAAACAGAATCCTGATTCGATTTTTTGCCCGACGCCTCTTTGCGGACATGCACGCCCACAATGCGCCACTCGGTTCCATAAAGCGCTACACTTTTCCAGTAGGCATTCTTTTCGCCCACAATATTCTCGCCGTGGATTTTGTATTGATAGCTGCCGCGGCCTTCCGGCTTGGCTGCAATGCGACGTCCTATTTTCAGCAACTCGGTAAAGGGCTGGTAAGCCGGCGCGGTAAAGAGATTCTGACCAATTTCGGAAACATCGACATCGTAGATAATTCGGCCGCCTTTCTCCATTGCCCATATGTCCACCGGGAACCCTTTCAGCAACGGGGGCAGGAGCTGTGCGAAAAGTGTTTCGGGTTTAAAAAACAGGCTGACGGAACCGATATATTTCCCCTGGGGGCTAAAAATCGGATATTCCACATCAACGGCGGGAAAGCCCTCGATGGCTTTAAAAACGGAACTCATCACCGGTTTATGCTTTTTTATGACCGATTTAACCTGTTTCTGTGCGCTGATGTCTGTTCCCTCGAATTGACTGTAGGAAGAAGGTTCTATCGTGACCATCTTCCCCTTGGTGTCAACAGCGGTACAGTCGATGGCAAAGGCGAATTTTCCGCACAATTCCGCAAGCGATGCGCGGGCAGCGTCTCCGGTCAGGCCCGATGCACCGAGTTTTCCGGCTGCATCCTGCATGGCGGCGTCAATTCTACTGAATTCCGCGCGTATTTTCTGTTGGACTTCCGTCAGTACCGGCGGATCATCGGAAGCGGCTGCGGTCGGTGATACCGATACAAAACATAGAAACAGCATAACGGATATTAATTTCTGCATGATGTGCCTTCCTTTTTTACTTTCTCCCCTCTCCAAAGGAGGCAGAAGTATTCAATAAACGGTCATGACTCACACAAGATTGCTTTCGGCGAAATCCCAGTTGACCAGACGGTCCAGAAAGGACCGGATATAGTCGCCTCGGCGGTTCTGATGGTCGATGTAATAGGCATGTTCCCAAACATCCAGCGTGAAAAGTGGCTTCCACCCTTGTGTCAATGGGGTGTCGGCATTGGCTGTTTTGACTACTTTCAGGTTTGATTTATCTTGAACCAGCCAGGCCCATCCGCTTCCGAACTGGGTCATGGCGGCTTCGATAAATTCCTTTTCAAACTGAGCATAGCTGCCGAATGATTTCTCGATTGCATGTCCAATCCGGCCCTGGGGTTTGCCTCCTCCACCGGGCCGCATACTGCTCCAAAAGAACTCGTGATTGAAAGATTGGGCGGCATTGTTGAAAATAGCTGTATGAGCCGTTTTCCCATAGGATTTCAGGATGATATCTTTTAGTGGCAAGGTGGCGAATTCCGTTCCGGAAATCAGTTTTCGGGTATTGTCGATGTATGTCTGGTAGTGTTTGCCATAATGGAATTCGAAAGTGCGTGCAGACATATAGGGTTCGAGAGCGTCTTTGGCATATGGCAAAGCTTGGGTATTCGATGACCATCCGGTATCCGCTGCATGCAGAACTGACAAACTGCCGGGTATGTCGAGTATAGACAAGACACCCAAACCGAATGACAGTTTGAGAAAATTTCTTCGATCCATCGCATTCTCCTTTTCTGTTATTACCATGAAAATACATTGATCACGAAAAAGTTGCATTTGGGAATACAAAAATGTTTACACCACGGGTTTGTATCCCCATAAGCGTCAGTTTTTCCGTGCCCTTGTGTACTTCGAGAATTTCATGTGTCATGCGGGTGAGTATCCGGTCGATGCCGGGTGAGTCGATGATGATACGGGATTTCATGGAAAGGGCTCGTTATCCTTTTTATGAATGTCTATAGTGTTACCCTGATGGTCAGAAGTGTCATTCTGGTTGACTATTTCGATGGTTATCATATCATGAAGACGCTCAAGATCAAGATCATTATTGTCGGCTTTTTCATTTAGTCGTGTATATTCAAATGAAGATATTGTTCCGTTTATAACATTTCGTCTCCCCGAGGAGGAATCAGGAATGATAAATCATGAATAGTCACTGTAAATTTTCAGGAAAACGATATTTTCGACGCGCTATCCCGGCATATCGGTGTTAGATTCCGGCATGATCAAGCCAGCGCCGCAGATGCGGGAGAAACGGTTGCATTGCTGGCATCGGATTTGCAGTGTCTTCCGAATGACTTGATTCGAAAACTTCGCAGTGCCGTCGAACTTCTGGATCGCGCTATTTGCCTTGAAGTGGTGAACCGGATCAGGGAGATTGACGAAAAACATGCCGAACTCCTGCACCATATGGTGGTACAATTCCAGTACCGCGAGCTGTTGACTATTCTGGATCAGGTTACGATAAAGGAGGCTTGATGAATACCTGTGAATCCGATTCGATCGCCGGCTGTGAAGTCCTTGTTGTCGAAGACACGTTGGCCAACCTTCAATTGCTGAACGAGATACTCAGCAGGGCTGGCTACAATGTTCGTTCCGCCGGTGATGGCGAATTGGCGCTGCGCAGTGTCAATGCAAAGCTGCCGGATATTATCCTGCTGGATATCATGATGCCGGGGATGGATGGTTTTGAGGTGTGTCGGGTGCTGAAATCGAATGACGACACAAGGTCCGTTCCCATCATTTTCATCAGTGCATTAGAGGATGTCCATTCGAAGAAAAAAGGCTTTGAAATCGGTGCGGTCGATTACATCAGCAAGCCGTTTCATGCGGAAGAAGTGCTGGCAAGAGTCAAAACACATCTGACCATCAGCCGTCTGCAAGTGAATATAGAACGGCAAAACGAACGACTTCTGAAGGAAATCGCCGAGCGTAACCATGCCGAACAGACGTTGGAACGGCTGAATGCCGAGCTGGAATTACGCATTCAGCGGCGAACCGCTCAACTGGCCGAGAGCCAGGCGCAGATTCGATGCGCCTTCGATCTGTCGCCCATAGGAAATGCGTTGGTAGGAATCAATGGTCGCATCCTGAAAGTCAATACGGCCCTCTGCAACATACTTGGTTATACTGAAGATGAATTACTTTCCAAAACCATTCAAGATATTTCCGACCCGGGCGATCTTGCATCGGATATCGACAATCAGCGTCAACTGCTGGCAGGAACAATCGCCACTTGCCAGATACAGAAGCGCTGTCGGCGTGCACAGGGCCGATTAATCTGTATCCAACAGAATTGTTTTTTGGTTCGTGACTCTAACAATGAACCATCTTACTTCATCTTTCAAATTCAGGACATTACTGACCGCAAACAGACAGAGCAAACACTCCTGTCAGCGAACCACTACAATCGCAGCCTGATCGAAGCCAGCCCGGATCCGCTGGTAACCATCGGTTCCGACGGAAAGATCACCGATGTCAATTTGGCGGCAGAGGTAGCCACCGGCTGCCGTCGTGAAGAGCTTATCGGAACAGATTTTGCGAACTATTTCACTGACCCGGAGCGTGCCAGAGCCGGATATCGGCATGTATTTCAGGAAGGCCATATCCATAATTACGAATTGAATATCAGATGCCGAGATGGCAGTGAAATCCCTGTACTCTACAATGCCTCGGTTTATCGAAATACAAATGGTCAGGTGATCGGTGTATTTGCCGCCGCACGGGATATTTCCGAACGCAAGCAGGCTGAACAGACCCGCCTCGATCTGGAGTTGAAGCTCCAGCAGTTGAAAAAGGCCGAGAGTCTGGGGCGGATGGCAGGGGCTATCGCACACCATTTCAACAACCAGCTCTATGTAATTATGGGAAATCTTGAAATGGCCATGGACGATATGTCTCAAGATTCGGATACATTCAGGTCCATGGCCGAAGCCATGAAAGCAGCCGACAAGGTGGCGCAGATCAGCAGCCTGATGCTGACCTATCTGGGGCAAACACCGGGAAAGCAGGAACCGCTGGATCTGTCGGATATTTGTCGCCAGAGTCTTCCTCTGCTTCAGGCGTCACTTCCCAAACAAATCTTGTTTCATGCCGATCTGCCTGCCACTGGCCCGTTCATCCGTACAAATGTCGGCCAAATCCAGAAAATCCTGGCCAATCTGGTCGCCAATGCCTTCGAAGCTGCCGGTGAAAATCCGGGAACCATCGACCTGAGGGTCAAAACGGTTGCTCTGGAGAATATCCCCAACACAAATCGCTTCCCCGTGGACTGGCAGCCGAAAGAAAGCGTCTATGCCTGTCTGGAAGTGGCGGATACGGGATGCGGCATTGAAAGCGGGGAAATCGAGAAGGTATTCGATCCGTTTTTCACCACGAAATTCACCGGACGGGGCCTGGGGCTGTCGGTCGTGCTGGGGCTGGTCGGTGCGCAAGGCGGGGGGATTACGGTCGAGAGTCACCCGGGTCGGGGAAGTATCTTCCGGGTTTTTCTGCCTGTCTCAGCCGAAGCCGCTCCCGTTTCTTTGAAAAAAACCGAATCGGTTCCCGAAATGGAAGAAACCGGCACGGTGCTGGTGGTCGAAGATGACCCGCTGGTGCGCCACATGATCAAGACAATGCTGATTCACCTGGGATTTTCCGTGCTTGAAGCAAAGGACGGCGTTGAGGCGGTGGCGGTGTTTCAGCAACATCAGCATGAGATTCGCTGTGTTCTTTCCGATTTGACGATGCCACGGATGGACGGTTGGGCAACGCTGGCTGCGCTTCGCAAGATATCACCGAAAATTCCGGTCATTCTGTCGAGCGGCTACGACGAGGCTCTGGTGATGGCGGAGGAGCATTCCGAACGTCCCGATGCCTTCCTGGGAAAACCTTATCAGCTCAAGGGGCTGCATGAAACGATCGACCGCGTACTGGCAAATGCGGATGATGGGATTTAGGAGATGGTCTTTCTGCTTGTACACACCTTGTACCAATGGTATTTTCAAAAAAGAAGCAGCGGAAGTCATTGCCTCATCAAGGATATCCATCGACTGTTTGTTGGATATAGACTTTCAGAAAATTCATTTCGCAAGGCAGCAGGGAGGAGATTATACTGTCGTATATCTCCGACCGATAACGACGCGAAATTATTTTTCTGAAAGTCTATAGGTGGGCTGCTTGCAGCGTCATGTTACAGGATCGCCATGAAAATTGTCTTTCACGAAAAATTTTATGAATCAGACTATGCCGATGACGGGGCTGCCGCAGCCGGCCGGATGGAATCCATCATGAACCTTGCCTGCAACGAACCCGGCTTTGAGATCGTGCGTCCCGAAACGGCCGGTGAAGCCGATGTACGACTTGCACATACGCCTGCATATATGGATTCGGTAAAATCAGACATCAAAAAATACCACATGGCCATGCTGGCTGCCGGAGCCGCGATTCTGGCCGCTGATATCGGCATGGGCGGAAACCCGGCCTTTGCCTGTTTGAGGCCCCCCGGGCACCACGCCTACCGCGAGTCCGCCTGGGGATACTGTGTTTTCTGCAACATGGCAGTAGCGCTGCTGAAATTAAAGCAAAGAAAACTGATCCAATCGGCTTTTATCCTGGATTTCGACGCCCACACCGGGGATGGCGCCAAGGCCGTACTTTCCGACTGGAAAGCGTGCAGAATCCTTAATCCCTATGCGGAAAACGGCAAATTGTATATCGAAGAAATCGACGATGCGATCAAGGACATTTCATCTGTTGACATTGTCGGGGTGTGTGCGGGTTTCGATTCATACGAAAAGGATGTGGGCAGGAAATTATCGACTTTCGACTTTTATGTGATCGGCGCCCTCATGAAGAAATTCGCCGAACGGGCGGCTAACGGTCGCAGGTTCGCCATTCTCGAGGGAGGCTATTATCTGCCGGATCTCGGCAGGAACGTGCTGTCGTTCTGCGGAGGCTTTCGATAGAAAAGGGCGCGTGTGGAAACATGAAAATTGAGTTTGTGCCAAGAGACAAGCAGCATTCGGAGTATGACTGGGCAGACTTTTCCAATGGCGAGGAACGGATTGGAAAAGCCCGTTGCAAAATTGAAAACGATACGATCACCATCTGTTCGATCAACATATACCCTGAATGGGAAGGCAATGGGTATGGCAGAGATTTTGTAAACTACTGCAAACATCATTTTCAGGTGGTTGTTGCCGATCGTGTCCGGCCTACTGCCATTGGATTCTGGGAGACGATGGGATTCTGCAACAATCAGGATGGCGCATGGATATTCCGAAAAACATCTTGATAGGGATTCTGGCCATGATCTGGATGTTGTTGAGCGTGAGCATTACGGAAGCTGAACACCCGCCGGATATTCTGATCCTGAATTCGTACCACCAGGGCGAGGATTGGTCGGATAATGAGCTTGCCGGAATCATCTCCTCATTCAAGAAGGTGTATCCTTTCATAGTTCCCTCCATGGAGCATCTGGACACCAAACGGTTTCCCGGGCCGGATCATCTCCTGTTCATCCAGCGGTATCTGAAAAACAAATACCGGGAAAGGCGGTTCAATCTCGTTTTCGTTCTGGATAACCCGGCCCTGGATATGACCATCGGGTGCAGACAGGAGCTCTTTCCCGGCGTTCCCGTCGTTTTTGCCGGCATCAATGGCTATTCCCCAGAAATGATCCGGGAACAGGAACTTATCGCCGGCGTTGCGGAAGTTCAAGACATTGCTGGCACCCTCGAGCTGGCATTGACGCTCCACCCTGGAACCCGGTCTGTACTGGTTGTTCACGACTATACATCAAGCGGCATTGCGGTTCAAAAAGACATGGCGTCCGTGGCGGATCAATTTCAGGGCAAGATACGGATTCATTACACGCCGGAGGGTACCGTCGATGAACTGGTTATGCAATTGCGTACGCTGCCTGCAGATGCGCTGGTTCTGTTGCTGACCTATGTTACAGACAAAGCGGGCAGAACGCTGACCCGTGAAGAAAGTACCCATCTGATTTCAAACGCCAGCCCGGCGCCAGTCTATGCCATGCATGAAACACGCATGGGCCATGGCATCATCGGAGGGATGCTGCTTGAAGGCAGGGAACACGGCAGGCAGGCGGCAGAGATTGCATTGCGGATTTTATCCCGACAGGATACGGCCGTATACGCGGTTGAAAACAGCCGATCCCGCCCGGTATTCGATTATCAACAACTTGTCCGATTCAATATATCCCTGAAAAACCTTCCGGAAAACAGCATGCTGTTCAACCAGCCCATCTCTTTTTTTCAACGGCACCGCGTCTTATTGATTCCGGGAGTTATCGTTACCGTTTTTTTATTGACGATCATCGCCATATTGTGCCTGTCCATTGTTCGCATACGAAACGCCGGAAATGCGCTTAAAAAATCAGAGGAATCGCTACGGGAAAGCCAGGAGAAATACAAGCGTTTCGTTGAAACGGCCAATGAGGGAATCTGGGCCATGGATGCGAATTACCGGACCACTTTCGTCAATCGGCGGATGACAGAAATGCTGGGTTACCCGACAGAAGAAATGATCGGCAAACCTGTTGCATCGTTCATGTTTGATGAGGATATGATCGATCACCAGACAAAAATGCAAAAACGTAAACAGGGACACGGCGGTACCTATGAAAGACGATTCCGCTGCAAGGACGGCCGGGAAGTCTGGACCCAGGTGTCCGCGACTGCAATCACGGATGCAACCGGCCTTTTCGCCGGCTCTCACGCTCTTTTCACCGACATGACCGAGCACAAACGCATGGTGGATAAGTTACGGGAGAATGAGGCCCGTTTTCGCGGCTATTTCGATCTTGGGTTGATCGGTATGGCTATTACCTCTCCGGAAAAAGGATGGGTCGAATGCAATGACTGCCTGTGCAGCATGTTGGGGTATTCACGCAAAGAACTGTTCGAAATGACATGGCAGGAATTGACTCACCCTGATGATTTGGCGGCGGATGTGTACCAATTCGACCGGGTGGTAAATGGGGAGATTGATGCCTACCGGATCGAGAAACGGTTCATCCATAAGGATGGGTCCGTTATTTTTACCGAAATCTCAGTCCGCGCGGTGCGTCGGAGTGACGGCTGGCTGGATCATTTTCTGGCCATGATTCAGGATATCACCGAACGCAAACTGGCTGAGGAAGGAAAAATCAGGTTGGAAGCCCAGCTCCGGCAGGCCCAGAAAATGGAGGCCATCGGATCGCTTGCCGGCGGCATCGCCCATGATCTGAACAATATCCTGTTTCCGATCAGCGGACTGTCGGAGATGCTGCTCGATGACATTCCACCCGATAGCCCCATGCGTGCCGGTATTGCACAGATTCATAAATCTGCAAAGCGTGGCGGCGATCTGGTTAAACAGATACTGGCTTTCAGCCGCCAGTCCAACCCTCAAAAACTGCCCATCCGGATTCAGCCCATTTTGAAAGAGGCGCTGAAACTCGCACAAGCCACCATACCCAGAAAGATCGAAATTACCAGCCATATCAATGCGGATTGCGGCATGGTCTTAGCAGACCCGACGCAGATTCATCAGATCATGATGAACCTGATCACCAACGCCTATCATGCCGTTGAGAAAAACAGCGGAACGATCCTTGTCGAGCTGAAAGAGACGACCACAATGTCTTTTGATGAAAAAGAGGCGTTGACTTTTCAATCCATCCCTTCCGGCAGATATGGATGCATCACCGTATCCGACACCGGAACCGGAATCGATCCGGCACTGATCCATAGAATATTCGAACCCTACTTCACCACCAAGGAACAGGGAAAGGGAACGGGGCTGGGGCTTTCCGTAGTACACGGCATCATCAAGCAATATGGCGGGGATATCCGGGTTTACAGCGAAATCGGCAAAGGAACCACCTTTCATGTGTATCTGCCCCTTATCGATGACACCGGAGACATAAAACCCGTTGCCATCGACAAGCATCCGAGCGGCAGCGAAAGCATTCTGCTGGTCGATGATGAAGAACCGATCATCCACTTGGAACAAATGGCGCTCGAAAGGCTTGGGTATCGGATCACTGCCCGTACCAGCAGCATAGATGCACTGAATGCTTTCAGAGCCGATCCCGATCGTTTCGATCTGGTGATCAGCGACAGAGGCATGCCGAACATGACCGGAGATCAACTGGCCGGCGAGCTGCTGTCGATCAGGCCGGAGATTCCCATCATCCTCTGTACGGGGTTCAGCACTGAAAACGATGAGCAGCGTGCCAGAACCATGGGTATCAAAGGCTTTCTCATGAAACCCGTCGCCATAGGCGATCTGGCCGATATGGTCAGAAAAGTATTGGATGAGGCTGTAAGCGGCGCTTCCCGGCAGCCGGTCAAACCCGATGGCGAAGGGTTACGCTAATTGATCCGAAAATAACTGAGAAACCGGATGCCATTGTCGAGAGAGGCTTATGAAGGCAAGACCGAGAGAGGATTGATGGTGTTGATTATGCTAAGACGATTGATCACAGGGATGATTTTGTTTTCAGTTTTATTCTGCTTACTGGCTGGTGAAAGCAATGCGGATGCCGCCAGAAAGCATTTTATAATGGGTATTCTTCCATGCTCTGACGTGGAATTGAGTTTTAAAAAATTTCATCTGTTGATCGCGTATTTAAAAAAACAGACCGGTTTGGATCTGGTGACAGTACTACCTAAAGATTTTGAAGAATTTGAATGGGCCATTAAAAATGGAGAAATCGATTTTGCTTTTCAGGACCCGCATACATACGTTCGTTTGGCCAGGTTATATCATAGAGATGCGCTGATCAGGGCGCTGACAACGAATGGGGAAACTTACCAATATGGCTTGATTGTTACCATGAAGGGTAGCGGTATAAACAAGATGGACGATTTAAGAGGCAAGACCGTCATGTTTGGGCCCAAATTTTCTTCAACAAAATGGATTGCTGCAAAAGAGGCTTTTAAGGATAACGGCATTCTTATCGATAAAGATTTAAGGGCTTATTTCAATGGCGGCTGCTGTGAAGACATAGCCTTTAATGTCTATCTCAAGTCTGTAGATGCCGGGGTTGTCTGTGACCACTTTCTTGATGAACATTCAGATAAACAGAAAGAACTTGGGATAAATATTAAACAATTTAACGTTATTGGAAAAACCCGGCCAGTTCCGACAAAAGTATTTGCCGCCCGCAGGGAACTGGATAGCAGCCTGGTCATCAAGATGAATCAAGCGTTGCTTGATCTCGACAAAAATAATCCTGCGCATGCACAGATACTCTATCCGGCGGAGTTCGGAGGGTTTCAAAAGTCGGAGGATAAAGATTACGATACCATAAGAATCCTTGTCGGCGATAAATAGCGTTCGACTTATTTTTGCCAAATACGGAATCGAAAGCGGCTGCGGATGAACCTCTTTTCTATACCAAAATTGGGCATCAGAGCGAAACTGACCTTGCTGATTGAAAGTTATGTGGTCATTTTTGTACTGGTGACAGGATACACCGCAACGATACGTGAAAAAGAAAATTTGGACAATGAACTCCGGAAAAGAGGGCATGCTTTAACATCCGATCTGGCCAAGTTCATGGTAAAACCCTTGCTGAGTAACGATCTGCCGACTCTGCGCAGGTTTGTGATTCAATCGATGGGGCAAGATTATGTTCGCTATGTCATTGTATTGGACCCGAATGGTAAAGTGGTTATGCACAGCGATCTCTCTGAGGTAGGTCAAATTTATAAGGATAGTTTGAGTGTTGCTGCTCTGGAATCAAACAAATCCGGTTATACCGACAAACATGTGGCGAAGAATGAAGAATTGCATTGCGATATGTTTATGCCCATTCAAGTTTCGGATGTCCGGTTGGGAACGGTCCGGCTAGGATATTCCCATTTGGCCGTTGAAAAGGAAATCTCGGAGGCACATCGCCAAATATTCGTCCTGGGCATCTTGTTTTCGGCTGGTGGAGGCTTTTTTGCCTATTTATTAGCGACATTTATTTCTTCGCCGATTAAACAGATAACGGAAGCAACGAAGAAAGTGGCCAACGGTTATTTTAACATACAGATAAGGGTTGATAGAAAAGATGAAATAGGCGCCCTTGCCAGTGCTTTCAACAAGATGACGGAAGATTTGCGGAAAACGACCGTTTCCAAAGATTATTTTGATAATATTATCAGAAGTATGCACGATACACTGATTGTTATCGGTACAGATGCAAAAATCAGAACCGTTAATAAGGCGACATGTGAACTCCTGGAATACAGGGAAGATGAACTTGTCGGAAAAAATTTGGATCTGATTTTACCACAGGAAGAAATGGATTTTATCGGAGAAAACTTATCGAAACGGATAGATGGGCCAACTTCTGTGAATCGAGAGATTGAATATATAACCAGGAATGGGAAAAGAATTCCCATGCTTTTCTCATCAGCGGTGCTGAAAAATACGGAGGCAAAGGTAGAAGGAGCTGTTTGCATCGCCAGAGATGTAACCGAGCGGAAGGAAGCAGAGAATGCCCTTCGGGAATCGGAGAAAATGCTCCATTTTTTATCTTCCCAATTGCTTACAGCTCAGGAAAAGGAACGAAAACGGATTTCAATTGAACTGCATGATGAATTGGGACAATCCCTTCTGGTGCTTAAACTCAAATTGAGGTCTATCCAGGAAGGATTACAGGCCGATCAGACAGGGCTAAAGACCGAATGTAACGAAGGTCTCCTATACATCAATGAAGTAATCGAGAATGTCCGGCGGCTCTCTCATGACTTAAGTCCTTCCATCCTTGAAAATCTGGGTCTTTCCGCTGCGATTCGATGGCTGGTTGAAGCTTTTACCAAACATACCAGAATCGAATGTTCCCTTGTTATGATGGGAATTGAAGATGTGTTTGCGGAAGAAGAAGAAATTACGATATACAGAATGATCCAGGAATGCCTGACGAACATAGGCAAACACGCGCAGGCAACCCGGGTATCGATTGACATCAGAGAAGAGGATGGTTGTGCTTTCTTTCGAGTGGAAGATAATGGGCGGGGTTTTCATGTAAAAGAGGCTTTCAATATCGATCCGGACAGAAAAAGTGGGATGGGCTTGGCTGCATTGTACGAGCGCACCCGAATGCTGGGAGGGTCCATCAATATTCGGAGTCAGGATGGGGCGGGTACCCGAATCACCTTTACAGCCCCCCTGTACCATGGAGAATGTCAAACGTGAGCCTTTATCACATTGTGCTGGCCGATGATCACGTTATGTTTCGCCAGGGAATAAAAAATATTCTTGAAAAAGGCGACGAGTTCAAAGTTGTCGGAGAGGCCGGCGATGGTCTCAAGCTTCTTGAACTCCTGAATAAAGTGACTCCTGACATGATCATTCTTGATATATCCATGCCAAATCTGCGGGGGATTGAAGCAACGCGGGAGATCAAGATGATCTTGCCGGAAGTGAAGGTGCTGATTTTAAGCATGCACAAAGACAAGGAATTCGTGCATTCCGCCATTTCGGCCGGTGCAGAAGGATATTTGCTGAAAGAGGATGCGGATACGGAACTCTTTGCCGCCATCAATAAAATTCGCAACAAATGTCGTTACATATCACCTCTCCTGTTGACTGAACTGACCGGTGAACTATTTCAAGTACATCATAGCGGTCAATTGGCGCCGCAGATCGAACCTCTGACCACACGCGAACGCGAAGTCCTGAAGCTAATTGCAGAGGGTATCTCAAATAAAGAGATAGCAGACCTTCTGTTCATCAGCATTCGCACTGTAGAAAATCATCGTGCCAACATGATGCGAAAACTGAACATCAAGAGTGTCGCCAATCTGATAAAATACGCCATCCGCAGGGGCTACACATCCTCTGCTTCATAAGTGATCTCAAGAATATCGTGTACACATTCATAGGTAGTTTCCCCTATTCGTAAATGAGTAGTCTCGCGGATTGTTTCCCCTTATTTCGCTATGATATAAACAAGCCAGATCAGATCAACACGCATATCATTTCAACGATCGTTACAACCTAAAAAAGGAGGATTACCATGAAGATTTCTATTCGAAAAATGTTGGTACTTTTGGCTATTGTTTTAAGCGTCATTTCCATTCAGAGTGTTTGGGCAAGCTGCGATGTATCTGTGATCGGTGTAGTCACTGAAATCACATATGATTCAAATTCGATTAAAGTTTTGGATGCAAACGGTCTAACCACCGTCTATGGGATTCCTTTAACGTATTTGGCAAACAAGGGAATTGTTATTTTAGGTGCTGAAGTGGAAATTACTGCTTCCGAGTGCCCGAATGGAACGGATAAACTCAGCGCCTGTACACTGTCGGTTAATGGCGTGACGATAACTTTCCCTGGGAATCGTAAATGATAACCGATAGGTGAGTCGGGAAACCAACACAAGAAACTGGAATCACAAGAAATCCACAAATTGCCTGACACTATCAAGGTACTTGTTTCCGTACTCCAACCTAATTGAAGTTCCGTCTAAGAAGGGCGGCGTCAATCACTGTAATATTGATTGACGCCGCCTTTTTTTTCCTTAATCCCCTTTTTTTGGGAAAAAAAGATAGCGTAACCATTTTAACAGGGTATTGTCTTTTAACATCGCCCGATCCCATGCCGCCAGTTCAGCAGATAAGCGGGTATGAGCGGAAAACCAGTCCCGGCGGGTCCGCATTTCCTGCTCGGGGTCCAGCTCCCGGATCACCCGCGCCGGGTTTCCAGCGGCGATTACATTGGCCGGAACGGAATGCATCACCACCGATCCTGCACCGATGATGCTGTTTTCGCCGATACTTACCCCTTTGCCGATCATGGCCCGATCGCCGATCCAGACATTGTCGGAAATACTGACCGGCAGCGTTCGCCCGAAACCGGCCCGGTCGTAAATGCCATGCCAGTCGGCATCCGTAATATAGACCCCGCCGGCCATCATGCAATTATCTCCGATGGTAATCCGACTGCCTGAACTGATCCGGACTCCGGGACAGATCAAGCCGTAGCTACCGATGCAGATTCCCCCCCTGCCCTCTTGTACCGACCATACTGAAAGGCGGACGACCTGGTCCCGGGTGGCGATAATCGTGGCATAGTCTCCTATCTCCACCGGCCCCCCGAACACCTCGACATACCAGGGTCTCATAAAAGCATGCCCTCTGCCGAACCGTTCGAAATGGGGCGCCAGAAAATGATTTGCATAAAGATTCTGAAACTTCAGATAAGCTTTTTTCAGGCTGTAGGGACGATGATCTTTACGCATAATGGCAGTTGTTTTGCACGCGAAGACGCAACTATTTTTTACTTCGTGTGTTTCGTGTATTTCGTGGTTATGTTTGAAGTGATGCCGTTGCGATAAACCCTTCCGGGCCCCACAATCCATGGCTGAACAGCCCTGCCGCAGGTGTCAGACCATAGAGGGCATCGGCTGCCATCAAAACGACGGCATTGGTCCAGGTAATTTTTTCTTCCGGCCAGATCGTCATATCCGGAAAGGTATGGCCGCACCAGTAAGAGCCGTCCTCATAGCGCTTGTCGCAGATCCAGTTGAAAACGATTTCCGCCAGCCGGTGGTTGCCCATGGCGCACAGGGCCAGACACAGCTCGGATGTTTCGGCGATCGTCACCCAGGGATGATCCGATACGCAACGGACGCCCTGCCCTTCCACCATGAATTTTTTCCAGAACCGGTCGATCCGTCGCTGCGCCTGCTCTCCGGTGACAGCACCTGAGAGTACGGGATAAAACCAGTCCATGGCATAGCGGGACTTGGTCATGTTGAAATGATGGGGTTTGTTCCGGATGGCCTCCCCCAGCCGCTCCAGAACCGGCTGCCACGAAGGAACAGGGTCACCTATAATCTTTGAAATCTCCAGCGCGCATTTGATACTCATATAAACGGAGCTGGAGCCGGTTAAAAGCGCCATGGGGTCCACCCGGCCTTCCGGGCTGAGGGCCCAGTAGATTTCTCCGCCAGGGGCTTGAAGATCGGCGGCAAAATCGATGGCGTACCGCACCACCGGCCAGAGGCTGCGTAAAAACGCCGTATCCTGTGTGACCAGATAATAATGAAACAGACCGACAGCGATATAGGAAGACTGGTTGGAATCCTGGGTTCTGTCTGCCGGCTCTCCATTGCGGTAAGCGGCGTACCAACTGCCGTTTTCCAGTTGCGCCTGGGCCATCCACGCAAACGCCCGGCGGGCTTCTGGGAAAAAACCGCCAATAGCCAGACCCATTGCCGCCTCCACATGATCCCAGGGATCGGTTTTATCGTGCGGACTCCAGGGGATTTCTCCGCTCGGCATCTGGGTGGCGGCAATCAATTCGGCAATGGCGTTGATATCGACAGGCAGTCGTTCTGCCGCAGGGGAAATATGCTGCTTCATAACAGAAAAAACGCGATGCATCATGCCATGAACACCGACAGGACATCTTTTCGGGCATTCACATGCTGAATGGTGACCTGTATCATATTTTCAGGCTTCAACTCGATTCTGCTGGTTGTAGCCAGATCGCATTCCAGCATGTACTCCGTCATCAGAATCTGGTAGGCGTTGCGCCTTCTGCCGATGACAATGGCTTCTTCCTTCTGGCCGATCCGGGATTCCAGGTATTTTAGAATCCAGTACCGGTTCCGCTGGTATTGCATCCGTGTAACTTTCAGCATCGGTTCTTGGAGCATCTGAATGATCCGGTCGATTTCCTGTGCCGAATATGGGGTTTCCTGTCCGAAAACCGAACGGATCTGGCGCTGGGTAACCAGATCGTAATACTTGCGGATGGGCGATGTCGCGGTAACATAAGCATCCAGACCCAGCCCTGAATGACGTTCGGCCAGATTGAGCAGCATAAAACGGCTGAGGAGCCTGCGCTGCATGTAATTCTGAAAAAGAGATCCATCGCAGCCTTTATAAAGGCGCTCTCTGGGGCCCGGCTGCGACCTGAAGACAGCCGGAACACCGTGGTCGGACAAAAATCTGGCCATCAGCCAGTTGGCCATGATCATGATTTCAGCTACCATCATGCGACCGGGGCTTTCGCGATTGATCCGGTTGACGTTGATCTCTCCGCTGTCTGCGATCCAGACATTGACATCCGGCAGTGTAATCTGGACGGCGCCATCGGAAAGCCGTTTCTGGCGGAATCTGGAAGCAATGTCGCAGAGGGCGGCGATTTCCGGGCTGTTGTCTGCAACCATATTGACATCATAATATGTCAACTGACGCTGAACCCGAATGAGGCTGGAGACGATTTCGTAATCCAGGATTTCCGCGTGGTTGTTGAGGTGTATCAGCATGCTGACGGCCGGGCGAAGCTCCCCGGCTTTCAGGCTGCAATACCCTTCGGCCAGACGGGGCGGCAGCATGGGAATTTTTCGGTCTGGCATATAGATGGAGCTTGCCCGCAGTCGCGCTTCCTGATCGATGGGGTCTCCTTTTTTGACATAATGACCCACATCCACGATATGAACGCCAAGGCAGCAGGAATCGCCGTAATCCTCGAAACTGATCGCATCATCGTAATCCAGGGTGGATTGACCGTCTATGGTCATCAGGGGCAGATGAGTCAGGTCTTTGCGCTGAGAAGATTCCAAGCCCTGCGTGAAGAAACCAGCGATATTTTCGGCATGGAACAATACTTCCGGGGAGAATTCCAGGGTAATTTCCTGCCGATAAAGTTGGATATTTTCGTTGGGATCGAAAACACCGTAATCAACGAAAATCGAAAAAAGTCGCTCTTTGTCATCGATTCCGGCTTTGGCCAGAATTTCCCTGCCTTCGGCATAATGGGGACTTTCCTTATCCAGCAGGTAAAAGGATTTGAGGATTTCAAGACAAGCGGATTCTTCTTCGGAGAGCGGGGGTAGCGGCGGACGCCGGTCTTCCTGCTGAATCCGTGCTTTGAGCCAAATCGCGCCGGTTTCTATCCGTTGGGCTTTGCAGGCGGCTTCTCGCTCTTGGGCGACGTTGCGTTCGACCTGTTCTTCGGAAATCGGAAAAAATCGGTTCTGATCGAATTTGAAATACAGCCGGTTTTGAAAAAATGCGCGGACGATGGCGGATTCATGATCGCATGTGGCGTGATTGGAAAAACAGAACTCGGTCATGGTGGCCAGGTCGATCCATTCCTGTTCGGAATTGAGGACTTCCCACAGCTCGCGGATATTGACCATCCGGGTTAACTGTTTTCTGCGAAATGCAATTCCCTTAAGCGCATCGATCGTTTTGATCCGGCCCAAAGACAGATCCAGAACCATCCGGCTTTTATGAGAAAGTCGGTTGGACGAGAGGTTGACTTCACGGTCGTTTTCCGTCAGGAGTTTGAGCCGCTGGTTCTTGACTTCCTGCACCACCGCACAGAGGATTTTCTGGCGGTCGATAAATTCAACGATATTTCCTTCTTCCATAACTTGTTATCATAGCAATCGGCCCGATGAAAGTCAACGCAGGGATTCCCAAAGCCAGGGTAAATTCCCGGTCCTTCACAAAACCGTTCCGGATAATATCCTGCTGGATTTCCGTAAAGGCATCAGGAGATGAAAAAACTTCCGCCAACGAAATGTCGTTTATAGCATCGGCTTCAGATTCGATCCCCAGCAAGGCTTTCCCAGTCTGATTGATGTCGATGAAATGCCCCCGGCTGTCTGTAACAAAAACCATATCCATGGAACTTTCAAATATTCTGCAATATTTTTTCTCCGACACCGCGATGGTTTTCCGGGATTCCTCCAGTTGGGATATTGTATGTTTCAAAGATCGGGTCATGGCGTCAAAAGACTCTGCCAGGGCCTGAATCTCATCCCCGGACACCGTTCCATAAACCCGGCAGGTTTTGCAGTTCCCACTTTTTGAAGCGAATTTTTCTTCCCGACATGAAGGACACAGCGTCCCCTCGACATTCCAGCAGCGCAGCCGACCCTCGCCATAGGCCGGGCACGCCGTGTCATGACAGTCCATCAAGTGCCAGCAGGCGGGTTTTCAGCGGCGGCGCGGCAAAAACGTTCAGATTGCCCTTCAGCACCTGTTCCGACGCCTGATGCAGCTTCTGAACCCGCTGAATAATCTGATTGGCGAACCCGGCGCCGGTAAGCGAGGCGATCAGTACGGCGCACCCGATCAATACGGCTATGGTCCAGAGCAGGTCGTTGATCGTGTGATTGATCCGGGTTTTCGACAGCCCGATATGAACGGTTCCCAGCCGCATCTCGCAGATCAGAACCGGTGCTGCAATATCATAGATCAGCTCTTTGCCGGTATCTATAAACCGGACACTTGACGGCTGTCCGTCTGGAATGGGATTAACGGTTTTGAGTTCGACCGGAAATCCGTTGCTGAAGGTATGGGACAGAACCTGCCCCTGCTGATTCAAAATGAAACTGTAGGAGATATCGTTACTGGACTGGATGGCCTTGTCCATCATTTCTTTCAGATAGAGAAAATCCATTTCCAGGATGATATCCTGGCTTCGCGCCGCAAGGGTCAGTGCCATGGATATGCCTTTGTTCAGGGATTCCTGAGAAAGCACGCGTTCCACCATGAAGCGAACCGGCACGGCAATCATCAGCCCCGTCAGCAGAACAATGGAGATCAGGCCGCAATAGATTTTTCCCCGAATACCCAGTTTCATCGCCGTTATTTATCCAGATCGATGCCTACCACCGTCATCAATTCCCGAATCGATTCAAATTCTGCATCATGGGACGGCACAACACGGATGAAATCCGCCTTTTGCAGAATTTTCCGGTGATCGGGATCATCCAAGGAAAGTTTGAACAAGGCCGCCTGAATCCGCTGAAGAATTTCCGGCGCCATATCTTTTCTGGCGGAATAGACCCATCCGGGGTAGTATTTGCTGTGGGCGACCACCCGGATCTGGCGGATATCGATTCTGTCCGCCACCACGTTCAGAGCACCCTCACGGACCAAGCCGATGTCGTACTGGCCAACATAAACGGCCAGAATCACCTTTTCCTGCTTTCCGCCAGGGCCGTGTGAAAAATCGACTTCGGCGAAATCCTCCTGCCGAATACCGTGGTCGGAAAAAAGCCCCATGGGATAGAGATACCCGCCGGCAGACGTTAAATCGACGGCGATCAGGCGCTTTCCCTTACAGTCCTGAATGGTTTGAATGGACGAATTGTCGGCCCTGCAGATGATCTGCCCCCGGAAACTCTTCAGCCCGGAGTCTTCGATGACCTGGGCGAACGCTTTTTCGCCGTAGCGATATGCGGTCTTGACATAGACGTATGGATTGGTAAAGGAAATATCCACCTTGCCCTGCCCCACCATGCGCATGTGTTCGTCAAACGTATCGGGAAAAATCTGCTTGATGTTGAAACCGGTTTCTTTTTTCAGATACTCCACAGAAGGTTGTGCCGGTGATAAGAAACTGAATGGGAATACTGTGGCAGATATGCATAGGTGATGGCATCATCCGGGTCTCTGACCTCGACAGCTTCCCGTTTACTCAAATCGATTTTCTGAGGCGGCTCATCGCCGGTACAGGCTGAAAGCCCCACACACAAGACGAGAAGAACCAGCAGGTGCTTCATTCGGGTAGTTCCATGGCCGGCTGTGCTACTGGAATCAGCGGATGCTTCTTTCGGGACGGCCTGCCGATGTCCGGCAGAAAAACCGTCAGCAATCCGAATAACGGAAGGAATGCACAAACCTGGTAAACATATTCGATCCCCCTGACATCTGCCAGTTTTCCCATAATTCCAGCGCCGATACCAGCCATACCGAAAGCCAGGCCGAAAAAAAGGCCGGCTACCATCCCGACCTTGCCTGGTAATAGCTCCTGAGCGAAAACCAGAATTGCCGGAAATGCCGATGCCAGAATCAGGCCGATGACAAACGTCAACGGCCCGGTCCATGCCAGATTTGCGTAAGGCAATATCAGCGTAAAGGGGGAAACGCCCAGAATCGACACCCAGATAACGCGCTTTCTGCCGATGCGATCGCCGATATGCCCGCCGAGAATGGTTCCCAGAGCCACGGCCGATAGAAACACGAAAAGATAAATCTGGGCCGATTGAACGGAAATATGAAATTTATTGATCAGGAAGAAAATATAATAGCTGTTCAGGCTTGCCAGATAAAAAAATTTCGAAAAAATCAGTACCAGCAGGATCAACAAAGATATGGCCACCGTACGGGCGGGAAGCACCCTCTGAAAAAGTGCTGACGAATCTGCCGGTCGTTTCATCCCAGACTGCCGGCGTTTGTACCACCCGCCGACCTGCCGCAGCACCAGCATGGCCAGCAGCGCAACCAGTGAAAACCAGGCGATACTGTGCTGACCGTGTGGGATGACGATCAGGGCGGCCAAGAGCGGACCTGTGGCGCTGCCGGCATTACCACCCACCTGGAAAATGGACTGCGCCAACCCATATCGGCCGCCGGAAGCCATGCGCGCCACCCTGGAAGATTCCGGATGAAAAATGGAAGACCCTGTTCCCACCATGGCGGCGGCAACCAGCAGGATGCCATAATTCGGGGCAATGGATAGAATGATCAGCCCCAGCAGGGTGCATCCCATGCCGATGGCCAACGAATAGGGTTTCGGGTGGTAATCGGTATAAAGCCCTACCACCGGCTGCAACAGGGATGCCGTGATCTGAAACGTCAGGGTAATCAGTCCGATCTGTGTGAAGCTGAGAGAAAACGAGCTTTTCAGCAGCGGATAAATGGCCGGCAGCAGGGACTGGATCATATCGTTTAACAGATGCGAAAAGCCGATGGCGCCCAGCACCTTGAAGTGGGTTATATCATTCCTGACAGGAACGATACCGGACACTGCGACAGAGGGGATTTTCATGACCATTTCCTTTTCAACCTACAGCCACCGAATACGCTGAGTAATTTAGTTATTGCCAGTGGATTTTGGGCGCCTGACGTTCGGGCAGCCGGTAATAATTCACTTTGGCATAGCCGATCATCATCGGAAAATGAAAAGGATAGTCCATGGGAATGCCCACAGTCTCTTTCAGTGATGGGTCAGCAAGCATCGCGCCTTGCAGCAGACCGGCCCAGCAAGTCCCCAATCCATATTTGGGTGCAGCCAATTCCAAATAGCTGAGCGCCAGGGTCAGATCGACCATACGGTAGGGCACGGGGCCTGGAGCTATAGCTATCACCAGACAGGGGGCGGAGCGCAGAACCGTATCGATACCAGCATCCCAGGCTTTCACCAACAGGTGATGGTAAGGCATTACCGCCGAACCAGGGGTTTGCAGTAGAGACCGCATCCAGTCGATTACCTGACCGGCAATGGCATGCAGTCGCTTTGGATCGTTTTGAACCACCCACTCCACCAGTTGCGAGTTGCTGCCAGTGGGGGCATAACGGGCGATCTCGATCAACTGCTGCATGACAGGCCGTTCCACAGGTTTATCCTTGAATTGCCGAACCGAGCGGCGCGAGCGTAAGAATTGTTCAGCTTGGGCCGGCGATATAACAAGCTCCTTATCAATTGCCGACCATGACACATCGGTGTGTTCCAGGGCACTATGGGGGCAAACCGCTACGCAGTGACCGCAGCGGATACACAACGCCTCACTTTCAGGCGAAATCTCCGGGTAGCTTCCTTTTCCAGCGAACCGGATAATCCCCATGGGACAGTCGGCAGCACAAAGACCATCCTGTTTACATTTCTTTTGATCGATGTTTAATAGACTCATTATAACCTCCCTATTTGCATTCATATGCTTTGCAACTCGATGGGTGAAACACCTTTATGATGTTTCCCTGTTTATTGGTTCTTAACCGATTCCGAACGCTGTCACAACAGACTTTTTTACAATACATTATTCTTAAAGCATACAATGCCTCAGCGGTTTACTATGGAAGTCTTTTTAAGAAGTCAAGACAATATCCGGACGCGGGTATATCAGCCGTAAGCACCACTTACGGCATCATCGGCATGCCTCGACGATTTTTTCTTGATTAAATCGGGCATTCGGGATAAATCACACGCGATTCCACAAACAATTCAACTTAATACGATATTTCTACCAATTTCGCACGAAAGGACGATTGCCCAGGCATCACGCATGGCATTTGTCGGCCGGCTATAGGTGGTCAGTTCTGCTTAATACTGTCCTGCCTTTAACCGTCATTTCCGAATCTGCGATCAAACAACCCCAATTGGAGGATGTAAATGCCCATACGTCAGGATATCCGTAAAGTGCTGATTATCGGTTCAGGCCCCATTATCATCGGACAGGCTTGTGAATTCGACTATTCCGGAACCCAGGCCTGCAAGGCCCTGCGGTCCATGGGATACGAGATTGTTCTGGTGAATTCCAATCCGGCAACCATCATGACCGATCCCGGCATGGCGGACGTTACCTATATCGAACCGCTGAATGTCAACGTTCTTACCGAAATCATCGCCAAGGAACGGCCCGATGCCCTGCTGCCGAACCTTGGCGGCCAGACAGCGTTGAATCTGTCTTCCGAGCTGTATTCCAGCGGCGTTCTCGACAAATACGGGGTCAAGGTCATCGGCGTCAACATCGATGCCATTGAGCGGGGCGAGGACCGAACGGCTTTCAAGGAAACCATGGATCGGCTCGGCATCGAAATGCCCCGGAGCCAGGCGGTGAACACGGTTGAGGATGCCGAAAAAGCAGCCGAAAAACTGGGCTACCCGGTGGTAATCCGTCCGGCCTATACCATGGGTGGAACCGGGGGGGGGCTGGTGTACAATGTCGAAGAGCTTCAGGTCATCGCCGCCCGCGGCCTTGCCGCCAGCCGGGTGCATCAGATTCTGGTGGAAGAATCGGTTCTGGGCTGGGAAGAGCTGGAGCTGGAAGTGGTTCGGGATGCCAAGAATCAGATGATCACCGTTTGTTTTATCGAGAATGTGGACGCCATGGGCGTTCATACCGGAGACAGCTACTGCACGGCCCCCATGATGACTATTTCGCCGGATCTGCAGAAACGGCTTCAGGATTATTCGTACCGAATCGTCGAGGCCATCGAGGTCATCGGCGGCACCAATGTCCAATTCGCCCATGATCCGAAAACCGGTCGGGTGGTGGTGATCGAGATCAATCCCAGAACATCCCGGTCTTCAGCCCTGGCGTCCAAGGCCACCGGATTTCCGATCGCCCTGGTGTCATCGCTTCTGGCCGGCGGCCTTACTCTGGATGAAATCCCTTACTGGAGAGACGGAACTCTTGAAAAATATACCCCGTCCGGCGACTATGTGGTGGTCAAGTTTGCCAGATGGGCGTTTGAAAAATTCGCCGGCGTCGAAGACCGGCTGGGCACCCAGATGCGGGCTGTAGGAGAGGTGATGAGCATCGGGAAAAATTATAAGGAAGCCCTGCAAAAAGCCATCCGCTCTCTTGAAATCGGACGATATGGACTTGGGTTTGCCAAGGATTTTCACCAGCAGCCGCTGGACAACCTGATGACCCTGCTGGGTACTCCGTCCAGCGAACGGCAGTTCATTCTCTATGAGGCGATCCGGAAAGGCGCGGATATTCAGGTTCTTTATGAAAAAACGCACATCAAACCCTGGTTCCTGGAGCAGATGAAGGAACTGATTACACTTGAAAATGAAATCCTGACGTATCGAGGCAAACCGCTGCCGGATGCACTGCTGATCCAGGCAAAAAAAGACGGGTTTGCTGACAAATACCTGGCCAGGATTCTGGAGATTCCCGAAGAAAAGCTTCGCGCCCAGAGAAAAGCAGCCGGCATGACCGAAGCCTGGGAAGCGGTTCCGGTAAGCGGTGTGGAAAATGCGGCGTATTATTTTTCAACCTACAATGCGCCGGACTCTGTTCCGGTAAGCAGCCGCAAAAAAATCATGGTGCTGGGGGGCGGGCCAAACCGCATCGGTCAGGGGATCGAATTTGACTACTGCTGCGTTCATGCCGCGTTCGCCATTCGGGATGCCGGCTATGAATCCATCATGGTCAACTGCAATCCGGAAACCGTATCCACCGATTACGACACCTCCGATAAACTCTATTTCGAGCCCCTGACGGTGGAAGATGTCCTCAGCATTTATGAAAAAGAGAAACCCGAAGGCGTGATCGTTCAGTTCGGCGGACAAACACCGTTGAACATTGCCGGTGAACTGGCGGCAGCCGGAGTCAAAATCCTGGGAACCACGCCGGAAACCATCGATCTGGCCGAAGACCGGGAGCGTTTCAGCCGGATCATGCGAAAAATGGCCATTCCCCAGCCCGAATCCGGACTGGCCCGAACCGCGGAGGAGGCGCTTTCCATTGCCGCAGCCATCCAATATCCCTTGATTGTTCGACCCTCTTACGTGCTGGGCGGACGTGCCATGGAAATTGTACACGACGAGGATATGCTGCGGCATTATATGAAATTCGCCGTGGAGGTCTCACCGGAACGGCCCATCTATATCGACAAATTTCTAGACAACGCCATCGAAGCCGAGGCGGACGCCATTGCAGACGGCAGCGATGCATTCGTTCCCGCGGTCATGGAACACATCGAGCTGGCCGGCATTCACTCGGGAGACTCGGCATGCGTTATCCCCACGATCTGCATTCCACCTCAGCATGTAGAAACCATCCGGGAATATACCCGGAAAATCGCCTCAGAGCTGGGCGTCGTGGGGTTGATGAATATTCAGTATGCCATTTACGCCAACACGGTGTACGTGCTGGAAGCCAATCCCAGAGCATCCCGAACCGTGCCGATCGTATCCAAAGTCTGTAATATCTCCATGGCGCGCATTGCCACCGAAATCATTCTGGGAAAAAAACTCTCCGATCTGCATCTGTCACCTGCCGTGATTCCCCATTTCGGTGTCAAGGAAGCGGTGTTTCCATTCAACATGTTTCCGGAAGTGGATCCGCTGCTGGGCCCCGAAATGCGATCCACCGGCGAGGTACTTGGGCTTTCCCGGAATTTTGGCCGCGCATTTTACAAAGCCCAGGAAGCCACACAGACATCCCTGCCGCTGATGGGCGGCGTGCTTTTTACGATTTCGGATATGGACAAAAGTGCCGCGCTCGAGCCGGCCCGGCTCTTCCGCGATATGGGATTTCGGATACTGGCCACCCGCGGCACCCAGGAGTTTTTAAAACGAAACGGGATTGATTCCGAAGAAGTGAAAAAGCTGGGATACGGCCGGCCGGATCTCGTGGATGCCGTCAAAAACGGCGAAGTGAATCTGGTAATCAACACGCCAAGCGGCAGACAAAGCTCGGAAGACAGCAGTTATATCCGGAAAACCGCCATCAAGTACAAAACACCCTATATCACCACGACGGCGGCTGCGGTAGCAGCAGCCAAAGGCATTGCCGCTCGTCGGGAAGGGCCGCCGCAAATCAGGTCGCTTCAGGAATATCACGCGGAAATCCGATGAAATCATGAATTACGGCGGGGGGCGGCCCAAACGATGATCAATGCCTGCTGAACGATTCACGAAACGAGATCAGGGGCGGTGGATGCTGGAAGTTCCAGATTGTGGATATTCAGCTCACAGGGCAGCGACAGCCGAAACGTCGCCCCCTTGCCTTTCTGGCTGATGATTTCGATGGTTCCGCCCATGGATTGGGCCAGAATCAATGCACCGGCCAGCCCAAGTCCGTGACCGGTGCGCGACAGTGCATCACTGGCCTTAATCTGGGTGTATCTTCGAAAAACCATTTCGTGGTGTTCGGCGCCGATTCCCGGTCCGTCATCGGACACCTCGAGCCATATCTTCTGTTTCCGGAATCCCAGTCGAATATCCACACGCTCCTTGCGATGGTGCAGCGCATTTTTAATCAGGTTGCCGGCGATCTGCCGGAATTTGACCTCATCCTGATTCAATTCCAACCGGTAAACTTCCGGACCCAGATGCAATTGAATCTTCTGACTGGATAAAAACGCAAGGGTCTCTTCCGAACTGTTGCGTGAACCGATCTGTTCAAAAACAGAGGGACATACCGACTCCACCGATTCTATCAGCATATCCTGAACCGTCGGCGCCAGTTGAAAACTCGAACTGACAAAGCATCCTGCCTCCGATCGGCCGATTTCCAGCAGCCCGTGCATCATGGTGCGGGCTTTCTGAGCATTTCTCAGCACCCGTTTAAGCGTTTTTTCCTGTCGGTCGGAAAGCGGCCCATAGGCATCCCGTCGCTCTAGAAGCATGCGAGCGCCTGTTTCAATGATCGATACCGGATCTTTCAGTTCGTGAATCAAAAATTCGATTTCGATTTCGCGAAAAAACTTATCATCTTTTTTTTTCATATAAAATTGACCGTCACCGTGGTTCCGCCGGAATGCTTGCAGTCCTCCACGGTGTTGCAGTGGCGACACAGAACAATATCTCCGGGGCACGCATCTTTGTCTTCGGGAATATGAATACATCGGTTGGAGCGCATACGGATTGAAAAATGATAGCGTTCGGAAAATATCTTCATTCTCAGCAGATCAAACCCTTTGCCGCCGGCCCGAAAATCAAAGGGTTTCCGGGTGGCGTACTGAAGCGGCTCGGAAGTCGAAACGTGACTTTCAAAAATCAATTTCTGGTTTTCAGCGGTAATTCCGATACCAAAATCCTTGACCTCGAGTTCGGAACCGGAAGCCAGACTGCGGATGCCGATCTCAATCACTCCGGAGTCCGGCGTATTTTCGATGGCGTTTCGAAGCAGGCCTTCGATAATTTTATATAGCACGTCTTTGGGGATAAAAACAGGAGGCGTGGATTCGATATGGCGGTAGATCCGGCATTTACGATGCAGAAAAAGAGGTCCCAGCTCTTGAATGACATTTTCCGTAAAAACATTCAACTGGATTTCTTCGGAAACGGATTCCACCGGCCCGAACAATTCATCAATCCGGTTTCGAATTTTATGTGCTGCATCCCCTCCTTCGCAGGCTTCATCCACAAGGGTTTCAAGCACGTCCGAACAGTTGTCCAACAGCACTGAAAGCAAATTGTGCGCCCGATAGTCCCGCTGCCGGAGAATATCCTGAACCTGATACTGCATATCCAGTATCCGCATGAGGCTGCGCTGGGCCCGCTCCAGAATGCGTCGGATTCCCGGATCTTCATGGTCACCGGACATTTTCTTTTCAAGAAGACCCAATGAGGCCGACAGCACGGAAACCGGTGTTTTCAGCTCATGAGAGAGATGATGAATCACGCGATCCTTAGCCCGGCTCAGGGTCTGGACTTCTTCGTAGGAAAGCCTCAGCTCGGCATTAATCCGGGCGTTTTCGACGGGAAAAGCCACTGCACTGGCAATGGCGGTTAAAATCTCGATATCGGTCTGATCGAACGCACCGTCTTTTTTATTGACTGCACACAGTACACCGATCATCCGATCCGGAATCTGAATGGGGACATCCAGCATATTGAGTGTCTGAAACCCGGACTTCAGGTCCACAATCGGAAAATAATAAGGACTTTGCGGATAGTTGGGAACGATCAACGGCTGACGGGTCTGATACACATGCCCGGCAACCCCCTTGTCTGTTGGAAAACGAATTTCTTTCATGCGTTTTCCGGTAACGGCATCCTCGTAATTAGCTACCGGAAAATAGAATTCCTGATTTTCCTCATCCAGCAGAATGACCGAGGCGCCCCTGACCGCCAGCAGTTCCTGGACTTCTTTGATGATGAATTCCAGACGATCTTCGAGTCTGCGAAACTGATACAACGAATTAGCGATCCGAAAAAGAGCCTGATTGATGCGCGCCACCCGTTTTTCCTGCGTCACATCGCGAAGCGTGATAACCTGCCCTGCGGGTCTGCCCAGATCATCGTAAAAAATGGCGCCGTCCACCACAACATCGAGCATTCTTCCGTCCTTGGTCAGGCGCTGGGTATCTACCCCGTGAATGACTTTTTCGCTGTACAGCTTTTCGATGCCGAGCCGAGTTTCCTCCCTGGCGGATTTCGGCACAAAGGGAACGATCTTGCCTTCTAGTTCCGCCAGCGACCACCCGAATACATTTTCAAAGGCAGGGTTCAGATAGGAGACGGTATGGTCCAGATTAAAGACAAAGACCGGGTCCGGCAGAAATTCCAGAAAAGCGCGATAACGCTGTTCTGCACTGAGACAGGATATGGACGGTTGGGAGTCTGATGGTTGATCGTTCACAGGAATCCGGCAAAAATAGTCAGTGGTCAGTGGTCGGGCAACTCACATGAAATAATCTCTTGGATTTACTAATAAAGATTTCTTTTCTGTCTTTTTCTTTATCCTGTCCATCCTGTACATCCATGTGAATATATTTTTTGAGTTGCCCAATCTCCCGGCAAGCGATGTGTTGCAGGGGGGGTGTAAACCGCCCCTGCAAAGAGCCATGTGATGATGGCTCAGACATCACCGCAGATGTTTCGGCCGTTCATCGACCACCCGAAGGGCTTTTCCTTCGCTGCGGGCGATAAATTTGGGTTCAACGATGTTGACCTCAACGCCGACCCCCATCATTCCCTTGATGTGACCAGCGACTTTCGATTCGATTTCAAGCCGCTTCTCTCCACCGGCTTCATAGATTTCTTTTTTCCCTTCAACCTGGACCACCAGATGATCCAGATACCCTTTTTTGCGGACCAACAAGCGATATTGGGGTTCCACCTCCGGAATTTCCAGCAGCAGCGCTTCGATCTGGGACGGGAAAACATTGACGCCGCTGATGATCAGCATGTCGTCGGTTCTGCCGGAAAGCTTATCCATTTTAAGCAGTGTTCTGCCGCAGGAGCATGTCTCCCGGCGAAAGCGGGTAATATCCTTGGTGCGATATCGAAGCATGGGCATGGCCCGCCGCTGCAGGGAAGTAAAAATCAACTCCCCTTTTTCACCAAGTGGAAGCGGTTCGAAGGTGACGGGATCCACGATTTCCGCCAGAAAGTGGTCTTCATTGATGTGGAGGCCATCCTGGGCTTCGCAGTCGAAGGCTACCCCAGGACCACAGAGCTCGGTCAGACCGTATGCTTCCATGGCGCGAATACCCATGCGGCGTTCAATTTCATCACGCATGGCGATCGTCCAGGGTTCAGCTCCGAAAACACCGATCCGTAGCGGTAGATCTCTGAGGCTGACTTTCAATTCTTCAGCCCTTTCTGCAATGGTGAGTGCATAAGACGGTGTCGAAAACAGGGCTGTGGTTCCGAAATCCTTCATCAGCATGATCTGACGTTCGGTCAAACCCGAGCTGGTGGGAACAACCGTACAGCCCAGGCGTGTCGCAGCCTGGTGGAACCCGAGACCGCCGGTAAAAAGCCCATGTCCATAGGCATTCTGGGCGATATCATCGGGCCTGACGCCGGCTGACCATAAACACCGGGTCATACATTCGGTCCATTGATCCAGATCATCTGCGGTGTAAGGGCCGGTAATGGGTTTTCCCGTGGTTCCGGAAGACGCATGCACACGCACCACTTCTTTCAGAGGAACGGCGCAGAGCCCGAACGGATAATTGTCTCGAAGATCGTTTTTGACCGTAAAAGGCAGTTTGGCGATGTCTTCCAGAGTCTGAATATCATCCGGCTTGATTTTCAATTCGTCCAGTTTACGGTGGTAAAAAGGGACTTTTGCATAAACCCATGCCACAGTTTCTTTCAACTTTTCCAGTTGAAATTTCTGAAGATCAGCAACCGGCATACACTCAAATGTATCATTCCAGGGCATGTCCTTCCTCCTTAGATTAAGATGATGATAATAAAAAAAATCGTAATTTTGCTTTTCAGCGTTTGTCTGATTTCGGGGATCAACGATTAAACTATTATAATCACATTATGATTACTTTATAGCTAATTTGTCAATATGAATTAACCGCATGAATGTCAATAAAAAAAACATTTATTAAACGATGAACAATATTCATATCATTGAACAATAAAAAACCAGGATGATTTCGGCACCCTGGTTTTTTATTGTTCACGCTAGCGATGGAATAAACCGCCTTATTGCCGCAAGGCCGCTTCAACACCCAGATCAAAGGCACGGGTGTTGATATCGACAAAAGCCGCTTTAGTTTTTGTGCGAATCGCCGTTATTACATGATCGGCGGTTACCGGCAGAATGCCGGTCTGGATCAGCGCTCCGAGCAGAACCATATTCACCGACAGGACATTTCCTGCAGTTTTGGCCAGATCCACGGCATTCATGGCAATCAAACGGGCGGTTTTCTCGCGGATAATCTGCTGAAGCTCACCGATATCCGGATAAACACCTTTGCCGATGGCCACGGTAAAAGGTGGCAGCGGAGACAGGTTGGTAATGACGACAGTCCGGGCATTGCATTTATTCAGGGCGCGCAGAGTTTCAGAAGGCTCAAACCCCAGCAGCACATCGGCCTCTCCGTCCGATATGATGGTACTCTGGGCGTTTCCAAACACCAGCGCCGACTCCACCACGCCGCCCCGCTGGGCCATGCCGTGAATTTCACTCATGCGAAGGGGGATTCCGGCCAGAAGAGCTGCCTCTCCCAACACGCTGGATGCCAGCAGGTTTCCCTGCCCTCCGACCGCCACGATAATCAATCGCGTTATGTCTGACATATGGCTTTCCTTTACAGATGAATCGAAAGGGTTATGTAAAAATGCCATTTACCGTTTACCGATATTCGCTAACGGTGAACGGTATGGCAAATCAGGATTTTACAGGCAAAATGGCATTTTCCGGGCATATCTGTGCGCACACGGCACATCCATCGCACATGGTAGGGTTGATTTTTACTTTTTCCTCTTCGAGGAAAAAGGCCGGGCAGGCCAATTGACTGATACAGTCCCGGTGATTGCGGCATTTATCGCTGACATAATAAGCACGGGATTTGGTTTTCTTGAACCCCTTGGCATACAGGGTACACATTTCCTGAGCGATGACAACGGAAACCCCTTTGAAGCTGAATGCTTCGCGAAGGGCTTCGATGCTTTTCTTGACCTTGTAAGGCTGAATGACGGAAATATGGGGAACCCCGAGGGCACGAACGACGGCCTCGATCGATATGCGGCCATACCCTTGGAGTTTCATCAGGCTCATATCCACACCGGGGTTGGGCTGATGACCGGTCATGGCGGTAATTCCGTTGTCCAGGATCACAAAGGTGAAATTGTGGTTGTTGAAGATCGCATTCACCAGACCGGGAATTCCGGAATGGAAAAACGTGGAATCACCGATAAAGGAAACCACTTTCTTGTCCGTAACTTTGGAGAACCCACAGGATGTACCAACGGATGATCCCATGCAGATCAGAAAATCACCCATGCCGAGCGGCGGCAGAAACCCCAGCGTATAGCAGCCGATATCTGTGGGATAAATGGTGGCCAGGCCCTCAGCGGCTTTCTTGACCGCATAGAACGTCGCCCGGTGAGAGCATCCGGCACATAGATTGGGCGGACGTTGGGGGATTTCGGGTACATTCGATAAATCCACGATCGGCTCGACCTGACAGGAAACGCCGAAATAACCGGCTACAACCTGGCGGACCAACCGCGGATTGAATTCATAGAGTCTGGAGAAGAGATCCTTGCCTTTGCCGTTAATGGGAAGCGTCAGTCCGGCCTCCTGAGCGAATGCTTTGATCGCCTCTTCCATATAAGGCTCGCCTTCTTCGACCACGAGTACTTTTTCACAGGACCCCAGAAACGTTTTGATCATTTTTTGGGGCATGGGATGGGAAAAGCCGATGCGAAGGATTTTGACTTTGTCATGGATGCCCAGATCCCGGACAGCGTCCGTGATATAGGCATAACTGACGCCATTACAAATGATTCCCCAGGAGCCGCTTCCGGAAACAAAATTGTAGGGGGATGTTTCAGTTTGCTCTGCCGCTTTTTCCAGATTGGCCAGAAGCTTGACATGCAGCTTTCGGGAAACCGCCGGTACTGTCACATAATTGAAGGGGTCTTTGGCAAAATCGCCTTTGCAGACCCGTTCCCGGATAGGTCCGAGGGTAACCGGGGCGGTCGAGTGATTGATCCGGGTCGTGGTTCGAAAAATCACCGGCTCCTGCAGGGATTCAGACAGTTCGAATGCATAGGGGATCATGTTCTTGGCTTCCTCAACCGAAGACGGCTCCAGAATTGGAAGCCCAGAGAGCTTTCCATAATATCGGTTGTCCTGCTCATTCTGGCTGGAGAACATAAACGGATCATCGGCAGTCAGAATGATCAGGCCGCCCTTGACCCCGACATAGGCCAGGGTCATCAGGGCATCCGCCGCCACATTCATGCCGACGTGTTTCATCACACACATGCTGCGAACCCCGGCATTGGCCGTTGCAGCAGCCACTTCAAGAGAAACTTTTTCATTGGTGCTGTATTCGAAATACAGGCTCGATTCCTGGGATATCTGAAAAAAATTCAGGGAGATTTCCGATGACGGTGTTCCGGGATAAGTCGTGGCAACCGCGACACCGGCCTCGATCGCTCCCCGCGCAATGGCTTCGTTTCCCAGCAGCACCATGGTTGCGCCGGGCTGGTCGGTCAGGAGTTTATGCATAAGTTCGTCCCTTCAATGAATAATGGAATCTTGTTGGCGGACAGACAGCACCGGAACCGCTGCGCACCGCTTCGGTACGCAGCGGCTGAGGATCATCCCGGAGCTGTATCGATTTCAGACAGCGGGTTTAGGGTTTGTTATGAATCGGAGACATCCGAGTTCCGTCTCCGGGTATAAATCGTCTGGTACCTTTCAGCCGATGACTGCATGCACTCCATGCATCCGGATTCACTGTCAGGATCAAACGGCGCGATGCGAACATCGAATCCGATCTCCCGATACATCTCGACAACTTCAGAAAGACGGGGTTCATCCAGCGTCACCTGACGCTCCCAGCCTTGCTGAATCAGCGGATTGACCGGCACAGCGGAAAGAATGCGAATCAACTCAAACGCCCTTGAATTCCGGACGTTTACGACCGGCTGTGGATAATCCTTCCAGCGCATCTGCTGTGGTAAAAATCTTTGATAGCGCACCGAGTTCGATTTCAACTGCATCGGTCATGGATTTTCCCTGTTGCTGATCGATGATTTCCGCAGCGATCTTCAGTGCCAGCGGGGCTTTGAATCCAATGGTTTTCTGCGTTTTGGCGCTGACATCGGCAGCCACACCGTCCGGAATTTTACCGGCCAGCCAGGAATCGACGCAAGCGGCTGAAAACATATCCGCCAGCAATTTAAATTTGTCGGGAAGCATCCGGGAACGGTATTTGTCTGGCCGGCCTTCGGAAACAAGGGCCTGAATCGCAGCCTGAATTTCGGATGGATTCACCAGCTTGTGGATGATGCCCAAATCCTTGGCATCCTGTGCATTGATGGGCGCACCGGTGAACACATAATATTTGGCCAGCGCAGGCCCCACCTGACGGGTCATCCGCAGCATGCCGCCCAGCCCAGGATAGATGCCAATGCCGGTTTCCGGAAAAGCCATGGATCCGGCGGATGTGGCCACGATGGCCTGGCAGGCCAGCGCCATTTCACTGCCGCCGCCCAAAGACAGTCCATCGAGGAGGGCGATGGTGAGTTTGGGGGAATTTTCGATTTTTAAAAACACCTCATGGCCTTTTCGGGTAAAGGCGACGATATCCGGAATCTTGTCGGCCTTGATCTTGTTGACGAAATACCGGATATCGGCGCCAGCCACAAAAGCTTTTCCCGCACCCTGAATCACGATGGCCTTCACATCGGAACAACTTTCGGCTTCGGAAAAGCGGCTGCCCAACTGGGCCACGACCTGCTCGTTCAACGCATTCATGGCTTCCGGGCGATTTATGGTCAGGGTGGCGACACCGTCTTTGATCGCCAGATCCACAAAGTTGAATTCAAAGGGTTTGCCCAGTTGTTTTTGTTTTGCCAGAAGTTCTGGCATCCTGAAATCCGGGTATTTATTGCAGATGGCCTCAACCACGGCATACGTCTTGTCGATACCGATCCGGTTCATGATTTCAAAAGGGCCAAGTGCCCACCGGAGTCCGATCTTGGCTCCGCGGTCCGTATCCTCGATGGTGGCAACGCCTTCATCCACCAGGGCTGCGGATACGCCCAGGCAGACCCCGTACATCCGATCCGACACCGTCTGAGTCCGGCTTTCATCCACAGGGCCATCCAGATTCCAGTTTTCCTTTTTCTCCATTTGCGCCTTCAGCATGTTGCAGGGCGCATAAAACAGCCCCAGTTCTTTACCTAGTGTGGTCGCAGCATGAACGGCAATGGGAATGCCGGTGACATTCATGAGCTGAAACGGCCCCATACCGATTTTAAAAGCCTGCTTGCAGGCTTCCTCGATGGTCGGGATGTCGGCAATGCCTTCTTCGAGCATTCTGGCCGCTTCATTTAAAAAAGGCACGAAAAAGCGGTTGACAGCAAACCCCGGCGCATCTTTGACCAGGATGGACGTTTTGCCGTGAAGCTTGGCGGCCAGCAGGGATATCTCAATGGTTTCAGGACTGGTTCCTGCATGCGGAATCACTTCGAGCAGCCGGTTTTTGGCTGGATGATAAAAATAGTGGAGGCCCACGAACCGGTCTGGCCGATTGATCTGTTCGGCAAATTCGCGGACATAAAAACTGGAAGTATTGGTAGCTAAAATCGTCTTTTCCGAGCAGATGGCATCCAGTTTTTTAAACAGATCTGTTTTGACAGCCTTGTCTTCAAACACAGCTTCAATCACCAGATCGGCATCCCGCACAGCGGAAAAATCTGTTGTTGCAGTGATCCGAGACAGGATTTCCGTTACTTTTTCAGGCTTGAACAGCTTGCGCTCCACACCTTCCTGAAGCAATCTCTGAATGGTGGCAAGTCCTCTTTGAACAAATTCTTCCTTCGTATCGATCATCACCACAGGGATACCTTCCTGTGCTATTTTCTGGGCGATACCGCTGCCCATGTTGCCGGCGCCGATGACGCCGATTTTTTGAATCTGTGACATAATGGCCTCCAGGGTAAAAGAAGGGGCACAGGTGGGGCAGGTATCGGGGGGGAGCAGAAAAAAAGCCGCCCCCTGATACCTGCCACCTGTACCCTTTGATTATTTATACATTAATGCCCGTATCCGGCTCGGACTTTCTCCGATGCCGTACACACTCAAGGTTCCTGTGAAACCAGCGGTTACGCTTGCACTTTTTCCTCTTAAAGGGAAATACAGTTCATGACCGATCAAAGTATAAACGGAATTCACAAATTAACTATAATGAAGCTACATTACAGCCATGCTGACTTTTGTCAAGATAAATCTGAAAGATACGATGCATGTTTTCATCTGCGATGAGAATGGCGGAATTGATGTTTTCCAGAATCAGATTCAGGAATTCGTTCGATTCTTTCAGATTCAACAAATCGCTCGCTCTCCGAGGTTGCCATACCGGTGATAATTATCGCAGATACTCTGTTCCTGGAAATACTGAAGCAGCTCGATCCGGCCTTCCATCAGAACCGGCATGCGGGAGATGTAAAACCCTTTTTCAGCCGCCGCATTCAGCACGGCAAGCGGCGCCCGATCCGGATGGGCATAGCGAATCCGCTGGATTTTTGAAAGCATCCCTGTCAGGTCTCTGTCTGTCTGGGAAATCACAGGGGTATCCTTGAGAAAGTCATGTCCTTCCTTGGTGTTCAGAAACGACGTGGTGTCGTTGACAAGCCCTGTCGGAACGCTGATGAGCGGAAAGCATTCTGCAATCCGGGCAGCCGCAATCCGGGCCAGGGTTTCAAAAAGCGTATCATCGCCATGAATACGGATGGCGACCGTGCCCACCGGAAGATAGCGGATGATGTTATCTTGCCCCCGCAGATGAAAATAATCCTTTTCCACCCGGAATTCCTGCTCCGCCCAGTATGCATAACTCTGAATGGCCCGGATGGTTTTTAAGATATCGGCTTCGATGCCGGGGAAAAGCTTTCCGTCGAGTTTGATCCGCCATCTCTGGGAGAGTCGCAGGATTTCCGAGTCTTTCTGAATTGCACCGATCGGTGGCAGACCGGTTTCTTCAAAATTCATGAACTGGCCGACATAATTGGGCCCACCCGCCTTGATTCCCGATCCGAGCGCGGATTTTCTCATGCCGCCAAACGGCTGTCGCAGAACAATGGCCCCGGTGGTTCCCCGATTGATATAAAGGTTTCCCGCCTTGATCCACTTTTTCCACAGCACCTGCTCCCGTTTATCGAGACTCTCGATTCCGGAAGTCAGGCCATAACCGGTCTGATTGACCAGATCGATGGCGTCCTCCAGATTCTTTGCACACATCACCCCCAGAAAGGGTCCGAAAAATTCCGTCAGATGCGTATAGCTTCCGGGTTGAACCCCCCATTTGATCCCTGGCGTCCACAGATGTGGATTGGAAGCGATGTTTTCGGGTTTCAGCGCCCAGGATTCACCGGGTTCAAGACGCGTCAGGGCCGATTTCAGGTCTCCGGAAGGCGGCAGAATCAATGGGCCCATCCGGTTTTCAAAATTCCAGACAGAGCCCACCGAAAAACTTCCGGCTGTATCCACGAGTTGTTTTTTGAAAACCGGATCATCATAAACCTCTTTTTCAAGGATGAGCAAAGAGGTGGCGGAACACTTCTGGCCGCAATGGCCGAATGCCGATTGAACGACGTTTTTAATGGCCTGATCCCGGTCGCTCATGGCAGTGACGATGGTAGCGTTTTTACCGCCGGTTTCAGCAGCCAGAAAGACGGCGGGCCGCTCTTTCAGAATCCGCATGCCGGTATCGGTGCCGCCGGTCAGAATGATAAAATCCACATCCGGGTGATGTGTCAATTTTGCGCCGATTGTGGCGCCCGCACAGGGAAGAAACTGGAGAACGTTTTTGGATACGCCGGCTTTCCAGAAACACTGGCAAAGCTCCCATGCCACCCGTACAGCGGCTGAAGCCGGCTTGAAAATAACGGTATTTCCCGCAGACAGGGCCGCCAGAATGCCGCCGCTGGGGATGGCGATGGGAAAATTCCAGGGCGAAATCACCAGTCCCACGCCTTTGCCTGAACAGCGCACATGATGCATATCGGTGAACGCTTTGGCAGAAAACGGATAATATTCTGCAAAATCAATGGCTTCGGAAACCTCGACATCCCCCTCCGTAAACACCTTTCCGGTATTGGCGGCGGCCGCACCGATCAGATCGGCCCTGGCCAAGCGAAGCTCCGCAGCCACACGAGACAGGATTTCATGCCGCTCTGCCGGTGATTTCCGACGCCAGCCGTCCAAATCTGCCTTGGCAATCGAGACCGCCAGATCGACGTCTCTGTCATCTGCCAGCACATAGCGGGCAATCACAGGAGTGTCGGCATCTTCACCGATGCGGGAAATATCAAGACATTCCCCCATATGCCTGTCTTCCTGGATGTCTCTGCCACCAACTACCACAGGAACGATCGGCAGCCCGGTACTGCCGATGGTCTGATTCCACTTGTTCCGGATGGCTTTCGCCCAGATCCGGTTGGGCGCCAATGCCCAGTCTGTATCCACCTCGCTGGTGAACGCATTTGAATCAAACGTGCCGACATTTTTTGAAAACGTTTCCGTCAAGCGGTTCTGGGAACGCCGGGGTGCTCTGGCCACCTGGTTACGGTGGTGATAGGATTTCAGAAACTGGTCTTTCAGGAATTCCCATGCCTTTGAATCGGTTTTCAGGTTGAACGCGTGTCGGAGATAATTTTCTGCCGCAGTATTCTCATCAAGCCTTCGAATCAGATAGGCAATGGCATTGATGAACTGATCTCGTGTGGCCACCGGCGCATACAGCAGCATGTCTCCGGTAGATTCTTGAATGGCGCGCCGCACATGGTCCGCCATGCCTTCAAGCATTTCAAAGCTCATGTAATCGCTGGTTTCATACTGCTTCGCCAGATTGGCGGCATAGGCCAGTTCGAACAGATTGTGCGAGGCGATTCCCAGGTGAACGGCGTGGATGTTTTCTGGAATCATGCCGTAGTCCACCATGCGCTTGTAGTTGGCATCCACATCCAGTTTGTTGTCATAAGGCGCCAGGGGCCAATTGTGCAGGCTGGATTCAACCAGTTCCATTTCCATGTTGGCGCCTTTGACAATCCGGATCTTGATGGGCGCCCCGCCGGATGCCACCCGTTTTTTGGCCCATTCGGTCAAAGCGATCTGGATATCACACGAATCCGGCAGATACGCCTGAAGAACGATTCCGGCTGAATGCATCTTGAACTCCGGTTCATCCAGCGTTTGTGTGAAGGCGGCGCGTGTGATATCCAGATCCCGGTATTCTTCCATATCCAGATTCACGAATTTTGGTGTCTGATCCCCGTTCCGACGTGTGAAAATATGACGCTGAGCCGCGCGGTAAAGCCTGGCCAGACGTTCTTTAAGAATGTCAACGGTATGTTCAAAAGCCAGGGAATTGATCTGGGAATAAATCGTCGAAATTTTAACCGAAATATACTCAATCTCCGGGTTCCTGAGATCTGCCAGATATGTGTCGAGACGCTCGGCCGCTTCCGCCTCACCCAGAACAGCTTCCCCAAGATGATTGAGATTCATTCGAACGCCTTCGGCTCTTCGCATCTGAAGGTGACGATGCAGCGGTTCGGTTTCTCCGGAAATGATGGAGCGGCTGCTGTTCGAACGCATTTTTTCGATGATTCGGGGAACCGAGATGGCCGGAACATGTCTTCCCAAACCGAGGAAGAGACGCATGAGAAATTTTTCCGAAACATTGAAAAACTCGGGCATACCGTACGTCCGCATCAAATCGTTGATCTGATCCGCCACCCGGCCATAAGCGCCGGACCGGAATCCCTGATCCATCATTTTGGTCAGGATCACCTTGTCCATAGGATTGCTGAGTAAACGCATCATCATTTCCTGAATAACACGTTCTTCCGGCGTCAAAAGTTCATTGGCCCTTTTTTGCCAGGATTCAGCCAGTGCAACGGCTTCCTGCGACAGGGTATCTGTCATGCAGTTTTTCATCAGAGAAATCCTCCGCTGTTTTGATATAGTTTTCTGCGATCATGTGGGGAGCGCGGGGTAGAAAGTTTTCGAAATACGAGTGACTATTTTCAAACAGGGTATCCGGAATGGATATATACATGGGGTTATATTTATTGCCGCCAGGAACGGAACAAACAACGCTTTTTTCAGGGCGCCAATTGGATGAAATGCAGGAATTTCAGACACCAGTATCCCATCAATGCGGTTATCGGCAGCGTCAGCACCCATGCCCAGACCATCCGTTCGACAATTCCCCATTTGACGGCGCTGAATCGTTTGGTTGCTCCGACACCCATGATGGATGTTGAAATGATGTGGGTTGTAGACAGCGGGATTCCCCAGTGCGAAGCGAATTGAATCACCAGAGCGGCGACGGTTTCCGCAGCAAATCCATGGATGGGCTGCAATTTGACCATTTTATGCCCAAGTGTACGAATGATCCGCCAGCCTCCGGCAGCGGTGCCGGCAGCCATTGTCAGGGCGCACAAGACTTTGACCCAGGTATGGACTTCAAATTTCGTGGCAATCAAAAACCCCATCCAGTCGGGCAGTTCCCGAAACATACCTGCCTGAGTTGCCGTATACAGAGAAAGTGCGATGATCCCCATTGTTTTCTGGGCATCGTTTGTTCCGTGGCTGATCGCCATCAGGGATGCACTGGCCAGTTGCAATTTATTGAAAAGCACATTTACATGACGCGGTGTCCGCCTTCTTAATATCAGCAGTAAAAAGCCCATCAACAAAAAGCCGACAATCATTCCCACGATCGGGGATATGACCATGGGAACGATCACTTTCGGCCAGAGACCTTCCGTCGTTTGGGTTGCAGGGTTGAAAGTCGCCCAACGGATAACAGACCAGTTTTCATGGGCAGACGCCAGCGTTGCACCGCACAATCCACCGATCAATGCATGGCTGGAACTGGATGGCAGCCCGAACCACCAGGTAAGCAGCCCCCAGACAATGGCTGCCGCCAAAGCGCAGATTATCGTCTGAAGTGTTACGAACTGGGTATCGACAAGCCCCTTGCCGATGGTGGTAGCCACAGCCGTGCCCCACAGCGCCCCCAGCAAATTGCTGACAGCCGCCAGCAGAATTGCCTCACGGGGCATCAATACTTTGGTTGAAACGACGGTGGCAATGGAATTTGCCGTATCGTGAAAGCCATTGATATATTCAAATATCAGCGCCAAAAGAACCACACAGAAGACCAGGATCATAAACTCCTCTATAGGATGCAGGGGCGGTTCATTGATATAATAATCATGCCTGCCGCTGCAGACCGTTGACTGTGATTTATGAATTTTTCAAAACGATATGGAACGCCACTTTACCGGCATCCCGACATCGGTCGATGGCCTTTTCCAGCAATTCATAAAGATCACGCATGATGATCAGCTCCAGTATCTCATGTTTGCGATTATACAGCGAACACAAGAGATCAAGCATCAACCGGTCTGCGTCACCTTCCAGTTCATGCAGCCGATCTCTTTGATCTTTTATTTTATCCAGCTTGGGGTTTTGACGAAGCGATTTGACCATCTGCAAAAGTGTTTCGGTTGCCTGACTGAGAATGGATATCTGCTGAGAGAAATCCCAGCCTTGCAGCGGCTCATAAAACAGAATGAATCGTTCACTGAATTTCTCTAACATTTTTGGAATCTTATATAATGCATCGGATAATGATTCGATATCTTCGCGTTCTATCGGCGTTACAAATGTTTTGCACAGATGCTCGTCGATATCTTCCGTAACGCGCTTTCCCTTTCGCCGGGCTTCCTTGAAATCGGCAAGCGCATTGGCCGAATCCGGATCCCTCATCAGCAGGATCAATGCATTGACATTGTTACACACCTGTTGGGCGCTGTCTTCGAGAAAATCAAAAAATTTTTCATCTTTTCCAAGTAATCTTTGCAAAGAAAACATAGCGTTATTTCCATTCTGAATGTGGTGCTGAAAGGGAAAATTATTTCGGAGCCGAATATTACTATCACAAAACGGCAAAATTGAACAGCTTCAGTTTTTGATTCACTTTTCTGTTTTGGGGTTATTTCAATGCAACAAACATCGGCACACAAATAAAAAGGGCATTTTCCTCTCGTGAGAAGAAAATGCCCTTTTATTACAGTTAATTTATTGAACTAAATCTTAACAACGTTCTTTGCAGCAGGTCCCCGGCTTCCTTTTTCCACATCAAACGTGACCCGATCACCCTCGGCTAAGGTTTTAAACCCCTCCATCTTGATGGCTGAGTGATGGACAAATACGTCTCCGCCCTCTTCCTGCTCAATGAATCCAAACCCCTTCTTATCACTGAACCATTTCACTATTCCTTTTGCCAAAACACGACCTCCCTTAAAAAAATGTTTATTCGGGTCCCTGGATTTCAGATCGGGTTGCAGAACAGTGTTCTTGGACAGGAACCCGTTTGAAGGGATCCTTTGAACCGAAATAAAAGCCGGGAAAATATTTTGAAAGTATAACTTAAGCAATTAGAGACGGTCAAGAAAAAACTATTGTGTTATTAATTTTTCTATTTTCGATGTTTTCTCCAGGCTGGCAAGGTATGAATCCAATTCTGTTTTGACTTTCTCCTGTTTCAAATACTGGAGCAATTGTTCCTTGACGTCGGCAAACGGCATAATACCTTCGGGTTTTATTTCCGTCAATTTTATAATGTGGTATCCAAACTGGGTTTCAACGATACCGCTGGTTTCACCGGGTTTCAGCGCCAGCGCGGCATCTTCGAAGGGTTTGACCATCTGTCCTTTTCCAAAATATCCCAAATCCCCCCCTTTTTCTTTACTGGGGCAGTCTGACTGTTCCTTGGCCAAAGTGGCGAAGTCCGCACCGGATTTCAGCTTTTCCTGAATCGACTCAATTTTCTTACGTGCTTCCTCTTTTTTTGCCGGATCATCTTTGGCATCGACCTTTACCAGGATGTGACTGGCCTTGATCTGTTCCGGCTGCTTAAACGCCTCGGGATGGGTGTCGTAGTAAGCCTGCGCATCCTGTTCGGTCACAGTGATTTTTTCAACCACCTGTTTGTCGATAAGTGACTGAATCGCAATATCTTCCTTGAGCTGAGTCTTTATCTGCACCTCGGTCATTTTCATTTTGGTGAGCATTTCCTTGAATTCGTCATCACCTTTGAACCGCTGCTTGATTTTGGAAAGCTTGTCATTCACCTGATCGTCGGTGACGCCAATTTTCTGTTTTTTGCTTTCCTGGTTCAGCAGCTCCCGATTAATGAGATTGTTCAGCACATCCATTCGAATGGTCTTCAACTGGGCCTCATCCATGGGTGCTCCGGATCTAGCCCTGCGCTGAAGAACGCCCTCCATTCCCCGGTCGAGGTCTGCCTGCACAATCGGCGTTCCATTGACAATCGCCACTTTTTTTGAAGATTCATCTGCCGGAGTTGCAGCTTTTTTATCAGCAGCAGCTTTGTCGCCGGGTTTAGCCTTGGCAGCAGCCGGTTTGGCATCCGCCTTCTTTTCCGCAGACATTAGCGGAAAAGCCATCCCTGCTTGAATCATCAGCACGACAGCCGCCAGGGTGAAAACTTGTTTAAATCGTTTCATTCAATTAATCTCCTTCTTGAATTGGGGTAGAAAATAACTTCCTGTCAAATCTATAGCTTTATATTTGCCGCGAAAATACTCTGAACTAAACCACACAAAAAACAGTTGCAATCTGCATCAGCTTGTCTGAATATCGGCAAGAACTGACTCCACCAGCGTTTGAATTTCTTGAAGCCTGGCCTCTGATGCCGCTTCGAACCGAAGCACCAGCGCCGGTTGGGTATTCGAGGCGCGAACCAGACCCCACCCGTCTCCAAATAGAACCCGGACACCGTCAATGTCAATTACATTGTAGCGTTCTTTAAAATAATCCGTAATTTTGTTCACCACGGCAAATTTTCGGTCATCCGGACACTCCACGCGAATCTCCGGCGTGGTGTAGGTTTTGGGAACATCCGACAAGAGCTCGGACAGGGGTCTGTCGGTTCTGGATAAAATTTCCAGAAGCCGGCAGGATGCATATGTAGCGTCATCATACCCCAGATAACGGTCTGCAAAGAACATATGGCCGCTCATCTCACCGGCCAGCTCGGCGCCTTCTTCCTTCATTTTCGTTTTGATCAGGGAATGACCGGTTTTCCACATGATGGGCCGGCCCCCGTTTTTTTCGATATCATCATACAGGGTCTGAGAGCATTTGACTTCTGAAATAAATGTGGCGCCGGGTTTTCTGGCAAGAATTTCCCGCGAAAAAAGAATCATCAGTTTATCCCCATAGACGATGTCGCCTTTTTCATCCACCACCCCGATACGGTCTCCATCTCCATCATATCCGATCCCCACATCCAGTTTTTTTTCCCTGACCAGTGCAATCAGGTCTTTCAAGTTCTTGAGTACCGTCGGATCCGCCTCGTGGTTGGGGAAAGTGCCGTCCATCTCGCAGTAAATATCGTGTACTTCAAGATTCATCGTTTTCATGATGGGCAATGCCACAACACCCGCCGTACCATTTCCGGCATCCACGGCGATTCGAAGTTTTTTATCGATGGAAATATTCTCCTGAACGAATGCCTGATATGCTGGAAGCACATCAACAAACGAAAGAACACCCCCGTCTGCTTTCACAAACGCCTTGCCTTCGATGATCCGCCGAATTCGCTGAATATCTTCACCATGAATGGACCCGGAGCCCAGACACATTTTAAAACCGTTATACTCGGCGGGATTGTGGCTGGCGGTAACCATGACACCGCCTTCCTGGCTTAGATGCTGAATGGAAAAATACAGCACCGGCGTCGGACAGATGCCGATATCGATCACCCGGCAGCCGGTGGATATCAACCCTTCGATTACTCTATTACAGTAACTATCCGATGTAACCCGACAATCTCTGCCAACCGTAATCCGGGAACAGTCGTTTTGTTTCAAAAAAGTGCCGATTCCCTTGCCGATCGACACTACATCGTCCTCAGTCATATCTTTTCCCGCGATCCCGCGAATGTCATATTCTCTGAACATCTCAGAATTCATGCATGTTCTCCTTATCTGAACGGCACCTACCGGTAATTTCGATAGTCAATACTGTATTGCTGAGATTTATAGGCGAATTTGCGTATGGTGGTTTTGACCAGTTGCGCCGCCAGCGAAACATTACCCCGAGTATTCTTGAGGGCATCGATGATCATCTCTTTTTCAAGATTGGCAACCGCATCCTCCAGGGACAGGGAAGGCAGCGTTCCGGATTCGGAACCAGTCTGAAGCGTCGGCGGCAGATGATAACTGTGAATGACCCCGGCATCACAAAGCAGAACCGCCCGTTCGATGCAGTTCTCGAGTTCACGGACATTGCCGGGCCAGTGATAATTCATGAGCATATCGATGGCAGGTGTCGAAAATCGGCGAATATCCTTGGCATTTTCCTTGGTGTATTTTTCAAGAAAATAATTGGCTAGCAGCAGGATATCGGTCTTGCGTTCCCTGAGCGGAGGGAGATAGATGGGAAAAACATTCAGTCGATAGTACAGATCGCCGCGAAAGGTTTCCTCCTCAATGGCCATTTCCAGATTCTTGTTGGTGGCCGTAATCACCCGTACATCCACCTTGATGGTCTGGTGGCCGCCGACGCGTTCAAATTCCCTTTCCTGAAGGATACGAAGCAGCCTCACCTGAACATCCAACCCCACTGCACCGATTTCATCCAGAAATATGGTGCCTTTGTGGGCCATTTCAAACTTGCCCAGTTTCTGCTTGATTGCACCGGTAAAAGATCCTTTTTCATGCCCGAACAGCTCGCTTTCGATCAGGTTTGCAGGAAGTGCTGCGCAATTGACTTTCACAAACGGATTTTTTGCCCGCAGGCTGTTGTAATGAACCGAACTGGCCACCAGCTCTTTGCCGGTTCCGCTCTCTCCGCGAATCAGCACAGTTGCATTGCTTTTGGACACCTGGGAAATCATCTGAAACACTTCCCGCATCCGGCTGCTGTTGCCGATAATATTCGTAAAACTGTACTTGGTCTCCAGCTCGCTTCGCAGCCTGCGGTTTTCTTCCCGCAGTTGTTCTTTTTCCAGATGAATAATTTCCAGGTTGATGACATGCCGGGCTATCATGGTTGCGATCACGGAAAGCAGCTTTTCTCCGTTTTTCAGCGAATAGGATTCATCGTACTGATGATCGACACTGAGCGCGCCAATGACCTGATTGCCTTTTTTAATCGGAACACAGATAAAGGATATCTCATGATTCAGTTTTCCCCGCCGGGCTTCGGTGCGATTCAAGAAATGCGGCTCTTCACTTATTTTGGGAATGGCGACGGCATGGCCCGTCTGAATCACCCTGCCGGTAATTCCTTCACCCAGCTTGTATTTGACCCGCTCAACCGCTGATCGGGAAATGCCGTGGGCCACTTCAATGGTGATTTCATTGGTCAGGGGATTGAGAATGGTAACGGTTCCACGAATCATATTGATCGAGATGGACAGAGTATCCAGCACCTTGTAGAGGGATTTTTTCAGGTCTAAATGTTCATTCAGGGTTTTGCTGATCTCATACAGCAGAGTGACATCTTCGATTCGTTTCATGGTTTTCGCTTGAGGATGGTCGTTGGATTCAGGAGTAACCAATTGATACTATAGCGGATCATTGGAATCGCACGCTGATGGGTTATATGACAGAAACGATAGCATGGTTTTTCCGTAGGTCCGCTGATCATAAAGATTCAGCTCCGGATGATCAAAAGAAACGGCATCCAGAACAGAATGCTCGATAATGATACAGGCCTGCTCCGCCAGGGATGCGCTTTGCAATAGATGATGCACAGTGGGATCGATCATATTCCTATTATACGGCGGGTCCATGAAAACCAGACTGAACAGCGGCCGGACATTCCTCAACAAATTCAAGTTATGGGTGATATTCCATCTCCGGACCCGTGCTTTGTTATCGAGGCCAAGTGATCGGATGTTGCGAGTAATTAAAGAAATCGCCTGAGGTGAGTCATCGACCAGAAGAGCGAAATCCGCTCCACGGCTCAATGCCTCGATCGCCATTGCACCGGTTCCGGAAAAAAGATCAAGCACAACGGCATGCTGCGTTCGGAACGACAGTATATTGAAAATGGTCTCTCTCAAACGGTCTGATGTCGGCCGGGTCTGTTTTCCCTCGAGGCAATGCAGCCTACGGCCCTTGAACTCCCCTGCAATGATTCGCATGCCTGTCATCCTGCATCAGACGTGTTTTTCTTTCACCTTTTCTTTAAGCCAGATCACCCAGGGTTCCATGCCAGCCTCGGTGCAGGCGGATATTTCAAATACCGGAATGCCCGGATGAATCTGAACGATATTCCGGACAGCTTCGTTCTTATCATAGTCTAAATGCGGCAGAAGGTCAATTTTGTTTAAAACGGCGGCATCGCACACCCGAAACATCAAGGGGTATTTCAGGGGCTTGTCTTCTCCCTCGGTGACACTGAGAACCACGATCTTGGCGTCTTCTCCAATATCGAATTCCGCCGGACACACCAGATTCCCCACATTTTCCACAATAAGCAGGTCCACCTCCGCCAGATCAAAATTTTCCGCAGCTTTGGCGATAACATGGGCGGCCAGATGACAGTCTCCACCAAATGCATCGGTGTTTACCTGAACCACCGGCGCCCCGGTTTTGGCCAGGCGGTCGGCGTCGTTGGTCGTACTGACATCCCCGACAATCACGGCAGTGCGAATTTCCGGCATCAACCGGCCGATGGTTTTCCCGAGCATCGTGGTTTTTCCCGAGCCTGGAGAACTCATGACATTCAGCACGAACACGTTTTTATCTGCAAAGAGTTTCCGGTTCTGCTCGGCAATGGTGTTGTTGACATCCAGAACTTTTCGAACGACTTTTATTTCCATAAAAATTCCCTTTTCAATAATATTTCGATCGGCCATACTTTGCCGGAAACTACTTTTACACCGTTTCCTGATCACCGATCGGTTTTTCTTCAATCTCGATGGATGCGATATCCAGTTCCTGACCGGAGGTCAGCACGATCGTTGCACTGCCGCACCTGGGGCAGGAAAACGCCGGTCCGTCGATGGTCCAGTGATGGTCGCACGATTTGCATCGGGCCGTAACTGGAATTTCTTCGATATAAAGCGTGGCTCCGGCAATTGCGGAGTCTTTGGAGACAATATCGAAACAGAACCGCAGACTGTCCGGTACGACGGAAGACAGCTTGCCGATCTTCAGATAAACACCCTGCACCCGGCTGCCTTTCAGGTGTTCGGGAATGGAAGCGGCGGCAATTTCTACCACCTGCATGGCAATGCCCATTTCATGCATGGATATGCATCCCTTTGAATTAAGAGTTTTATCTCTTATAAAATTTTTTATTATACTTTCTATTTTTTATTTTGTAAATGGGAACTCTATCGCCTTAATTGACTGCCGGTTGTGAACACGCGATCGAAATATGAATAACTGGATTTTAAATTTTAGCTCATTTACCATTGATCCTTTTGTGGCGGCACTGGATATGCTTAGATGCAGTTTGCACCAGATTGTGGTATAAAAACCAAAAAACTGATGGTACCAGTCATTTTCCAAAGGCGATAAAATCCATTTGCTGAATGAAGTCAGTTATGAAAGAATTAATAAAATGAAATTGAATCCCGGAGGCATTTATGGCGAAGATAGAAAAAGATAATACAAAATTGATAAAATCCACATTGAAAAGCCCTGAAAAGCATGGCTTTTCTTATGGGATCATTGCAATCGCCTATGTGGCCGGTCTCCTGTCCGGAGTGTTGCTGACGATCTACAAAACCGGGGACGCTCCAACTGCGGACCCACATCAGCAAGTCGAGAAAAAATCGTCAACTGATCTGTCTGATCAGATTGCCGGCCTGGAGTTGAAAACATCCCAGAACCCGGGCGACGTGGCTGCGTGGATTCAACTGGGAAATATGTGCTTCGATGCCGACCTGCCGGAGAAAGCCATTGCCGCCTATGCCAAGGCGCTGGCGTTGAATCCCAGCAATGCCGATGTATGGACGGATCAGGGCGTGATGTATCGCAAAATTGGCAACTATGACAAAGCGGTTCAGTGTTTTGAAAAGGCAATTGGCGTCGATCCCAAACATGAGATTTCACGGTTCAACAAGGGGATTGTGCTGATGCATGATTTAAATGATCCCAAAGGCGCGATTCAGGCATGGGAAGATCTCCTGGCGGTCAACCCGCTGGCTATGGCCCCGAATGGACAATCCATCGATGAAATGCTCAAAAAAATGAAGCAGCGCTGACCTGCACATGATTTAAAAAAGGGGAGAACACCCTATCATTTAAACATTTTTGGCTTTGAACTGCATTGCCATGGTAAACCTACTTCTATGGTAATTTCTGAAAAAGTAAAGGGTGATTGATGCACATGGCGCCTGTTATAAAGATCAGCCGTTATACCATAATCAAAGAACTGGAAAAGGAACCTCTGGGAGCCGTTTTCCTTGCCGAAGATAAACGACTCGGTCATAAGGTTGTCATTAAATTACTCGGCGTGCCTATCGCCGACCGCAGCGATCTTAAATTACAACTGATGCATGAGGCCCGTAACGCGTGCAAACTCCGGAATACAAATATCGTAACCGTCCACGAGATCGGGGAATATGAAGGAACGCCATATTTCATATTTGAGCATATAGACGGCATTTCACTGCAAGTATTGCTTCAGAAAGAGGGTCCGTTCCCAGTACCTCGCACCCTGTCACTGATATCCCGGATTCTGGAAGGCGTCGGGTATGCGCATCGACAAGGGGTCTTACATCTCGACCTGAATCCTTCCCGGATTATCGTCGATAAAGAGGATGCGCCACGGATCATGAATTTTGGAATTTCTGTCATGATCGGCGCCCAAAAGGATGCGGCCGGAATGCATGGCCACCTGTCACCGGAACATTTTTCCAATGCACCGCTCAGTTCCCGGTCCGACATTTTTTCCCTTGGGCTGATCTTATACGAACTGCTTGCCGGCAAGCCCGCCTTCATATCTCCGGAATCCATCGCCGAATTTGCACAGACAGCGATCGAACCGCCATCGCATCTGAACAAAGCTGTGGATGAAACACTCGACAAGATTGTCATGAAAGCGCTTGAAAAAAAACCGGGGGATCGGTATGCCGATGCCGATGATATGAAGAAGGATCTGGATGCCTGTTTTCCCGCGGACGCCACCGCTGCATGGCTCCCCACGAAGATATCCCAGACCACGGTGGAAACACTTCTTCGGATGATGGAGCGTTCGCAGGATTTCCCGGCTTTTTCTCAGCACATTCTTGAAATCAATCAAAAAGCCTCTTCATCCGAAGCCAATCTCACGTCCCCTTCACAACTGGCCGGCATTATCCTGAAAGACTTTTCCCTGACCAACAAGCTCCTTAAACTTGTCAATTCGGCATTCTATGGAAGTTTTTCCGGAAATATCACCACCATCACGAGGGCGGTGATGGTACTGGGATTTGAGCAGGTGTGCCTGGCCGCATCCAGCCTTATGCTTTTTGATCACCTGCAGAATAAGAGCCAGTCGGAAGAATTGAAAGATGCCGCCATCAGCTCTTTCATGAGCGGGCTGGTTGCCAGGGACCTGGCCGGTAAGATGGGAGCTCATAACCTCGAAGAGTCTTTCATCTGCGCGATGCTTCACAATCTGGGCAAGCATCTGGTCATTTATTATTTGCCGGACCAGTCGAATGCGATCAGATCCATGATCGCTCAGAAAGGAGAGAGCGAACGAAATGCAGCATGGACTGTTCTGCGGATGTCTTATGAGGATATTGGGATGGCCGTTTTAAGGAACTGGAATTTCCCGGCAAAGATCGTCAGCAGCCTGACCCGTCTGCCGGAGGGAAAGATAGAAAAACCCAACTCAGATGAAGATGTTCTGCAAAGCCTCGCCGGCTATTCCAACGAACTTTGCGACATCATCCGGAACACTCGCGGAAACGCCAGAACAATTGCAATGAAAGTTCTGGCAAACCGTTTTCAAAAAGTCGTTCCCGTTTCCGGAACGCAGTTGTCGAAGATGCTGAGTTCCGCTAAAGCCCAAATGGAGAAGTATTCCGACGTCCTCGATATCAATATACGCCAGAGCGAATTCATGCAACGACTCTCCATGGATGACGAACCGGTGGATGAAAAAGCCGCCGGCGATGGAATAATCGCAAAATCGGCGGCAAGCAACGCTGCCGACGCGCAATATCTGGCTAGCGCCCGCAGCAGGGATGATCACCTGGATATCCTCATTAACGGCATTCAGGAGATCACCAATGCACTTCTTTCTGACTATTCACTCAACGACATGATGTTCATGATTCTTGAAACCATGTACCGGGGATTTGCCTTCAATCATGTGATTTTCTGCATGATGGAGATGAGCCGGACAAAGATGCGCGCCCGTCATGCCTTCGGCGCAGATATCGGTACCATGACGGAAAATTTTGCTTTCAGCATTACCAATCGTCCGACGGATCTATTCAACATGGCCATTTCACAGCGAAGGGACATTATCGTTGAAGACGCCGCAGATTCCGCCATCGCATCCCTGATTCCCGAATGGTATCGGAAGGCTTTTCTGGCTCCCGCATTCATCATTTACCCCATCATGATCAAAAATACTCCCTTTGGACTTTTTTATGCCGACAAGAAAACCAAAGGCGCGATACTGTCGCCAACTCAGCTCAACTATATGAAAACTTTGCGTAATCAGTCAATTTTGGCCATCAGGCAGAAAATTTGACGATACCGCTTAGAACTTGTCAAAGCATCAGCCCGCAAGATCATTGAAAATATCATTTGATATCAACACACCGAATCCCATCAGCCCGCCAAGCCGGCGAAATCACGTGACTGCCCTTTTCCCTCGGTATCCATAAGGCTTGCAAAGACTACGGTGAAATCCCCAAACGGTTGTTAACGGCAACCATGGCCCGAACCATGAGTACCTCAAGAAGGTGAATCTTGAGATAAAATCCAGCCCTGAATGGGTGGTCCGCAGGCTTGGCATTTTCAGGAAGGAACCGGCTCGGTATTTTCAACGGAAAAATGGATGGAAAACGAAATGGGAGTTGCATATATCACTTTATATATCAATAAGATATGGGGTGTCGGCCGGCCGACACCCCCCCTATTGGGTAGAACATATCTCGGCAGGTCTCAAAGGGAATCCGGTTATGATCTGATTAATGGCCTTCCATGATTATTGTTAACTTTATTCGTTTATTCCAATGCACCATCGCCTTGAACCTTTAATATGTTTGGTTCATCGTGGATTAGCGTGAAAATAACACAAGTCCGCTGGTTCCCAAGCTCCAGCTTGGGAACCGACACCACGAAGCTCCAGCTTCATGTCATTTTCCATGATGATTCGATTGCATGAGAAATGACATGAACACG
>CAJBLH010000245.1 GCA_903953895.1 uncultured Desulfobacteraceae bacterium | reverse complement strand
GGGGCTTGTACGGATACTGGGCGCTATTTATGAAGGAGACTTTATAGATGACTCGTATGGATTCCGTCCGGGGCGGAGCTGTCATGATGCATTGCGCAAGCTGAGCCTGGAGGCTGAAAGTGGCAGAATTCATGTCATCGTGGAGGCGGACATCAAGGGATTTTTTGAATAATGTGACACTCCGCAGACCGAAAGGGCGGAGAAACAGGGAATACAAAGTAAACCTAAATGATAGGAACCATATTATGCCTACTCGACAATATGTCAGTTGGGCAGGTGAATTTGAGTTGGCATTACGACTGAGCGGTAGGATATCAATCCTGAAGAGCATTCAATATGCAGATTGCTGAATAATAATAAATACTTACACTGGGATAAAATTGTTGGCGCAGAATTGCCAGATATTGCAGATTTGGTGGATGAGGTAATCTCTTATGTCATACGACGGTGATATTCATCTCAGCAAAACATCTTCCAATGCTTCTATGCAAAAATTTTATTTATTACCGTGAAAAATCCATCCATCCGCTGGTTCCCAAGCTCCAGCTTCCCGCATTGAAAAGTTGCTGGTCTCAGGGAAAAATAAAAGCAGAAGTTCTTCAAAACATTCGTGAGGCGATTAAGTTATATTTAGAACCGGATCCGATAGAATTATCCACCTGTACATATCAGGAAATCGTTAAACTGTTTGTATGAAATTACCGCTGCTGTCTGGCAAAGAAGTGTATGCATCATTTGAACTTGCCGATGCACTAAAAAACAGTAACATTTCTGTTATAAAACATCAGAGCGGTTACGTTTATTGATCCAAAATACATTTTCCGTCATGTATTGGGCCGACAAATTGTGCGGGAGGGAAATAAATGAATTTGGCTGAACGTATTTACGAAATAAGCAAACATTTACCCGAACCAGCATTAATCGAGCTTCTCGACTTTGCTGAATATTTGCAGAAAAGAAAAACATCAAATATGGAGTACCCTATACCTGAACAGCAGTTAGGAAATGCTATTCGTACGTTGGCATTATTGGCAACTCCTCGATTTGTCAATCGCCCCAAAGCCAGTGGTACAGAAGTTGCGGAAAGAATTGCAGAGCTACGCGATGAATGGGGAAAGTGTGAATGATCAACAAAGTTTATCTTGATAGTTGCTGCCAGATCTATCTGCTGGAAGATGTCTGTTACGAAAATGATCATAACGCGTCGTCCGTTCTTGTCGGATAGACGGTAACAAATTGCCATTCATCCCCAAATGGAGATATTTTTCGCGTACCAGTGATGATAATTTCAACGTAGGGGCAATCCCCTGTGGCTGCCCTAAACTCCGTGCGCGCCAATTGTCCGGGGTTGGCCCGGAACGGGGCAGGCACAGGGGCTGCCCCTACAATTTAGGATTCATTATTGGAAATCACCTTATGCCAGCATAGGAGCGGATAAAAAAACACCAAAATTATTTCCGACCACCATATATTATCAATTATATCATAATGATAAATGGTATCGGTACTCCGATATTTTTCAATATTCTCCATCCGCTGTCACTTTGATTGCTCTGCATCTGTTTTTATAGATTAGCGGACTATCCAGATTTTGAGGGTAATTATATGAGCCTAAGAGAACAAACAATTCAGGAAATCAATCCTGTTTCGTCAACATACAGCCCTGGTGTATCAAACAGAAAATGACAGAACAGCTTTCATAGGTTCATTTCTGTTCTCAGGGTCTTACAGAACACCCAACTCGATAAATCGGCGGATTCCCTTTTTCCATTTCATGGATACGTGAGTGTGGTTTCACCTTCTGGATTGCCTTAATTGCAAGGCCACGGTCATTGATAATGCCCATGGCTTGAAGGTCGCGTTGTTAATATTCCGAGCAGCGTGAGGGCTTGTATGTAATCCGCTTGATTTCATTCGGTTCATCGTGGATCAGCGTGACAATAACACAAGTCCACTGGTTCCCAAGCTCCAGCTTGGGAACCGACACCACGAAGCTCCAGCTTCGTGTCATTTTCCATGATGATTCGATTGCATGAGAAATGACATGAACAAGGGAAGCGGGAGCTTCCCGACTGGGTTCCCAAGCTGGAGCTTGGGAACCAGCGGCAAATCAACTCATTCAATGAATCGACCGAAACGATGGTCGTACCCGCTTTCACGTCAAGCCGCCCGATTGGGTACATTTTCGCGCCGCCGCTG
>CAJBLH010000244.1 GCA_903953895.1 uncultured Desulfobacteraceae bacterium | reverse complement strand
GATTGGCCCATCAGAAAACATTGACATTCGCACAACCGTTACTTATTTGTTAAATTACGATCTCAGGCGATCAATACGATTTCCAACGCCAATTATTTATCATGATAAGAAAGCATCTGAAACAAAAATGAAATACTATTCCGATATCCAGGAAGCTGAAGATGGATACTTTATCGTATCCAAAGAGAATAGAGTCCTCGGTATCAATAAAACGGCGAGATACAGAATAAATCTCCCCGTTGATGAGGATTATAATGAACATCTTGGCCCGTATGCAGTAGAAGAGAAGGTCGGCAGGCGCTGGGTCAAGATCGGGGTATTATCTCCAGCAAAACAAAATTCGAGGAAACAGGCACAAAGCAAACGAATAGATAAGCAAAAGCACCCGATCGTGAAAAAGAAGTCAATCCCGAAAAATCGGTCAGATGGTGAACAAACCGCCGTTAAATCCAATCAAATAAATGAAAATTTTTCTGACAATGAGACAGGGACTGCATCACAAATGATTTACGACCATTTGGGCGGAAAGAATTTCATGATCCAGATTGGTGCAACGGATATCAGAGAGGGGATATCCACATTATCGTTCAAAATGAAAAAGAACCTAAACAATATCAGTTACATCATCATAACATTAAATGAACTCAACAAATATAACGTTGATTTTCTGAAAGTTAAAAATTATGAAGTCAAAATCTTGAAAGAATTATATAATATTCACTCAAACGATCTACAGAAAAGAATCAGTGAAGAAACAGGAATCGCTGTTAACTGATAAGATCAGAATATATTATTGCTCCCGGTTATCTCCCTAATTCCAACATATTCAAATACGATCTTTGAAGCAATAATCTGAATCGAGCATTTTGCTTCATCTATCAGTTTGGGGCTCTTCACTGTTTTGTCCGGGTGCCCTACCCGAAATTGTGAGGAGCCCGTTTACATCGTCCGGCCAGATCACCCCTGCGGGTTATATTGTCAGATACTACATTTGCATTACATTGCTGATCTGAACGATCGGTTGGATATCGGTGTAGTTTGGAACATCTTCCATGATGATGGCTGCGTGAGGCCCAAATGCTTTTTGAAATATTTCAACAGAGTCAAAAAGCTGGTGAGCCACAGCAACGAAAGCCGGCTTTGATCCTGGCTGTGCACCGCCCAACCCCTCATCAACTTCCCCACCTTTGCAAGCATTGCCGTTTTTCTATGACCATAGGTATGTGATTGTTGATGTAATAGACCATGTCGAACTTCTTTCCTTCGGTATTTTCATAGAAAACACTTACTTTGATCATGGCTTCCTCCTCTGTTTGTGTTACGCTTCACTTTAATGTTAAAGGTTTATTCCTACAAAAAATGATTCGAAAGAATATATCTTACGGAGTCGCCTTCAATGTGTGGGTGTCTATTGCATCAACAATTCTATTCCATGCTCCACCATGAGGCAGATTGTGCCCCATACCATCTATCAGCATAAGTTGAGCTCCCGGAATTGCTTTGGCAGTATCCCTTCCTGCTTCCAGCGGTACAAGCGGATCGTCTGTTCCATGAACGACCAAAGTCGGCACTTCCACTGAAGCAAGGGCGGGCACTCTGTTTGGCTGCATTAGCATAGCAACGAATTGGCGCACTATGCCTTGTGGATAAAAACAACGGTCATAGCTCTCGGCAGTGATCTTGCGGACCCATTTTTCATCGATCGGGAAACCAGGTCCAGCGATGGTTTTCATAATTCCAAGTCTAGATTCAATGTACGCCTCCAGCTCTTTGGGTGGTGGGGCAGTTAACATTCCCATTATCTCCGGCTTCGCTTGAGGAATGTCAGGGTTGCCTGTCGTTGAGTAAATCGAGATCAAACTCAGGACGCGGGAAGGATGCCGAATCACGATTGATTGGGCGATCATCCCCCCCATTGACATGCCGCAGATGTGGGCCTTCTGGATTCCAAGAGCGTCAAGAAGACCTATCGCATCGTCAGCCATATCATCTATGGTATACGGCGGCTTGACTTTCTCGCCATGTAAGAGTTTCCCGAAAATTTCAGTGACATTCGGAACGCCTGTGTCATCGAATTTGCTGGAGAGTCCAACATCCCGGTTGTCAAATCGGATGACATAGTGACCTCGTTTAGCGATGTCTTCACAAAGGTCTTTATCCCAATGGATCATCTGTAAGCCAATTCCAATTATCAGAAGGAGCGGTCGATCTGATGGGTTTCCGAACGTTTCATACTCAATTTGAATACCATTGGCAGTTACTCTCGACATTTCGGTTCCTCCTTATAGCATTTCCTCAATTTTCTGTTGGAATTCCACTGGAATTGCATTCCAAAATTTTGCGGCTTTGGGTGTAAATTGATGTGGTTTCATTTCTATCTTTTCAGTTATCCGGGTGTATCTTCCCTTTGGTTATTTCAAATTTATCTATCATGACTATCTATGGATATCAGTCTGTTAAGTCAACAACAATATCTGTAACCGGAAAATGATCG
>CAJBLH010000243.1 GCA_903953895.1 uncultured Desulfobacteraceae bacterium | reverse complement strand
TGGCTGACTCAACTCCTTTACCGTGGCTTCGCATGATTCGTTACCTCTTCACACGCACGGATCTGTTCCGGGCTGGTGGCTAACCTTTACCCGTGCCGGATTGTCCGGCTTGCCTGCATTAGCTTTGCTTGGCGCACTCACGTTTCAGCCTTTTTAATTGGCCTCTATACATATAAAAATTTCTCGTTGTCTGGTTCATTTAAACCTCCTTGTGTTGATCATTCTCATACTGTTCAGCAGCGTCACGGACAAGATGCGTGTTCAGTGCCGCAAACGTCTTAATCGTTTTGTGGATCACGTCATAACGCCTCTGAAACGCAGCCTCGGACAGTAGACTTTCAAGATGTTCCAGAGCCTGTATGACAGCTTCGGACAGTTCGTCCGTTTTCGGCGGCTGGTACTCGCTGCCGTCTAACTGCCAGTGGATTCCGTTAAAATCTTGCATATTTATTTTTCCTTTTTTGATAATCTGAATTTACAAACACGCTGATATTGCTGTCCGTCGAAGAAAAATTCGAGAAACCCGCTATTACCGAGATGATCTAAAAGTTTTTTCAGGTTTCCTGCTCCGTTTAGCAAATTTTTCCGGTAAGAGATGTATTCATCATATTTCCATCCCGATTCGCCCATGCGTGTCATGTCCTCTTTTAAAAATTCAATCTGAGATTGTTGTAGTGCTGTAAAATTTTGTTTTCTCATTTTTTATTGTCCTTTTTTTTCGATCATCCGACCAAGCGCCGGGCGTCAGCATTTTTCCATAAACCCCAGGGGGGGTCATGTGACAGTGTTCTTCGATTTTGGCTTTCCATTTTTTAACCTTTATCCACCATTTTAGAAAATTCGCTTTCTAAACTTTCTAACGCTTTTTTAGAAAAGAAAAAAATATTCCCTTTAGGGATATTTTTTCTATTTCTAAAATAGAAAGTTTAACAAAATTTATCTCTATTGATCTTTCTAAACTTTCTAAACTTTCTAAACTTTGTAACCCCTAAAATCCCGACAAATCCATGTTGAGATTCCCGGCCGAGATGGGGTGGTTTTCGGAAAACCGAACTGATTTCTTATTAATGCCGCGTCCTCGTTCGGATCGTGAGATTAAATATGGATCGTTTCCGGCTGTCGCCCAGGCCACAAAATCCTTCACCCGGCTGTCGGATATTCCTGTCGCTTCCTTGAAAGACTGTTTAAAAATAGAAATATCCATTTCTAAACTTTCTAAAACCTTTTGCGCCGCTGGTAAGTATGCGGACAATGGTGGTGGCTTCACCTTTGTCCGGGATGCTTGTTTCTCAGGGGCAATCGTGCCATCGGTTTGAAAACAATACGCATCGCCTGAGTCGCTGCATTCCCACATTATAACAGTAGGGGTTTGCGGTGCATAATTTCTAACAACCGTCTCTAAAACCGTTGCATTTTCAACATCTGAATGTTTGCTTAGAATTATGGCTGTATCATAATCCCTGCCCAGGACACCCGATCCGCTGCCCCGGTCTGTAAGCTGTTTTTCACCTACTGAGCCCTTGGTATCATGATGCACATAGACTATCGCTGCACCTGTGTCTTCAGCCAAGCGGTCAAACTCGGAAAGAATAATCTTCATGTCTTCAGGAGCGTTTTCAGCTCCTTCTGCGATTTTATACAGGGGGTCGATTATAATGACTTCCGGTTTATGCTTTGCTGCAACCTTTCGGATTTTTTCAATTCCTTGTGAGCCTGTCAGGTTCAAGCCACGGCCATTGATGATCTGAAGTCTGTCGCCCAGGTCACTCGATGAAATCCCCATTGCTTTCGATAACCGTCTGACTCTTCGATGAAAATGATCCCCTTTAACCTCAAGCTGGACCAAAAGCACACGCCTTACCTTCGGTATATACCAATCGAGAAATTTTTGTTTCTTACTCGATAAACACAGCGCGAATTGCAGATCAAACATTGATTTCTTCTGCTTACTGGATGCTATGATAGCGAGCTTATCCCCGATATCGAATAAATTTTTCAATATCTGATCTGGTTCTGGTGGCTCTTCATCCAAATAGGGTGCATTCCCATTTAGTGGCAAAGTACTACACCACTCCGATTAAGTCTGAATAGGTTCTCTAACATATTCTTCCATCTTCCGCAAAGCAAGGTGCTTCTGAGGAAGAGCATAACCTCAGCGGTTTTGGGTTTCCAG
>CAJBLH010000242.1 GCA_903953895.1 uncultured Desulfobacteraceae bacterium | reverse complement strand
GGGACGATTCCAAGCTCATTTCTGGCGTATATGCCATTTGTGGCTCACCTCCTTCGGGAAATAAAAAAGGACTGCTAGTGGGAAATTGACTTGTAGGTTTTGATTGGACGATGAGACGATCTGGACGATGAAATGGTGCTATTTGAGAGAAATATTGGAACGTCGGTAAAATGGATTATCGGATTGATTGGAAGACGGAAATTCTGGCGGATGAAAATCGGGGGGAGCTATGAAGTCAGCAAATAATTGTTGAAAATGGTCTTGATGAATTCAGACGATATCGTCGTAAATTTTCTTAATGATGCCTTCGTCTGCAAAGCTAAAATAATGATGGTCTTCCAGGTTTAATATAATGTGCTCATGCACCTGAATTCCGACGATATCTGCCGCCTTGATAATTTTTCTCGTAACCTCCAAATCATCGGGCGAAGGAGTAAGATCACCTGAGGGGTGATTGTGGCACAAAATCATTGCAGAAGAATTTGCCAGAATCGCGGGTTTCAACACCTCTCTTGGATGAATTGGCGCTGATGACAAAACTCCCACAGAAACAATGTTCAGTCCGATAATTTCATTCTTGGCGTTCAGCAAAGCGACGACAAACTGTTCTCGATCGGGGCACCCACGGGTCAGAATTAGGTTCTGAATTACGGCGTGTGCCTGATGGGAGTTATTGACGAAGGCTTTCCCAAAGAAAACGGTTGCGTCCTTGACCAAACAAACCCGATAAATAGAGATAAATTTGCTGGCGGATACGTTTGACTGGGTGCGGAAAAGGTCCTGCTGGCTAGTGGGGATGGCGCTGAGAATTGATGTTTGTTTCATAAATGAACCTCCTTAAACGCAAAGAGGGCGACCTGCCAAATGACAGACCGCCCTCGGTTGATGAATGGGATGCTTTATCCCGATGATGGGATGGCTATCCTGGATTTGACTTTATTGGATTGAATAAACGATGGGGGATATGGACGATTGATATAATGGTAGGGGTGGGGGCTATAAATAATTTCAACGATAAAAGCCACCATCATCATAGAGGGGACCCAATGCCGATAAATCTGGACAGGAAAAACAGGACGACCATGATGGTATGGAAGCTAATAACCGGAATGTGTCAATTCGTTTGACAGATATGGTTACATTATCATAGGGTAATTTTGGGATAAATGGGTTAGGAGAATCAAGGATACCATCCATATTCTCAAAGATGGCAGGACTCATGAATATATGCAAGTATGGTTGACTTTTCTAATATGGTTCCTTGGTATTTGGGTTAGCCCAACCATCAAAACAACGATGAGCCTATAAAAAACCCGATTAAACTATGTTATTTTTCCGTATAACATGCAAAACTAAAGGGCTCACCTTTGAGACGCTTGACCGATGTGACGGGAAACTGTCTAAACCGTCCTGGCTACCCGGTCGGCATCTTTCGTGTCGCGGTAGGAATATCACAAGCTGGAATCGAGAGGCCGGAATGAGTTTAATTTATCAACTACGTCCTGCGCACTGGATCAAGAATGGTTTTGTCCTTGTGGGTCTGTTGTTTGGGAGGGCAATCTTTAAGCCCGAATTTGTCGTGGCTGCTATTTTTGCTTTTATTGCATTCAGTCTCATGGCAAGTTTTGTTTATGTCATCAACGATCTGGCCGATGTCGAAGCGGATCGTTTGCATCCGGTAAAACGGAACCGACCCATCGCCAGCGGGGCCGTATCGGTTTTCCAAGCAAAGATTTTGGTAGCGTTCCTGCTGGCAGTGTCCTTACCGGTGGCATGGCTGGCCAGCCCAATCGTGTTTGCTATCGTCATGGGTTATGGGGTGATGAACTTGGCCTATTCCTTTGGTTTGAAGGATATCGTGGTGCTGGATGTGTTTATCATCGCCACGGGATTTATGCTGCGGATTTTAGCAGGAACGGTGGGGATAGGAATCGAGCCTTCCAAATGGTTGATTGTCTGTGGATTGATGGTGACCCTGTTTTTGGGTTTTGCCAAGCGGCGTTCGGAACTGGTGCAAGCCAGCAACAACAAGCAGCGGCGGGTCCTGGAGCATTACTCGGTGGAGCTTCTGGACAAGTTCATTGGGATTATGGCAAGTGCGACAATCATAACTTATAGTCTCTATACAGTGGCGCCGGAGACGGTAAAACAGCATCACACGGACAAGCTGATTTATACGTCACCAATGGTGATTTACGGCTTGTTCCGATATCTATTCCTGCTGTACCAGCGGAAACAGGGCGAAGACCCGGTGACGGATTTGTTTCACGATCGGCAAATTCTGCTAACAGTACTGGCTTGGGGACTGGTGACAACGGCATTGGTGCTTTAAAGCAGCTTTCTTTTCATATCCCCGTGTAAACTGAAAACAGGAACCTGATTTTATGCAACTTTCCAACTGGGGGCAATATCCCAAAGTAAACACCACACTGTACCACATCCGAACAGACGAACATGCACGCCAGCTCCTGTCATTGAGCCATTCGCTCATTGCCCGCGGCCTCGGTCGCTGTTACGGCGATAGCGCCTTGAGCGATCTATCAGTTCTATCGTCCACATATTGTGATCATCTGATCGACTTTGACCCTGCTACCGGTGTTCTCGTGTGCGAAGCAGGCATTTCTCTGGCAACGCTTTTACGGATATTCGTGCCACGAGGCTGGTTCCTGCCCGTAACTCCTGGCACCAAGCTGGTCACCGTTGGAGGAGCCGTAGCATCGGATGTTCATGGGAAAAACCACCATGTGGCAGGAACATTTTGCAGGCATGTGCTTTGGATCGACCTTTTAAGCGGTGAAGGAAATGTCATTCGATGTTCATCCACAGAAAACTCTGAACTTTTTCAGGCTACCTGTGGCGGACAGGGCCTTACAGGAATCATTCTTCGGGTTGCTTTTCGCTTGGTTCCAATTTCAACTGCCTACATTCGACAGGAAACTATCAAGACCCGCAATCTGGAAGAGATTATGGACTGCTTTGAGCATTCGGCTCATTGGCAGTATTCAGTGGCCTGGATCGATTGTCTGCAAACAGGAGCAGGGCTTGGGCGTTCTATCATGATTCGGGGTGAACATGCCAATATCGAGGACCTTGACACGATAAAGACTCGTGCGCCCCTTATCACACCAGATAAATTTTCGTTCACCGTACCCATCAATCTGCCTCGGTTCACATTGAACGCCTGGAGCGTCAAGGCATTCAACGCGATCTACTATGGTCGCCATCCGGAAGGAACAGCAAACCAGATTGTCGACCTGGATTCATTTTTCTACCCGCTGGATGCCATTCAAAAGTGGAACCGGATTTACGGCAAAAGAGGATTTCTACAATATCAGTGCGTCATCCCCCGGGCTGCAGCTCTGGAAGGGTTGACGCATATCCTTAATCGCATTGCATGGAGCGGCATGGGCTCCTTTTTGGCCGTTCTGAAACTGTTCGGCCCTCAGGAGGAAAATGGCGGAATCCTCTCATTCCCCATGGAGGGGTATACCTTGGCGCTGGATTTTCCTGTAAAACCCCGGGCATTTTCTTTGCTCAACGAACTGGATGCAATGGTACTCGATTACGGAGGACGGCTTTACCTGACCAAAGATGCCCGTATGAGTCGTGCCACTTTTGAGGGCGGTTATGTCACTTCCATCAACAGATTTTGTAAGATTAAAAACACTTGGGACCCCAACCATCGGTTTATTTCTCTTCAATCTCAACGACTGGGCATAGGAGGTTAAACACATGGGATGCATGCTCATATTGGGGGCAACCTCGGATATGGCACGCGCAGTGGCGCGTCGATTTGCCGGTGAAGGCTGGAGTCTAATCCTTGCAGCCAGAAACACCGCTTTATTAGAGAGGCTCTCCAAGGATATTCAGGTGCGCACTGGTAGGGAAGTCGTATCGGTATCCTTTGACGTTCTGGATACGGATTCCCACAAAGCTTTTTGGGAAAATCTCTCCGAACGTCCTGACGCTGTTTTTTGCGCTGTGGGATATCTGGGGGATCAGAAACTGGCTGAAAAAGATTTCAGCCAAGTGCAACGCATAGTCTTGACAAATTACGTGGGCATCCTTTCGATATTGAATCTGGCAGCCAGGGAATTTGAAACGAACAGGAAAGGACTCATCATTGTGGTCAGTTCCGTTGCCGGTGAACGAGGGCGCCAAAGCAACTATTTTTATGGCAGCGCCAAAGCAGGTTTAACAGCCTATCTGTCGGGTTTGCGCAATCGCCTGTCGCCGGCGCACGTTCAGGTGCTAACGGTGCAGCCTGGCTTTGTCATGACAGCCATGACCCAAAACATGAAACTCCCCCCCCTTTTGACTGCTCAACCGGACGAAGTGGCAGAAGATATCCTGCGTGCAGTCAAGAAGGGAAAAGATGTGATTTATACGAAATGGTTTTGGCGCTACATCATGGGTCTGATCCGTCTCATCCCTGAAAAGCTGTTTAAGAGGCTGAAGTTGTGATGATTGGAATAGCTGGAAAGAGTCTTGCGGTACCCCAAGGGTGGATTTTTGGGCATCCTTCATTTCTCAGTTAACACTTTGCATGGAAAATTATAAGAATTTATTACCGTAAACGACAGCGCCCTGTTTATTGGAGCTTCTTTTCCAAAAGGTCTTCAAATCAATGGCCGGAACTGATTTTAACCTTTT
>CAJBLH010000241.1 GCA_903953895.1 uncultured Desulfobacteraceae bacterium | reverse complement strand
GTGGAGTTCAGAGGGCAGGGAAGGCCAAGAAAATCGGATAAATAAATCTGTCCCCTTTTTATATGTCCCTTTTAAAATAAATCTGTCCCCTTTTTATGCTTTTTATGTCCCCTTTTTATGCTCTTTATGTCTATGTCTTTTATGTCTCTTTAGGTTTTCATATCCAGATGCAAAGTTGCAATCGCTTCCACGACAGGTACAATTGTCCGGCTGGTTTTGCGAATATCCACGGTTTTGATATACCGGCTGCACCGATCGCACCCATCCACCCGGTATTCGGGTTCTTCATCGCTGAAAAAATAATGCAGTTGACCGCTGTCCGTGTTATCGCAGAACGGACAGTAAATCCGGGGGGTCAGCCATTCATGCCAGCAGAAACTGCATACATACCAGCGATCTCCATCTCCTTTCAACATGGAAAGGCCGGGGCTGCTGCCGCAAATCGGGCAGTAGCCGGTCCGCCATGGCTCCTTGGCATCCAGTGAGGCTGAAAGATGCTCTGAAATCAATCGCAGAGAAGGATGGATGCTGTTGTAACCAAACAAAAGGGCCATGTCTGCGGGCACATCCGATGGAATCCTTCCGGCAATATCCTTTCCCAATGCCAGATCGAAAAGAGCTGTCGGGTTCATCACTCCGGAGCTCATGGCGTCGGAAATTGTCTGTGCGGCGGCTTGCATATCGGGGGAAGCAGACACAGCAGCAATTTCACAGAGTTTTTCCAGAAGACGGACAGCGGCAGCCACATCGATATCAAAATCCGCAGGCGCCATCAGGGGAAATTTCTCGGCTGCTTTCATTGCCAGAATGTCTTCAGGAATTTCAATCTTTGAAACATGCGTACCGATTCGGGCCGCTTCCTGTGCCAGAAAAACAGCTTCATAGAATTTCAGGATTTCCGTATAGAAGGGACGAACAGCCGTCACTTCGCGGCAGGCTTTTTGGATTTCCTCTTGAGCGGCAGCAGAATCGGACATGGTTGGTCAGTACCTTTATCTGAAAGTTTAATGAGATGCCTAACCAATGATCGGTCAGGCATCCGGTGGAGGCGCTACGCCTGAAGAACACGAGAGGCAATGGCGGTCAAGGGTCTGAACATCTTTTTTAAAGCCAGTTGCCGCGTCAGATTTACATCTGAATTCGATGCCACGGCATATTTGAAGTAAAGTTTGGGATCATATAACGTCAAATAAATCACCCGGACATCCTCTGCATCCAGAAGCTTTGCTTCCGGATATCTGGATTTGACATCGTTCAGGCGTTTTTGGGCCAGTTCCTTCATCTCTTTTTCATCCCCGAAATTCATGGCCCCAGTCGGGCATGTCTGAACACAGGACGGCATCATGCCGTTGTGAACCCGGTCATTGCACATGTCACACTTGGCCAGGGTGCCATCCGCCGATTTTCGGGGAATGTTATAAGGACAGGATGAAATGATATCATCCGCATTCAGGAACCGGGTTTCGGCCGTATAGATGACAGCTCCCGTTACTTCATCCTTATATACGGCTCTGGGATCGCCGGCCGTATCCAGACAGGGTGGTGACAGACAGTGCCGGCACTGTTCCGGGAAAAAGAGCCAGTTCAGTTTTTTTTGAATGACTTCTTCCCGCATCCGAACAACCTTATATGTGTCAAAAGACAGATCCGGCGGATTTTCATTCGTCCCCCGATTGGTGGTCAATTCAGCAGGAAGGTTATGCCACTGCTTGCAGGCCACCTGACATCCCCGGCAGGCGGTACACACGGTTGTATCTACAAAAAATGCTTTGCTCATGGGTTCCACCTCCGGTTATAGTTTGGTTACATTGACCATAAAGGCTTTGGTTTCCGGAATCCGGGTATTGGGGTCTCCCACAGACGGCGTCAGCAGATTGGCGCTTTCTTCCTTACCGCTGGTCGGCCACCGCCACCCGTAGTTATACGGCATCCCCACCTGATGAACGACAGTGCCGGCGATCTTCATCGGCTTGAACCGTTTGGTTACCACCGCCGTACATTCCAATGAACCACGCGCCGAAGACACCTTGACGCGCTCGCCGTTCCTGATGCCTTTCAGAGCACCGAGTTCCTCGCTCATCTCCACGAACATCTGGGGCTGAAGTTCCATGAGCCAGGGCTGTGGACGGGTCAGCAGACCGGTCTGCCAGTGTTCGGACACCCGATAAGTTGTTCCCACATAAGGGTATCTGGGATCGCAGGTAGCAAACGTATCGGCGCTGGTGCCATAATGGGCTGCCGTCGGGCTGGTGAACTGGGAACTCATGAAATTCTTTTCCACCGGACATTCCAGCGGTTCGTAGTGTTCGGGAAAGGGACCGTCGTTCAATCCAGGACCGAAAATCTGACCCAACCCGTGAACCGTCATGATAAACGGATGTTTGGCTTTGGGGTCGGGCTGACCATCGGGGCCGACCAGCGGCGGCTGGCCCCCATCCGGCACATCGCCAATCCATTTTCCGTCTTTCCACTGGATGACCCAGCGTTTTGCATCATAAGGCTGCCCCTTGGGATCGACGGCTGCGCGGTTGTAGATAATTCGGCGATTCACCGGCCATGCCCAGGCAAACTCGGGATAGAGACCGATTTTATTGGGCGCATCTTCCTGCTTTCTGCGGGCGGACATGTTCCCTTTATCCGTATAACTGCCGGCATAAACCCAGTTACCGCAGGATGTAGAGCCATCGTTTTGAAGAAATGCAAAACTAGGAACCTGCGATCCCATCTTGAACTCCTGATCCCCGACCTTGACATCCTTGACAAAAAAGCCGTTGATCTGTTTGGCCACCTTGTGCGGATCGAATTTGTGATCCGCCATGTAGTCCCACTTCAGGTTCAGAATCGGGTCCGGGAATACCCCGCCTTCTTTGTAAAGCTCTTTCAGTTTGAGACCCAGTTCCATGATGATATCACCGTCCGGCAGGCTGTTGCCAAGGGGTTTGGGACCGGCATACCGCCATTGCATCCAGCGTCCGCTGTTGGAAATACTGCCTTCTTTTTCAACCGACACGCAGGCCGGCAGCATGAAAACTTCCGTTGCCACATTCTCCGGAATGGTTTCAGGCCCTTTCCAGAACGAACCGGTTTCATTGTCGAAGAGATTGACGTTGACCATCCATTCGAGATTGGCCAGAGCCTTGCGGACTTTGGTGGCATTAGAGCCGCTGCACGCCGGATTCATGCCCCAGGCAAAAAAACCTTTGATACTGCCTTTGTACATTTCATCGAAAAGATCGAGCCAGGAATACGGTTTGCCTTCATCCAGCTTGGGCATCCAGGGGTAACCGAATTCATTTTCCGCAGAAGCTTTATCTCCGAAAAGAGATTTTAAAAAACTGACGATGTATTTCGGTTCATTCTGCCACCAGTTGAGGCTGAGCGGATCTTTGCTCTGGGCTCTGCGCTTGAGCATATCCTCCAGTTTGGCGATTTTTCCGTTCGGAGATGGGATATAGCCCGGCCAGATATGAAAGAGCAGCCCCTGATCCGTGGAACCTTGCACATTGGATTCCCCCCGCAGCGCATTGACCCCGCCGCCGGCAATCCCCATGTTTCCCAGAAGGAGCTGAATGATGGACATGGTCCGAATGTTCTGAACACCAACCGTGTGCTGGGTCCAGCCCATGGCATACATGATGGTTCCCGCCTTGTCATTGGCGCCGGTGGCTGCATAGGTTTTATATACTTCCAGCAGCTCGGCTTCCGATGTGCCGGTGATTTTGGATACCTGTTTGAGATTGTAGCGATCGTAATGTTTTTTTAACAGATTGATGACGCACAGATTGTCCTTCATCATCAAATCTCGTAAGGGCACGCCATTTGCGTCCAACTGAAAAGTCCACGTGGATCGGTCATATTTCTTGGCCTTGGCATCCCAGCCGGAAAATAACCCGTCGTTAAAGGAATAATCTTTGTTCACCAGAAATGAGGCATTGGTGTAATTCAGCACATATTCTTCGGCGATCAGCTTGTTATCGAGGATGAATTTGATCATTCCGCCCAGAAAGGCGATATCGGTGCCCGAACGCAGCGGCGCATAGATGTCTGATTTTGAGGATGTGCGTGTAAATCGGGGATCGACATTGATGACTTTGGCGCCGTTTTTCTGGGCTTCCGTGATCCATTTGAAGGAAATGGGGTGATTTTCCGCAGCGTTGCTGCCCATGATAAGAATGCAGTCGCTGTTTTTAAGGTCTATCCAGTGGTTGGTCATTGCACCGCGTCCGAACGACTCTGCCAGAGCCGCAACTGTAGCGCTATGTCAGATTCGGGCCTGGTGTTCGATGTAAACCAGCCCCAAGGCACGCAACATGGCCTGATAAATCCAGCACTCTTCGTTGTCTAAAGCGGCGCTTCCAACCGAGGCGATGGCCGTGGTGCGGTTGACGGTCTGTCCGGCGGCATTGGTTGCGGTAAACGATGCATCCCGAGTGGCTTTGACGCGCCGTGCAATGCGATCGATGGCCCAGTCCCAGGTGACTTCCTTCCACTCGGTTGCATACGGTGCGCGATACATGGGATTGAGCAGCCGGTTTTCGTTTTCAACCAGACCGGCCAGCGCCGCACCTTTGGAGCACAACGCCCCCCGATTGATGACGTGATCGGGATCTCCCTCGATATTGATAACCCGTCCATCCCCTTTTTTGCTGGTGTGTACAATGGCGCCGCACCCCACCGCACAATAACAACAGATCGTGGTGGTTTCTTTGGCATACTTGGTCTTGAGCATCTGTGCGTGGGCTTTGACCGGTGACAGGTCAAACCCCAGACTTCCACTGACTGCAAGGCCTGCCGCTGTGGCGCCGGTAATTTTGATAAAATCTCTGCGTGTTACCTCCATCGAAATTTTCCTCCTTTCCGGGCTTTTCGGTTACAAAAACCGACATAGAAAAAAATCCAGACTTCATCACTGGTTACAACTCATCTTCGACATCTGCAGCATCATCATCAGCGATCTTGATGGAAGAATCCAACTTGATTTCATCGGAATCATCGCTGTCAGCCTCAAAATCTTCTTCAAGCAGGTCATCGATAATCTCGGAATCATCTTCTTCGATGCCCATGAATGCTTCTGTCAGGATTTCCTTGGAAGATGCCGCAGGCTCATCGATGAAAACTTCCACCGGCTCCGATTTCTTGGTTGTAAAAAAATCGATCACCGTATCGGCAATTTTTTCCGCATACCCTCTGGGGGGATACATATTTTTGGTTCTCAGGACTAAAATGACTTTTTCTCTACCTGCAGCGACAGCACTGGATACGGCTTCATCATCATACGTCTCCTCGCAGAGCAAAGAAAGGCTGTCCTTATCCAGTTCACCGTATTCGCGAATAATCAATCGGGTATTGTCATCATTTTTTAAAATTTCGTATTTCTGTTTCATTCCCCACCCATTTCCCCTTACACGACATTTGCGTGTTGTCAAGATTTCGAATATCAAAAAATTCAATTTTTTGAAACATATACTGTTTGGTTACCATATTCAAGATGAAACTGCTTGTTGGCGCGGCCAAAAAATGGCAAACAGGCAGAACCGACCCGGATAGTTCCCGTACTCGACGGGGATTCATTCATAGAGTACTTTGACCTTGGCCCGGTCTACAGCCTGATAAATGGATAAAAATGAAATGCAATTACCATTATCCGATAAATTCATGCTTGACAGATGGTTCAACTTTGAACCATATATAAACTTGAGTTTTCGAAAAATAGTTCAGGACATTTTAGGAAATTTGTGAAATAATAGTTTGGTACACCGTCTTTTTCCTGAAACATTGGGAGGAACCTGTGAAAATTCCGTGTGCCGAGCGCCTACCATTTATTGTCGCTGG
>CAJBLH010000240.1 GCA_903953895.1 uncultured Desulfobacteraceae bacterium | reverse complement strand
TTTATCTGGGCAAGACCCTTGAGGGAGCTGAGCAGAAAATCAGGGGCAAAGAAAAGAATCTACAAAGCGGTAAATGAGGAGATTTGTAAGCACTGGACATGATCAATGCTACTGAAAAATTATCATGCCTGCCAGCGCCAATCATTACAACAGCGAAAGTGTGTTCGTGTGCCACCCGTCACAGTGTAATTACAAATGACAGTAAAAAGTGTCACAAAACGATAGATAGTATAAAATAGTAATAATTACAATAGTATAGAAATCGTATTTTGAAAGCCATTGCGATTGGCACCCTGTACAGTACCTGTCGCATGGAATAGACGTACAATCATCTGTAATAGCAGGGAAATGACATCGAAAGCCTGACCGTACAAGCTTATCGCATTGTCCAGTTTTTAGAGACCATTGACTTTTGCTTTCTTTTGATATTCTTAAGAATTTCCGTTTCTGAATACTCAATAATAGGATAACAAGTCTTGAGCTTGGCCATCAAAATTGTTTATTATTATTCAGCCAGTACACGGTTGATCGTGTCTCTAAGTCCCTTAAGCTGATAAGGTTTTCCGAGGAATGCACTGGGCTGTTCGGTATGTTCCCCAGCCATTACCTGTGCTTCGTCATAGCCGCTGGACAGGATTACCGGGATATCAGGTGAAATCTTGCGCAGAGCAAATAGGGTATCCCACCCGTCCATCCGAGGCATCGTCAAATCAGAGAGAACACAGCGGATATTATCTTGGTTCTGTTGAAATATCTGTAAAGCTTCAGCACCATCGTTTGCTTCAAGTACCGTATATCCCAGGCGAGTAAGCATCATCTTGGCCATGTTGCGCACCTGCTCCTCATCTTCGATCAGAAGCACCGTTCCTCCACCTTCAATCATTGATAATTTTCCTGCTTTGCTGGTCGGTAGCACTTCCGGCATGGCAGGCAGGTCGTGCTGGAGAGGAAGTTCTTCAGTTGATACTGGTAAAAAAATTCGAAAGACACTTCCATGTCCGGCTTCACTCTCTACCGTGACTCCACCGCCATGCGCTTTTACTATTCCCATTACAACGGGCAAGCCCAGTCCACGTCCAGTGAATTTGGTGGTAAAAAACGGATCAAAGAGCTTCTCGATATCCTCGTTTGAGATCCCGCAGCCATTATCCGCTACTTCCAGGCAGGCATAGGGAATACTCTGCGGCTGCCAGTCTATGGGAAAACGCTTTGAGGTTGGAATATCCTCATGAGAAACCGTCTTGACGGTCAGACCAATGGTACCTCGATTGTCAGAAATGGACTCCCAAGCATTTGTGACCAGGTTGGTCAGAACCTGCTGTAGCTGGCCTGCGTTAGCTCGGATGACTGGACCGGAAGAGGCAAAGTCAACATTAAGGACTATTCCTTTCGGAGTCGCTGCATGAAGCAGGATCAGGCTTTGACGGCAGGCTTCAGACAGGTATATGGGTTCTTGCTTGCCGGGCGTTTGTCCAAGATAGGTCAGCATCAGTCCGCTCACATCCGCTGCTTTTCGTGCCGCCTGCATGGCTGAGACCAGGCTTTCGTTCGAATTTACACCGAGCGGCTGGTCATCCATGGCCATTTCCAGGTTCCCCATCACAACCTGGAGCAGGTTGTTGAAATGGTGTGCGATGGCTCCGGCCATACGGTTCAGGCTTTCAATCTTTTGAAGTTGCTGCCGTAACAGTTCCCATTGTCTTTTTTCCTCTTCAATCTTCTTTCGCCTGGTAAGGTCGGTGTTTGTTCCGGAAACGCGCACTGGCTTGCCGCTGCCATCACGCAGGACGAAGCCCCGTGTAAGGACCGGCACATAATGGCCATCCTTGTGCAGCAGGCGGCTTTCCACTTCGAATGATGTTCCCCCGGTTATTGTTTCGTTGACGATTTGCCAAGCTCGTTCCAAATCCTCCGGATGCATGAGCCTGCGCCAGAGGTCGGGATCAACCTCCAGTTCGTTTTCCGCATAGCCGACCATATTCCACCAGTGAGGGGAGTAATAGAGTGCGTTGGCCAACAAATCCCAGTCCCAGACTGCATCTTGATTGGCCTTCAGCGCCAGAGCCAGGCGTTCCTCACTTTTCTTGAGCTCTTTTTCCATCTGTTTGCGCTCGGTGATGTCAAATAACACTACCAGTTGGTTATCCTCAGTTAAGTTCGAAAAGGAAGTAGAGATGACCAACACGGTTTTGCTCGTTCCGTTTTTACATCTGACGTTTACTTCCATGGGAGAGAATACTGTTTCAGTCCGTTTCGCCATATCAAGCTTTGATTGCCAGGTATCAGTTACCCATTTCCGATATTCCAGGTCGGGATAAGCTTTAGGCCACCAATGTGCTAACGTGGGGATATCCTCCTGGGCATAGCCAAATGTATCAACAAATGCCGGGTTCAAGAAGGTGATCTGCTGCTGGCTGTCATTTAATGCCATCGGGACCGGGGAAATATTAATGATCGCACGGAACCTATTTTCGCTTGCTATTAGCTTATCCTCAGCCTGCCTTCGCTCGGTGATGTCGTGAACAATGGAATAGAGAAGGGCCTTTCCCGCTATTTCGATCTTGCTGCTGAACACCTCCACATCCCGGATGGAGCCATCCGCCCTCCGGTGTCGAAATTCCAACCTCATTGACCCCGACGACATGGCTTTCTCGATTTCGCTCTTCACAGTTTCAGGTGACAGCGTGTTTATTTCTTGAATTTGCATCTGCTTGAGTTCCTCAACCGACCACCCATAATAGTCCGCTGCCGCTTTATTAGCATCTATTATATTTCCCGTATCTGGATGAATGATCAGCTTTACCGCAGCATGTTGTTCAAAGAGCTTCCGGAACCGATCCTCGCTTTTACGTAGTATCTCGCTCGCATGCCACCGTTCTTTTTCCCTGGTATGCTCCCGTCGAAGTGTCAATCGAGAGATCAAAAATCCGCCTATCAGTAATACCACTGTTAAAACGTATGGAACTTTGACCTTATTCCACCATCCTGTAAGAATTTCCTGCATGGGCAATGAGATAAACAAAGTAATCGGGAAATGTTCCAAGCGGCAAAATACATTTAAATAATTCTGTCCATCGAGACTGCTGCGTCCCTCCACATTGCCTTTGACCGGAAAATTCTCCTGTCTCAGGTAAGTGATCATGGCGCCTGTCCTCGGTATTCCATAGACTTTCTCCATTTCTATTTTATTGGGCACTGGATAACGACTAACCATGAAACCGTCATCACGCATGAGGCCGAGTGCTGCTGTCTTCGTAAATGGCGCATCCTTCCAATAATTTTGCAGTATTTCAACAGGCAAGTTGGCGCTGATAAAATAAGCAAGTTGGCCTTCTTTATCATGAACCGCGAATCGAAGCGGAATTATCCATTCTTTACTCATAAGGCTGATAAGCGGTTGACCAATACTAAGGGGATGACCTTCTTGTAGTTCATTGCGATATTTCAGAAACGAGGGCTCAAGAGCCAGTGTAGGTAGCTCCGGGCCGGGCGGCACTTTTGCTGTAAACAGTATTTGGCCATCCTCCCGAATGAAAGTGATGTTAATCAATTCCGGGTGGCTTTCCTTGAATCGCTTAACCAGAATAAAGGCATGATCAAGGTCGATCTGATCATTCGTTTCAATTATATCCCTGCTCAACCCGAGCATGCCGTTTTCCAGTTGCGTAAAGAAGGCATCAACGGCTTTCTCACCCAACTCCATGATGTTCTGAAAATTGTGAATTTGGTCAGATTTTTCTACACGCCAGGACTGCCATGAGAAAAACGAGGCATAAATGATCAGGCACAACGCCAGCGAGCTAAGCACCCGGTTAAGGTTTCGTGTCGACTTGTGGATATCTACTGTTATGTTCATGCCCGATCCTTTTTTTGATTATCCGCCATGGATAATGCCATGTGATTGACCAGACTCATTGACCTGAATGTAGCCTTCAGACTCATCCAGCACCTTTCTGACCATTTCGGCCAGATCACCTGTTGCAACAGGCTTCTTTAGAAACCCTTTGACACCCAAGTCCATAGCGCGCTTCTGGTCGTTTTCATCGCTGAAACCTGTGCAAATAATGACTGGAATTCTCGGTTTGATTGAAATTAATTCCCTGGCAAGTTGCTCCCCGGTCATATTCGGCATTCCCTTGTCGCTGATCACCAGATCAAAATTGCCGGGATTGGCTTTGAAAGCAGCCAAAGCATCCGGGCTGCTCATTCGGGTAGTTACCTGGTAACCCAGCCTTTCAAGCATCTTCTGTTCCATGCGCAAGATCGGCTCTTCGTCATCGACCAGCAGAATTCTTTCATGGCCCGTTGGATACTTCCTAATCATGGCAGCCGTCTTGCTGTCCTTGGCATCTTCCAGAAGCGGTAAATACACATTGAATGTTGTCCCTTTCCCCATTTCGCTGTAGACCCGAATATCCCCGCCATGTTCTTTCACGATGCCATGCACAACGGAAAGCCCCAGTCCCGTGCCTTTTCCCAGTTCTTTGGTGGTAAAATAAGGATCGAATATTTTATCGATCATTGTTTGATCAATTCCGGTTCCGGTGTCGGATACGGTGAAGCACACATATCTGTCGGCCAAAAGCTCTCCCGGCGTCGCATGGAAAGGCAAATCCTCTTTTTCGCCAAAAGATACTGTGGCCGTCTCTTTCAACTCAATATTTATCATTCCGCCGGTTTGCTCAACAGCATGAAACGCATTTGTGATCAGGTTCATGGCGATCTGATGTATCTGCGTGGGATCAGCGGAAACCATGCCGCAATCCGCGTTGATATGGCTTGCGATTTCAATATTCATGGGTATCGCTGCCCGGGATATAGTTTCAATGTCTCTTTCAGAATGGACTGAATCCGGATGGGTAGTTTCTTGGGATTTGATTGACGGCTGAAAGCCAGTATCTGTTTAACCAGTTCACTGCCCCGTTTTGCGGATTTATAAATTTGTTCAATACTATCGTGTTCAGGTGTCTTTGGTGGTATGTCATCAAGCAGCATCTCTGAAAGGCCGGTGATCGGAAATAATATATTGTTCAGATCGTGGGCAATGCCACCGGCAAGAGACCCTATGGACTCCATCTTCTGTGCCTGCTGTAGCAGGGCTTCGAGTTTGGCCTTCTCCTCCTCCGCCCGCTTGCGCTCGGTAATGTCGCGGGTAACATTAAGAACATGAGGCACACCATTTAGTTCGATAATTGAAGCGGACATCAGGCCATAAAACTCTCTATCTTTGGCAAGAAAACGGGCCTCGTAGTTTCGGACTTCACCTTTGGCTTTCAATCCTTCGATAATTTTTATCCGGTCCTCCGGGTTTCCCCAAATATTTATTTCTAAAGAAGTTTTACCGATAACATCCTCTTCTTCATGGCCCGATATCTCTGTAAATCCCTTGTTTATTGAAACAAACATCCCATCCGATAATCTGGTGATGACGATGGAATCAGGACTGGTCATAAAAGCCTTGCGGTATCGTTCTTCACTCTCCCGCAGTGCCTTATCGACCCGCTTGCGATCGGTGATGTTGCGGGCGATTCCCAGCACGCCGATCAGTTTGCCATGAGCATTACACATCGGAGTCTTAATGGTATCAAACAGTCCCTGGTAGCCATCATCGGCAAAGGTGAGCCATTCCTCATTGCTGCTGGGCTTGCCCGCTGCCATGGCCTTACGGTTATGCTCCCGGAAAAAGTCGGCAAGCTCCCTGTCAACAAAGTCGTAATCTGTCTTGCCTATAATGTCCTTTTTCTCAGCGCCGAACAAACGTTCGAACATCGCATTACAGTCAAGATAGACTCCTTCCGGGTCTTTAAGCCAGATCAGGTCGGGGATGGTTTGCACCAGAGTTCGCAGGTGGGTTTCACTTGTAAGCAGCGCTTCTTTAGCCTGCTTGCGATCTGTGATATCGCTCACACTCCCAATAAGCGCCACTGGCTGGCCCTCCGGATCTCGCATGATGGTGAACCGATCATGAAACCAACGATGATGACCCTCTTTGTGCTTGAAACGATATTCAACTTGACATGCCGCGCAGGTGGCGCCGGACTTGGGCTCGGTAATCACGGATTCGATTTCAGCCTGATCGTCGGGATGTATCAAATCCATAACGGTTTTAATGGGCAAAGACTTCATCTCGTCCGGGGTATAGCCAGAAATCCGGGCGAAAACAGGGCTTAGATAATCATAGGCATTGGTTTGCAAATTGCGTTTGTAAGATGCATCCAGAGAATTCTCAAGCACCTCCAGTAAACGCGATTCACTTTCCCGCATAGCATCTTCTGCCCGCTTTCGCTCGGTGATGTCCTGTAATGAACCAAATAGGCGCATGACCCGTCCGTCTGGTCCCATTTCTGCAAATCCGTGAGCCATGCACACACGGATTTCACCGTCTTTCCTTAAAGCGCGGAGTTCCAGTTCATAAGGCGTTCCTTTGGCTACTGATGCTTCGACAGCATGACGCAGACTTTCCATGTCTTCAGGATGATACAAAGCCGAATGTTCAGCCCAACTGGGCACTTTTTTGTCGGGGTCAAGCTGGAAAATGCGGAACAACTCATCCGACCAAGTCACCTTGTCCGTTGAGATATCCCATTCCCAACTGCCAATATGTGCAATGCGCTCTGTCCGTGCCAACATCACTTGGCTGCGGTGAAGTGCTTCAGAGTTCCACTTATTTTCAGTGTTGTCCGGTTAGGTTCTTGCATACAAAAAATTTAACCACATAATATCAGTTAGTTGTTATTTTACAAAAATATTCAATGTTTATTTTTGCTGAAATACAACAAAATATCAAAATATAATATACTGATATTAATTGACTTATTATTGCAAGCAAGAACCTAACCGGACAATGCTGACTTATTTTCAAGTTCAGCTTTTTCAAATTCCAGAACCCGCTTTAGCAATTCTTCGTATGTAGGTTTTTCAGACATGTGAACCATATATGCCATCCTTTGTTAACAATACAAAGCCGACCGGGTTGCCGCTCCTGTCCAAACAATTGGTGAGATGAACATCAGCAGGAATTGCAGCAATTATCTGACGTGGATCTGAAAAATCTGCATTTTCCGCTATGCAGTGGTCTATTGCGGTTGTACAGAGCAGGCAGAACAGAAGGAAGGAAGGAAGGAAGGAAGGAAGGAAGGAAGGAAGGAAGGAAGGAAGGAATTCTTCCCCAAACGAGTGCGCTTTGTAGGATCGATGTTTATCGTTCAATTTATATCCATTAGGATCAAAGGGGATAGGCGGTTAGCCTCTATATATATGCTTGAGAACCCTTGCACATCTTTTTGCCTCCATAAGCCGATATTTCAATATTTTTCACCAAAATTACCCTATGATAAAAATGCCTTGCCTGTCAAACGAATTGAAACATATCGGTTATTTGCTTCCATACCATCGTGGTCGCACTGCTTTTTCCAGCCAAATTTATCGGCATTGGTACCCATCTATGATGATGGAGGCCGTTATCGTTGAAAACGCTTATAGCCCCCCACCCCTACCATTCTTTAAATCGTCCATAGCATCCATCGTTTATACAATCCAGTAATCTGATATCCAGGATAGCCATCCCATCGTCGGGCTGGAATATCCATTCATCAACCGAGGGCGGTCTGTCATTTTGGCAGGTCGCCCTCTTTGCGTTTAAGGAGGTTCATTATGAAACAGACATCAATTCTCAGCGCCATCCCCACTAGCCAGCAGGACCTTTTCCGCACCCAGTCAAACGTATCCGCCAGCAAATTTATCTCAATTTATCGGGTTTGCCTGGTCAAGGACGCAACCGTTTTCTTTGGGAAGGCCTTCGTCAATAACTCCCATCAGGCACACGCCGTAATTCAGAACCTAATTTTGACCCGAGGGCAGCCGGACAGGGAACAGTTTGTCGTCGCTTTGCTGAACGCCAAGAATGAAATTATCGGACTGAACATTGTTTCTGTGGGGGTTTTGTCATCCGCCCCAATT
>CAJBLH010000239.1 GCA_903953895.1 uncultured Desulfobacteraceae bacterium | reverse complement strand
TGCCCGCATGTCAAGTTCATGTTGTATCTTTGCGGCCTCGATGCGAGCGCGTTCCTGGGCCTCGCGCTGTTCCATCTGTACCTTGGTCATGTGCGCCTGAATGCCGGCTTTCAATTTTCTGTCGATTTCATCCAGAGAATCCCGAAAAACCTTAACGAAGTTGTTAACGGTCTTCACAAACTCACCCGGGGCCTCGATAACTTCTTTGCGCTTTTTCTCAATCGCCGTTGCCAGTTTCTTTGCCTGTCCGGCCATGGTGATGGCCTCGTTTTGGCTGGCTTCATCTGATACAACATGCGCCATGGCCTGCGCCTTCATCCGCTCGATTTCTGGCAGGTACATCCACCGCAACACGCGACACGCATGGTTTGGATCAAAATTGCCAATGGTTGGTGCTGGCGATGAACAGTCCACCATATCCTCTGACTTATTCACTGCTGCCATAAAATCCAATTGCTTTGCCTCCTTTTTTACGGGTTTATGTGACCGGCCGCTGTCCGGCCGTTTGAGAAAACTGTGACAAAATCAAGGCCGAGAAAGTTTTGGTAACCGGTGCGGCTTTTCCGTGCAAAAACTTTCCATCTCGGGAAAATCCGGTAGATGTGCCGGCCGGACAATGCCAACTCTTCTATGGTTTCGGATTCGTTCATTTTTCACATCCCTGTTTTAAAGTACCTGTAGGCCCCGAGCGCGTTCATAAACGCCGCCCAAGGTTCGCCGTTGATATCAATCTCTGTGACTATTGCAGGACCGCCATTTGTCCTCAAACGAACGGCCAGTCCCCGCCGCACATCATGCCCATGCTTTCTCGCAAGATGGGCGTAGGCCGCTATCTGGGGATACCACGTACGAGAAATGCTCATGGGCGTTTTGTAATCGATAATCGTCAACCCTTGGTCTCCCGGGTAACGCACAATCGCGTCAGGATGCCCCATGTATCCAAGGTGTGGATCCGCGAATTCTTCCTCAACCGAGACAAATTCAACATCCGAAATGACCACCCAATTCAAGAAGCTGTCAAAAAAAGGCCCATCACCAGGGTAAAGCGCAGAATCTGCCCAAAGTCCCTTGGTATAAATCGCACATGCCGCATGCACCCTTGTTCCGCGTTCGGAAGCCAGTTTCAGAACTTCCGGACGGATCATCGAAAAGTCAGAAAATGGCGATAAAACTGTTGTTACTGATGGCAATTTCATAACGCCATCCCCACTACGACCGCCATAATACACACCGCTAACCCTGCGACACACCCGATGATATTAAGAAGCTTCGCCACACTACCTCTCACGCAAGGCAGCGGCACCGGCCCATAAACCACAAAACGCTGTTCGATTTCCGTTATGTACATCTGGCTCTCACGTTTGCTTCCTCCCTTGATTCTAAACAAGTTGGTATTGTTGCCTGGTAGGAATGACTTGACATGTCGGACGCTGTTCAATCTGTACCAATGCATCTGGTATGCTACTCTTACCGTAGAGCTTGGCGAACTGCATAACCTTGGTTTTAACATCCTGGAAAATTTGCTTGTAGTGGATTTTTAATGCCATGCCTTCTTCAAGAGCGCGTGCTATGATAGTATCTGTAATGCTCAAAACTTTGAGTTGGTTGATATTGCAAAGATTACGGACGTTCTTGCATTTCTGAGCAACGTCAAACAGTACATCGTTCGCCATCTTCGAAATGAGTGTGAAATATTTGTCGGCATGTTGACTGCCCTGGGATATCGCGTAATCAACGTATCTCTGAATAACGTCCGTCTCGGCCCGGCGGACTGGTTTTCCATCTGCGCGGGTTTCAAGCCATTCGGCGTTTTGATGGTTGGCGGAAAGGAGGGACTGGAGACGGAGTATCTCGGTTTTCATCCGGTAGAATTCGCGGGACATGCGATGCTTGAAATTTACAACCGGTTCGGAATTTCTCATGAGGGTGATAAGGAAGGTTGCTTGTTCTTCATCGAGGTGACAAAAAGAGGTCGGCCTCCCCCCGGACTTCTGGATTTCAAATCCGAATGTTCGGATATCCTGGAACTTGCTTTCATACTTTTTTACCATCTTCAAAATTGTATTGTGATCGACTTCAAGCGGCTCCCACATATCCAGAGTGGAAACGACCGGAATATCATCCACGACTTTTACCAAAACCGACAAAGAATCTTTTTTCACTGAGTCACCTCCTTACGAAATATCTGCTCAAAATTGAACCGGAGAAATCCATCTGAAACGTCAAGTTTTTCGATGTCTCTCAAAACGTTTTTATTCTTTTTTTCGAAAATCCTTGCCACTTCCAAAGATGAGGTCAGCGACTTCTGATTTAAGTTCCGGTCTGTAATGTGCCATTAAATCCACACCAAATAAAAAGACCCTGCGAAGCCCAGCCCGACTGGGACTCCACAGGGTCAACATCGCCTTTCGGCGAATTTCACACTGTCCAAAGCGTCGGGCTTTACCCCGATTGGTGAAATTTCACCGGAACAGTGGATTATTGTATGGTTGTCAATTCTAACATTCTGAAAATACAGGAATAAAAAAAATGAAAAATATTTTGGAAAGCTGGTGAAATTTCACCGGAGGTCACATTGAGGGAGAATATATGTTGAGGACGAAACGGGTCTTATACCCTTTGGCGTGCGTGTAAGGAAGAAAAGGATCACCAGAAATGGTTGGAAAAACTTGCTGAAGTTTCTTTCTAATCTGCGATACCCATTTTTTAACCTTCTCCGGTTCGCTAAATGACTTCACAGAATCCTGCAAGGTCATCTCACCATTCATTATAGATATCTGATGAAAAACGCCCCAAAGAGCGGAAGGCTGACTTTCTGTCTTTCTTGCGTCGGCGAAGCCCATCTCGTCAAAAGAACGGTATTCGGTTTTTCCAGCAACTCGGATTTGAACAGTCTGGTCATTTACAAAAGTTATGAAAACTTGTTTCCAATCCGTTCCAATTGGAACCTGTATAGGGACAAAATCTTGCCGCACATTACTTTTGGCGGACAAAGCTTTTTTTACCTCATCCATATCCACAGATAGACCCTTCTCTGAATGCAGCAATACATGAAACAAGGGGATTGCTGGGCCTTGCTTCATTTCTTGAGGTCCTGGCAGTCCAACAGCAATGAGAAAAAAAGGATTGGGATATAATTGAAAGAGACCCGCCTCAATTGAAGAGTTCATGGTTTCATTGTTTCCAACAAAAATTGCGGACCGTCTTTTCCGGTTGATCGTGAGTGCGCCAAGATAAAAGGTTTGCTGTGGGATGATTTCATCAGGCGCATGACCGGTGCCAAGAGCTGCTGCCAGTAAAGCCACGAAGCGGCCAACATCTATTCGCCACTGCTCCAGCTCAGCAGGGTCAATCAGGATGCGTCCGGTATCCTCCCGTTTGTCGCAGGAAATAAATATGCGGAGCGCTCTGTCATCTTGGGCAGGACAGACATGGACCGGCATCAGACAGGCTTCTTCACAGCCGGGGCAGACAATAACTTTTGCCGGTGTTGCTTTTTTCACAACATTGAGCCGCTTTAACGCTGCAACGTCACCAGGCGGCCACGCTTCTATTTCTTCGACTGACAATGTTTCTTCGCCCTCGCGACCAATGAAAGCGTAATGGTTTAAAATCAGTTCTACCATTCAGTAACGCTCAATCTTTATCTTGAAAGCTATATAAAGTCATATGATATAGGTTTATATTCATTTTTGCCAATCTTCGGCATGTTTTGGTCTTCAGTCTCTGTTTTTTCCTTGGGTTCAAGACCGGAATCATCCAGCATCTTTCTGATGATCAGATCCCTTCCGTCCTGTTTCAGGTTGCAGGAGTTTGGGTACGTTATATCAAAACAGCGGGTCTTTCCCTTTAATGAACCGGCTGCCGGGCTGAAAAAAACCTTCAGGCCCACTTGGGTGATATTGTAGCTCGATAGCCTCATTGATTGATTCAGCAATTTGTCCAGCAGGTCAAAAACAGCCTCGGGGTGATATGTTGGGTCCGCTTCCAGAATGATGCGCTCCTTCCTGCCTGCTATGCTGGACAGACGCAACTTGTTGACCCGGACATCCTCAATACCGCTCCCTGGCTCATAGACAAACTGGAAGTTCCGTTGCTTCAGCAGGTTTAGGTGGTAGACCTTCTCATCTTTCTGGTCCGCTCCCAATTCGGTATTAAGAATGTTTTCAGCAAAGATTTTCTGCAGATCGGTAATCGGTTTTTTGTTGCCGCGCAGAAAAACATCCAGAGTACCGTCGGTCTGTGAGTACACATAAATTACTTCAAAGGCGGGAGTGCGAGGAGGCCGTTCAAAATTGTTCTCGACCCACTCAATACTTGCCTGTGCATAGTCTTCGGGGTAGGTGAAGAAATAATCAAGATCATTCCGCTGGTAACATTCAACCCTGCAGTTCTTGCCCCGACCCTCTTTGTGATGGAAATATTTACTGATAGCCTGTTCCAGTCGCCAGATGTTTTCTGGTTCAACCAGAGCGGAATTTTTTGGGATATTTTTACGCTTACGCCAATGGGATGACGGAATATTGTCGGCATAATGGAACTGAAGGGCCCCCTTCCAGTAATCTGGACGATTCAGAAAGGTCCAGAAGGCCCGGTCATGAAAACTATCCAGTTCGGATAAAACTGGCCCCAGTTCTTCGCCATGGGAGTCTGCCTCGTCAATGATTGCCTTGGTCCCGCCCTCCGTGGCCATGGAGTCAATTTCCCGGAAGTCTTTCTCAATATCGCGGTTCTCCTTTTCAGGTAGCGCCAGCCAAGCCGCATAAACCGATTCGATTTTTGCTTCCGTAAGATCTTCAAATTTCACTTCGGCAAGTACGCCTTTGATTTTGAAATACCGCTCAAGCAAACTATTGGGGGATTGTCTGAAAAACTTTCTCGGCTGGTATTGTCGGGCCATGAGCTTACCTCACTTAAATGACGGAACATCATTTAAGAAATTTTATTCAGTATCTTTAACAAGATTTCATGCAAAGAAGCAATTTATTTTGTTGACTCATTGGGATAAGTGTGTCGACAAAATGGAAAAGAACACCGCATGTCAATAGATATCATACTGTTCCTTAATCGAAACAGGCCAACCACATAAACTATCGATTGATCACGCGATGTCTTACCGAGGTATCCCCTTATATGAATCCGACAGGCTGGCGGTTGGTGTGAATGGGTCTGGAATTCGATCCCTATGATGAACCGGCATCGATGGTGGTTGTATACTTCACCGGAGCTGAAAGGATGTTCCAGGCACAACTTGGCGGCACTCAAAGTGGGCGGGGACTCAATGGAGCCGACAATGACAAAAAGCTCTATCGTGATCGTTGATCTGTCAGGCAAGACACAGATTGGCGGAAAGGTATTTGTTGTGAACACCCCGGAAAGCGGTATTGATATGGTATCGATTAAAAGCGTCCGGAAATGGGAAAAGGGGTTTGTCCTGCTCGGCGACAATCCCAACTACCCGCCGGTTTTATCGGCGTTGGGCTGGAACTGGCTTTGTGTGTGTGGGTCGTTGGGATGTGGAGGGGCCGGCCTGCTTTCGGATAGGCACATCACGATGTAATAATAAGAAAACAATCGTCACCCGATAGCCTAAAACGATGTAAAGGCGATGTAAAAAACCATCATAAATGAAAAAAAGGGTTACAGCATTTAGCCGTAACCCTTTGATTTTTAAAGTGCCGAGGGACGGAATCGAACCGCCCACACGGGGATTTTCAGGCACTTCCTCCAAGCTTCCTACATTCCTCAATTTTCCGTAACCTACCATTTATACACAGTATTCCATTTCCACGCTTTATCCTGTTTTATCCCGTTTTTTCATATCTTGGAATAAAAGTCTCACACGGATTCTCACACGGAAATCGTCCGCATCGTCCTTACCGCCCAGTGTTTTTGAAGGGCAATTGGACGCAGCGGACGATGATATTTCCACCTGCCAGAAAAAATAATTTTACCTGCGACATGGTTTATTATTCGAAAGACGCTATTTGTTGTGCCTTTGGTTGTGAAGGCGATCAGCCATCAGTCAATTGATCAGGAATTCTTACGCTTTTACATCCAATTTAAGGAGGCACAGTATGGAACAGGGCAATTGGACGCAGCGGGCGATGATTATCCCATCTGCAGAAAAAATAATTTTCCCTGCGACACGGTTTGTTATCCGAAAGACAAGGTTTGTTGTGCCTTATGGATTGAAGGCGATCAATTAACATTCAGTTGATCGTGACTTTTTGCTCTTTTACAACTTATTTGGAGGCACAACATGATACAGAATCAAGAATTAGAATCAACAGAAATGAAATCAGCATCAGCCCTTAAATTCTTTGAACAAACCGTAAATACCATGGAACCGCAGGGAAAGCCAGTCGAATTAAATCAACCTCGGTTGCCACAAGCAGTACCGACACCGCCCCCACCACCCAGATCAAATCCGTCGATGGACGGTCAGGGCGGTAAAATTGAAGAGCAATATATCGCTCCGGCAAAATGTGGTTCGGCAGAAGCTCAAGCAGAATTGCTGCTGGATCTCGGCAAAGCAAACGCCACCTTCTTCCACACGCCTGATGGAGAAGCGTTCGCTTCGTTTTCGGTGGGTAATCGCTCTGAAACCACCAGGGTCAAGGGGAATCGTTTTGAGCAGTATCTTGGTATGATTTTCTACAGGCATACCAAAAAGCCGCCCAAGGCACAGGCAGTGAAAGAAGCCGTAGCGACGCTTGAAGCGGAGGCGATATATGATGGGACTGAGTTTCAAATATATACAAGGTATGCATTGCATCAAGGAGAAATTTATATCGACCTGGGAGACGCGGTTCGGACTCAAATCCGAATCACCAAGGGCGGATGTTCTATGATTTCAAGCAAGGATTCACCTGTCAAGTTCTGCTGGAATCAGGGGATGGCTCCCTTGCCTCTTCCAAATTTCCAGGGTTCGATTGACCAATTGCGACAGTTTCTGAACCTCGAAAACGAAAGCGATTGGGTCATGATGGTTTCGTGGCTGGTCAGTTGTATGAGACCAGAATATCCTTTCCCGATACTGGTTCTTCAAGGAGAACAGGGAACGGCAAAAAGCACCACAGCCCGCTTGTTGAGGGATTTGATAGACCCTTCGACGGTGTTGTCACAATCGTTGCCAAGGTCGGAGCGGGACTTGGTAATTGCCGCTAGCAAATCGTGGGTAATCAATCTTGATAACTTGTCGAGTTTGAGCCCCGAGATGTCCGATGCTTTTTGTCGTATCTCTACCGGCGGCGGTTTCAGAACACGAGCCCTTTACACGGATGACAACGAGCGACTGTTTAATTCAACAAGACCCATTATCATGAACGGAATTTCTGATTTTGCCACCCGCCATGATCTGGCTGACCGATCCATCATTATACAGTTGCCGCCCATTCCCAAAAGTAAGCGGGTGCCAGAAAAAGAGCTGATGCGGAATTGGGAAAAAGCAAGACCCCTGATATTCGGGGCGTTATGTTTATCGGTATCGGCAGCCTTGGGAAATATCGACAAAGTTAAACTTCCTATCTTGCCCCGAATGGCGGACTTCGCAACCTGGGGAACCGCAGCGGAACCTTCCTTTGGGTGGAAGCCTGGAACCTTTATGCAAGCGCATGAAGACAACAGGAGGCGGCTCTTGGAAATTACTTTGGATGCCGACCCCATCGCAATCGCTGTAATACGGTTCATCCAAAAGCAGCCAGCTTATGAATGGAGCGGAACAGGCTCTGACCTGCTTCGGCTGATGACCATGCTTAGTCAGGACCTTGCCAGTCTGAAAAGCTGGCCGCGACAGCCGAATGTTCTCTCGGGACGGCTCCGACGGGTAAACGCTTCACTTCGGGAAAAGGGGATTGAAATCGAATGGACAAAATCTGGAGATCGGAAAATTCACATTCATCTCAATGAAAACGCTTTTCAAGGTACCTTTGACCACGTGAAGCCGGAAATCAATGCCCAGTTCCCTATAGCGCAGCCAACAAGCGAAATGTTAGAAGTTCCGGAATACGATGGGTATGAGGATGAACTCCTCGTTTAAAACAGCGGCTCTGGCGGTACTCCGAAAGGGGTACCGCTAATCAATGAAAATGTATCAGATGGACGCAACGGACGATAAAAATCACAACAGTCAAAAAAAAAATCGTTTAGGACACGTTTTGTCGCAAACTTGACACGTTATGTCGTCCCTTCTGGAGTGAAGGGAATCAACTATCAGTTGGCAGACCGAAACAAAACATTAAATTCAAGGAGGGGAAAAATGAAAGTAAGACATGATTTGGGTGTTACAGTCAATACCGATGCGAATAAAAATAGAACGATTCGCTTTCATATTAATCACGAATACCCTGAGACCAAAGAGGAGGGAGTTCAAGAATTAATTTCAAGTACTAAAGTGATGTTCGATGAACTGACGTATATGTTGGGATGCATACATTATTTAAAGGCGCCTTTCCTTCGACCGAATTCAAAAAAGAATTGGTATGATGCATTATTGAAGCTCGTGGATGATATGGATGAAATCCAGAAGATGCTGCCTAAACATCCGTCTCAAAAGCCAGTAGATGAAGATGATATTCCATTTTGAGCAGTGACGGTATCTGAATCTTTAACTGACTGAAAATTATCGTGCCGGATGACAACAATCGATACACCAGGAATATCGGTTGTCTCCGGCACCCCTGGCTGTAATTAGACGTGGCAGTAAAAAGTGTCACAAAACGATAGATAGTATAAAATAGTAATAATTACAATAGCATAGTAACCGTATTTTGAAAGCCATTGTGTTTGGCATTCATTACAGTATCTGTCACATGGAATAGCAGTTAAATCATCTGCAATAGCAGGGGAATGACATCGAAAAGTCTGACAGTTCATGCTTATTTGTTGTCCAGTTTTTTGGGTAATCGCAGGATGGAACGTTCACAAATCTTCGATTTGCCAGTATTCATCCGTCACTTTCGACATAAACGGCGAAGGATTAGATGCTTTACCGAGAACCATCAATCTTCTCATTGCCCTGCTGCATGCGACGAAAAGAAGCCTTTGTTGTCGGTTGTTATGTTCTGATTCATCGATACCCTGAGGTACTGGAAGAGGCATTCGACCTGCTTCAACTCCAAAAACAGCAACAATTGGAAATTGCAATCCTTTAACTGCGTGCATCGTCATAATCTTCACCCCTGGGTGGGCCATATCAACTTCGTTTGAACGCATCTTCTTCGGATTTAGATGTTTATCGATCAACGGCATAACGAAGTCCATTTCTTTTTCGGTCTGGCAGAGTACTACAGCACATCTAGGGGTTACACGTTCAAGTCGGAGAGCCTCGTGTAAATATTCATTGAGCTTCTTGGATTGATTATTTAAGGAAGTATATCGTGCATATATCGGATACGGACCATTATATACCGTTTCAACCTCCATTGTTTCCCGATCAATGTCGGCCGTATTGGGAGCAATTTGCTTTATTGCGTTCCAAATTTCTTTTGTTGTGCGATAATTTCTTCTGAAGATGCGAGTTTTTCCATTGAAGCGGAGTTCTGTGGAGACGCGAGACCAAGAGAGCCCATTCCCATAAATACTCTGATTGGAGTCTGCTGTGAGGAATATATGTGCAGGATCTCGGCACAGACCAATACAAAATCGTATTGCTACTGGCTTCAGGTCCTGGGCTTCGTCAATAAAGACATAGTCATACTGAGGTGAGACTTTCTGTTGCGCAACATGAAGCCATTCGCTGAACATACACTTCCCCTGATTGCGAAGGTTTTTGATAAATGTCTCGTATATATGCCAGACATACCGTCGCTGCTGTGCGCCAAGCGCTCGTCCCCTCCCAGAACGATCAGCGCTTAAATACTCTTCAATATCTCGCAGTCCTTGACCTACAATAATCCAATCAATCTCGTAAAGTAGGAAAGCTTGATCGTTTGCGTCAAAAGGAAGTTTTTTGTCTATAAGATAGCATTCATCGATTGACAGGGCCATGTTCGCTTGTAATTCTTTTGAATTTGCGATGTTATACGTCTTCCACTTATCGGGCAGCAACTGATATGAAAGTTTGTCCACATTTATTATCTCGATAGTATGTTGACCACCTTGAATCTGCAATGCAGTAAGAAGGTGATTCGATGCATTTATAAGTGATTTGGTGAAGGTCGTAAAAAGAATTTTGAGATTCCCCGACAGTTCTGGGAGTTGCTCGTTAGCTTTGTTGATGAGTGAACGAATACAATATAAGGCAACTGTCGATTTTCCAGAACCGGGGCCTCCTTTAATGAGCCACGGTCCCCGAGGGCTTACACGATTAAAGCGCGACACAAATGGTTTTTGTTCTTCATCAAGTTTGAGAAGGAAGCTTTCTAAGTCTCGCTGGCCTTCAGCAGCTTCTTCTAAATATTGTGGATTCTCAGCCAATCTTACTGGTTTCTGAACTACTTCTTCGATCATTGGTGGCCAGATAGCATTCAACACACGCTCAAGGACGTTTTGAGGCACACAAGAACTCACTCCCAAGAGGTCGCCTTCTGTATTCACATTACAGAGGTGAAAATGATACTGTTTGGGGATATTCCAATCTGTAAGAAGGTCAACAGTTAAATGTATTGGTAATTCACGATCTTTGTTCGGCTCCGGAGGGGAGAAAACTGCTGCAAGTTCAAGTTCAGCTTCACCAATGGCTTGTGCTGAAGGCTTGAATTCGAGTAGTTCCTCCGCGCGGGCAACAATCCGAAATCCGGGTGTACCATCTGCGTTTGCCCCGAGACGTTCATATACTTTATTTCGATGTTCGAGCATAAGCATCGTCACCAAATATTCTTTCCGATCCACGCAATAGATAAGCCGATATTCATCGCTCACATTCATCCGCCAAAGATTGTTTTTATAGTTATTAAGCTTTTTAATCTTGGGAGGATCATGAGTATCGGGGATAGATCGTAAAACTAGCAAGATCGATTTCTGATATGCATTGCGTACTTTTTTAGGTGAGCGACCGAGTTCAAATGGAAAACCCTCTGAATGTGCAATTTCGAATGTCATAATGCCTCCTGGAAACAGAATGAATATACTTCGATAGTGCCGGTTAATTGGAATTATTGTATTTTCAATTGAATTGAGACCTGTTTATGATGAATGGGTGGTTAGGGTCTCCATATGCAATAGAAGCAATAAAACAGATTGCGCCAGACTTACTTTCAATACGCATATTCCCAGCACCGGTTTTAATATCCGAGGTAACGATTTGCCAGGTGGTTCTTTCACCTTTTTCAATCGTTGCGAAAACTTCAATATGATCTTCCATTACATTTCAAGTGGAAGAATGGTACCCTTGATTTTTCCGACCCATTCATCAATAACTACCCTATGATAATGCAATCGTGCCTGTCAAACATAAATGACAAGTACCGGTATTGGCTTCCATGCCATCGTGGTCGGCTTGTATTATTCAGCCAGATTTATCGGCATTGGGACCCATCTATGATGATGGTACATAGTGTTGTTGAAATTATTTATACCGCCACCCTCATTTCATCGTCCATATCGTCCATCGCCCAAATAAACAAATGGGCGACCTGGACGATGTGGGCGGTGAAAATCTGGAACAAATATTGATCGAAAAGCCTGACCGTATCTTTATGTGGTTGGGCTTTTGTGTTTTCAGGGGACTGGCGGTGATGCTTTTTCAATCATTTCATCAAAATTATTGTCATTGCGAACCATATGTGCTTTAAGATAATTGATTGAATTGGATTATTTGTATGCCCCATTTTCTTTTTTAATGCGGTGATGCTGATACGAAGATTTCTCGATGGCAAACAAAGAAGCCAACGCACGAATAAGAATCAACAAATTGCTCGGAGACAGCGGCTGGCGGTTCATGAAATATACTTAAGTTTCCTAAATTCTGATAGCAGAGATAGAGGATTATATTTTCACTTTCGACAACCCGCCAAAGGCTCTCTACTATTGTGACAATTTAATCAACTGCCGCCCCTTTTTCATGCCTCCCCTAAAAGCACCAAGCATACTCGATCGTGGCGTCATTTACGATGCGACGCAGCAGCCCCTCAGC
>CAJBLH010000238.1 GCA_903953895.1 uncultured Desulfobacteraceae bacterium | reverse complement strand
CATATCCCGAAGCTGACCGGACTGGTCAAAATATCCCCAGCGGCCTTCGATGCCCACCGACTCGGCCACGGTGATCTGGATGTGGTCGATGGTGTTGTGATCCCAGTTGGTGGTAAAAAGGGAATTGGCGAACCGCAGCGCAATCAGGTTCAGAACGGTTTCTTTTCCCAGATAATGATCGATGCGATACACCTGGTTTTCATGAAACACCCGGGCTACGGCATCATTGATTTCCTTGGAGGATTCCAGATCGGTACCGATGGGCTTTTCCAGGACCACCCGGGTCTCGGGCATGACCAGACCGGCCTGATTCAGGCCCAGGCAGATGTTTCCGTACAATGACGGCGATACCGCCAGATAATTGACCATGACCCGCTCGTTCTGATCGACGACATCCTGAAGCCGGCTGTATTGGGTGTTGTCAGCGATATCCACATTGACATAGCTGCACCGGGCCAGGAGTGCATCGGCAGTGGCAGGGTTAAGCGTTTCTTTGACAAAGGTATCCAGGCTTTCCCGGACTTTTGCCACAAACGCCTCGGGTGTCACATCACGACGCGCGACACCGATAATCCGGGATGCCGGTGCCAGTAACCCCGCCTTTTCCAGTTGATATAGTGAGGGGATCAATTTGCGGCGGGACAGATCGCCGAAAGCCCCGAATATCAGAAAATCACAGGGTTTGAAATGTTTCGTATGTTCCATCGAGAGTCTCCAGTATCGTCAGGGGGTTGCGCTGGGTTTACGAAATATGATGCCTTCATGCGGCATATGGTTCCATTTCTTCTCGACCGGTTGGGGATCGGCTTTCCAGATATCACGGCAGTATTCGAGGATGGCTCGGTCGGAGGAAAATTTTCCCATCCGGGCCACATTGAGAATGGACATTCGGGTCCACCGGTCTTTGTCTTGAAACGCCAGACCCACCTGATGCTGACAGTCGATATAGGACTGGTAATCCGCCAGCACCAGATAGCGGTCTTCATACAGCAGGGAATCCACGAGCGGTTTAAACAAGTCCCGGTCTCCATTGGAAAAACGCCCGGACCGGATGCTGTCGATCACCCCCCGCAACTCATCATTGGCTTCATAACGGGCCATGGGATGATATCCGGTTGCCTTCAGGTTGATTACCTCTTCTGCCGTCAGACCGAAAAGGAAAAAGTTTTCGGCCCCCACCTCTTCACGGATTTCGATATTGGCGCCGTCTAGGGTGCCGATGGTCAACGCACCGTTCATGGAAAATTTCATGTTGCCGGTTCCGGAGGCCTCCAGCCCGGCCGTGGATATCTGCTCCGAAAGATCGGCCATGGGATAGACCAGATGACCGATTTTGACGTTGTAGTTGGGGATGAAATAAATCCTCAATTTGTCGCGAACATCGGGATCATGATTCACCACTTTGGCCACCGAATTGATCAGCTTGATGATGAGCTTGGCCGTGACGTATCCGGGAGCCGCTTTTCCGCCGAAAACAAAGGAGCGGGGAGGGATGTCCAGATTCGGGTTCGCTTTGAGTCGGTTGTACAGCGTGATAATGTGCAGGACATTCAGATGCTGGCGTTTGTATTCATGAATCCGCTTAACCTGCACATCGAACAGGGAATCCGGGTTGACCACCGTGCGGGATTCCTTGTGCGCCTGATGTGTCACCGCCAGTTTATTGTCGGTTTTGACTTTGCGCCACGCTTCTCTGAACGCTGCGTCATCGGTCAGCTTTTCGAGTTTTTTCAACTCGTCCAGACAGGTGATCCATCCATCGCCGATGGCATCAACCAGAAGCCGCGACAGCCGGGGATTGCTGCGCACCATCCAGCGGCGCGGCGTGACCCCGTTGGTCTTGTTGCAGATTTTCTCGGGCCACATCCGGTTGAAATCGGCCAGGGTGTTTTTTTTGAGCAATTCCGTGTGCAGTGCAGCCACCCCGTTGATGGCATGGCTGCCCACACAGGCCAGATTGGCCATGCGCACATATTTCTCACCGGTTTCTTCGATGATCGACATCCGCCTGACCTGCTCGTCATCCCCGGGAAATCGGTCGCGTACCTGATCCAGAAACCGGCGGTTGATTTCGTAAATGATTTCAAGATGCCTGGGAAGCAAGGCGGCAAAAAGCGGCAGAGACCATTTTTCCATGGCCTCCGGCAGCAAGGTATGGTTGGTGTAGGCCAAAGCGCTGGTGGTGATGTGCCATGCCTGATCCCAGTCCATATCGTGTTCATCTACCAGCAACCGCATCAGTTCGGCGACCGAAATGGCCGGATGGGTGTCGTTTAGCTGAATGGCAAACCCCTCGTGGAAGGTGTCGAGACTTTCGCCCTTCAGCAGATGGAGCCATATCATGTTCTGGAGGGAGCACGATACGAAAAAATACTGTTGTTTCAGGCGAAGTTCCTTGCCCTGAAACTGTTCATCGTTGGGGTAGAGAACCTTGGTAATGTTTTCGTCCTGAACCTTGTCTTCGACGGCGCCGAAATAATCCCCTCTGTTGAAGTCTGAAAAATCAAATGACTGGGGGGCCGTAGCACTCCAGAGCCGCAGAATGTTGACGGCATTGACGTGGTATCCGGGCACCGGTGTGTCGTAGGCCACGCCGTTGACGACCCGTCCCGGAACCCACAGCACCCGGACATGCCCCTTTTCATCCGTGTCGTACTCGGTATGGCCGCCGAACTTTACCGGATAGGTCATATCCGGCTTTTTGATCTCCCAGGGGTTTCCCTGGTGCAGCCACCGATCGCTGGATTCCCGTTGCCAGCCGTCGATAATTTCCTGGTTGAACATACCATACTCATAACGGATGCCATAACCGATGGCCGGCACCTGGAGGGTGGCCAGAGAATCGAGATAGCAGGCGGCCAGCCGACCCAGCCCGCCATTTCCAAGTCCGGGTTCCACCTCATGATCGATGATTTCTCGAAGATCCAGACCCGTCTCCTGCAACGCCCGATCCATCAGATCATAAAGTCCCAGATTGATGAGATTGTTGGCCAGTTGTGGCCCCATGAGAAATTCAGCGGACAGATAGCCGACAATCTTCAGCTTCTTCTTCCGAAGACTCTCTACAGTGTTGATAAACAGGAGCTGCATGCGGTCGCGGACCGTATGGGCAATCGCCAGATAAAATTCGTTAAAGGTGGCAGTGATCGGCAGCTTTCCCTGGGTGAAAAGCAGATTGTAGGCAACAGCCCGTTTCAGCTCGTTGATTGTATCGGTCTCGTTCAGGACGGACGACGGATTGCCGTTCGAACCATTCGGGTTTGCTTCCGTTTCATTTTCTTTCTTGATTTTCATCACCCTCACCCCCCAGACATGAAAAATTCACGATACATTTTTTTCGTTATTTCGAGGTTAACAGTATTTTCACGGTAATGGTCAATGGGAATAAGCTTCCGCCGGAACAACCGAAAAACTGTCTTTACCCGGCAGTTTCCAGTACACGGCGATGGCAGCCGTGCCGATTCGCTGGAAATATTTTATCTGGAGCGGATACCAGCCCGGTTTTTGAATATCCAGCACCACTTCGTTTGAAAAATGATCGGTCTGAACACCGGGTTGCCAGACGATTCTTTTGTCGCAGACCCAGACAGTGATGCCATCATTTGATTTGGTCTTCATCGTATATTTTCCGGGTTCGGAGAATTTCAGGTAACCGTTCATTTGAATGCCAACAGCCTCACTGACGCCGCTGTCGAAGATTTTATCCTTGGCGCCAAAGGTATGATCGAGAAAAAGAATGGGGGGGCCCACTTTTTCTTTTGTTGTTTTAATGTCCAGTTTAGGCATTTCATCGACCGATTTCATAAGCTTATAGATGTAAATGGGCAGCAGACCCGGTTTAAGCGATGCCTCGTCAGACAGTTCCTTTTCCGGAACAAGACCGGTGACCTCAACGGGTTTGGCCATCCCCTGCCCCATTCCTGCCGTAAGCAGAATCACCAGGCAGATCCATATCATTTTTTTCTGCAATTTCATAACATCTCCTTTGTGATATTTTTGAAGAACATATCCAGAACCGTGTTCATGATCAAGGGAAAGGATGTTGGTATAGCGGCATTCCCCCTTCCAACCTCCCCCCGCCGGGAGGAGGCTGGGGTTACCCCGGAGCAGGTAACCGGCAAGAGAGTCCTGTAGGGTAAAAGCTTATTTCTTGAGTGTTAATTCCACGCCACTGGGAGCCAGTTTCAGATTGACACCCTTGGTCGTTGTGATCAGGTTGATCACAACACCGTTTTGATTTTTCATCGTGGTGGCGCCAGCGCCGCCGCCGACCGTACCTTCTGCGGTTGCCGAAGTATAAATGCCGTTGAAATCTTCGAGTTTTTTAAGGTTGTAAACACTGCCCTTCGCCGAGGCCTTGGTGATCCCGACGTCAATGACGGAAAGTCCTGAAACCTTGACCGGATGCGCCTTCCCCTTGATGGTCAGGATTCCCTCACCCCAACTGTAGCCGATACCGATACCGACCTGTCCTTCACTCAGCTCGATCGTGGCATCGGGCGCATCCTTGGCCACGGCCAGTCCGGAAAAAACCACAAAAACAGCCATAACCAAAACAGACAACATCACCAAACGCTTCATACCATATCCTCCTTTTTGATTGATGGCAGGATGGAATCCATCTTCTGCCGGGTTAAATACTTTTAACTTTCTGATTCGCGGTTCATACACCATCATCGATCATCCAGCGCCGCCGAGGCTTTCGGCCTCGGTGATCCAGCCCCCGCCCATGGCCTTGTACAGATTGATCATGGCCTGGAAGAGACTGCCGTGGGTCCGCACATAGGCCAGTTCCACATCGAAAAGGCTGCGCTCGGCATCCAGCACCTCGATGTAACTGGAATAGCCGTTATCAAACCGTATCCGTGCCAGCCCGGCGTATGTTCGAAGCGCCAGAACCCGCTGATTCTGGGCTTCAAGCTGTTTGCGGGTCAAATTCTGGTCCGCCAGCGCATCGTTGACCTCACGAAAAGCGGTCTGAATGGTCTGTTGATACTGATACAGGTACTGCTGCTGGATCGCCTCGGTCACCTTGACCTGGCTGGAAATCCTGCCAGCGGTAAATATCGGGGCGGTGATCGGGGCACTGTACTGCCAGACCTTGGCCGATCCGGTAAAGAGGTCGGAGAAATCGGAACTGGCGAAGCCGAAAAATCCGGTCAGGGAAATGCTCGGAAAGTAAGCGGCCTTGGCCACGCCGATCTGCGCATTAGCGGCGATAAGATTCTGTTCGGCCTGTTTGATGTCCGGACGCCGCTCCAGCAGGTCGGAGGGGAGTCCTTCCGGAATCATCGGCAATTTCAGGTCATCGAGGCTCCTGCCCCGGGAAACTGGGCCTGGGTTTCTGCCCAGCAGCACATTAATGGCGTTTTCCTGCAGGGCGATATCCTTTTGAATCTGAGGGATGGTTGCCAGAGCCTGTTCATATTCAGAGCGGCTCTGGGCCAGTTCCATTTCGTTGATGATGCCGGCCTCGTACCGGAGTACAAACAGTTCATAAGAGCCTTTTCGGAGTTCGGCTGTCTGCCGGGATATCTCCAGTTGTTTGTCGAGGTTGCGGAGATTCACATACGAGACCGCCACCGAGCTGACAAGAGAGAGAATCACCCCGCGCCGCCCTTCTTCACTGGCCAACAAGGATGCCCGGGCCGCCTCGGTGCTTCTGCGGATACGGCCCCAGATGTCGAGTTCCCAGGAAGCGTTCAGGACAAGCTGCTGGTTGCCGGTAACCGTATTATATCCCGATGGAAGGGCGTTACCGCCCTTTTCCGTCACCTGCTGCTGACCGAACTGGGCCGAGGCTCCCAGTTGCGGGTAGAGATCGGCGCGAACCACGCCATACTGGGCTGCGAATTGATCCACTCGGGCCGTTGCGATGAGAAGGTCCTTGTTTTCATCGATGGCTGTGGCAATCAGTTCGTTCAACACCGGGTCATCCAGTTGCCGCCACCAGGCGGTATTGGCCAGGTCCTGTGCGGTTTTTTCATCGACCCGCCAGGTTTCGGGAGTTTCCACCGTGGGGCGCTGGTAGTCGGGGCCGACCATGCAGCCGGCCAGCGTCAGGGTAATAAAAATGACAGGGACGAGTTTACGCATGGGAAGCACCTTCCTTTCCGCCGGCGTTGCCTGAAGTGACCTGGGCGCCCGTATCCCCTTTGTGGCTTATTTTTTCGATGACGTAGTAGGAAACCGGAATCAGAAAAATCGCAATGAACGAGGACGCCAGCATCCCGAAAATGACCGTGGTTCCCATGACCTGACGGGAAATGGCGCCGGCCCCACTGGCAATGGCCAGCGGCACACAACCCAGAATGAAGGCAAAGGAAGTCATGAGGATCGGCCGGAGCCGGAGCCGCGCACCGTTAAGGGTCGCATCCAGCAGGGGCTGCCCTTTGTCGTACTCCAATTTGGCGAACTCGACAATGAGAATGGCATTTTTGGCGGCCAGACCGATCAGCATGACCAGACCGATCTGGGCGTAGATGTTGTTTTCGAAGCTGCGGAACAACAGGCCGCAGAAAGCCCCGGCAATGGCGATGGGGGTGCCCAGAAGTACCGAAAAGGGCAGCGACCAGCTCTCGTACTGGGCTGCCAGAATCAGAAAGACGCAGAGAAACGAGAATGCAAAGATCGCCATCGGAGATACGCCTTGCTGGGCCTTATTCTCCTGGAACGACATGCCGCTGTAGTCATAACCCATTTCATTGGGCATGGTTTCGGCAAAGACTTCTTCCAGCGCCTTCATGGCCTGAATCGAGCTAAACCCCTGGGCTGCCGATGCATTGATCTGGGCCGACCGATAAAGGTTATAGCGCAGGGTGAACTCCGGCCCCACGATGTTGCGGACGGAAGTCAGCGCAGAGAGCGGCACAGTCTTCCCTTCGCTGTTTCGGACATAGAACTGGCCGATATTTTCGATATTGGTCCGGAATTCCCCTTCCGCCTGAACAAACACCTGCCACTGGCGGCCAAAGCGGTTGAAGTAGTTGATGAAACCGCTTCCCATAAAGCTTTGCAGGATTTTATAAACATCGGAAATATTGACCCCCTGTTTCAACACCTTGTCGCGGTCCACATCAACAAAAAGCTGAGGTACGGTGGGAAGGAAGGTGGTGGAAACGCTGGCCAGTTCGGGCCGTTTCTTGGCCGCATCGATAAACTTCGTGGTGTTGGCGGCCAGAAAATCAATGTCTTTGCCGGCCCGGTCCTCCAGCATGAAGGTAACCCCACCGGAAGTGCCGACGCCCATGATGGCCGGCGGCGGAAAGGCAAAGCCGATGGCCCCGGGGATCTCGGCCATTTTCCGGGAGATCGACGCCTTGATCGCTTCATACTGTTCTTCCGGCTTCTTTCGCTTGGACCACTCTTCCAGGCTGATGAAAAAGAAGGCGCTGTAGGTATTGGTTACCTGACTTAACATGCTGTAGCCAAGAACCGATGAGCAGTACTTGATCCCCGGCGTTTTGGTGATAATTTCCTCGGCCTGCCGGGCTACCTCGCTGGTGCGCTGGAGCGAGGCGGCGTCCGGCAACTGGATGCCAGCAAAAATAAACCCCTGGTCTTCATCCGGCAGAAAGCCGGCAGCCAGTTGCTTTCCGGAAACACCGGCCAGAACCGCCATACCCGCCAGCAGGACGAGACTGATGAAGCTTTTCCGGATGGAGGCGCGGCAGACACTGATATAGCCATCGGTCGCTCTTCCGAATGCCTTGTTGAACATGTCATAGAACTTCTGGAGCGGCCCGCGACCCCTTACCTTCGGTTTGAGGAGCAGCGCACAGAGTGCCGGAGAGAGAGAAAGGGCATTGAATGCCGAGACGATGACGGAAATGGCGATGGTCACGGCGAACTGCTGGTAGAGCTGCCCCGTGATACCGGGAATGAAGGCCGTCGGAACAAAGACCGCCGCCAGAATGATGGCGATGGCGATGACCGGGCCCGATACCTCTTCCATGGCCTTCAACGCCGCATCCTTGGGCGAAAGACCATGTTCGATGTGGTGTTCCACCGCTTCCACGACGACAATGGCGTCGTCCACGACCAGGCCGATGGCCAGCACCAGACCAAAGAGCGACAAAGTGTTGATGGAAAAACCAAGCAGGGGAAAGACGGCAAATGTGGCCACCAGAGACACCGGCACCGCCAGGAGCGGGATGAGGGTGGCCCGCCATCCCTGAAGAAAAATGAAGACAACAAGTACCACCAGCCCAATGGCCTCGAAAAGGGTTTGCTGGATTTCTTTCATCCCCTCGGTGACCGCCAGGGTGGTATCGAGCGCCAGCGCATACTCCAGATCCGGCGGGAACCGCTTTTTCAGATCTTCCATCAGCTTCTTGGCGCCATCTGCAGCGTCCAGGGCGTTGGTCCCCGGCATCTGATAGAGGGCGACCAGCGCACACGGTTTGCCGTTCAGCCGCGACTCCATGTTGTAAGTCTGAGCGCCCAGTTCGATGCGGGCCACATCTTTGACCCGGACAATGGAACCATCCTGGTTGGCCCGAAGGACGATATTACCGAACTCCTCCTCGCTCTGAAGCCGGCCCTGGGCCCGTACCGCATAGGTGAATTCCTGGCCATTGGGAACTGGGTTCGCCCCTACCTGCCCTGCCGGGTTGACGGTGTTCTGGGCATTGACGGCGTTCATGATCTCGGGGATGGTGATATTGAGCTTGGCCAGTTGATCGGGCCTGACCCAGAGCCGCATGGCATACTGGCCGGCGCCGAAGACTGTAACGCTGGCAATTCCCTTGATCCGTGTCATCTGGTCATTGATGTTGATATAGGAATAATTGGCCAAAAAGACGTTGTCGTAGGTTCCGTTGGGAGAGTACAGGGCGAACATGATCAGGGGGGATGACGTGGATTTCTGTACCGTCACCCCGTAATTGCGAACATCCGTCGGGAGCTGGGACTCGGCTTGCCCCTGCCGCATCTGGGCCAGCAACTGATCGGTATTGGCGTCGGTCTGCAAGTCGAAGTAGATATAAAGGGCAGTTGCGCCGTTGTTGGCGTTGACCGAATACATGTAATCCATATTGTCTACACCGGACATCTGCTGCTCGATGGGGGTGGCCACCGCCTGTTCCAGGGTCAGGGCATCGGCACCGGTGTAGGTGGCATTGACCTGGATGGCCGGTGGCACGATGTTCGGGAACTGGGCGATGGGAAGCCTCGCCATGGCAACCAGGCCCATGATCACCATCAGGATGGAAATGACCATGGCCACGATGGGACGATTGATAAAGAATTTTGACATGGCGGGTTACCTCTTTCCGTCCGTTGGTACGGCGTCTTTTTTCTCCTGAGCATTGGGGGAGAAGGGCTTCGGGTTTACCATAACACCCGCACGAACTTTCTGTGTTCCCTCGGCCACCACGGTTTCGCCCGGCTTCAGTCCTTCGCTGATGATCCAGTCGGAACCAATCCGTGCCCCTACCTTGACCTGACGAATATCCACCTTGTTATCGCTTCCCACCACCGCCACCAGGTATTTGCCCTGAATGTCGCTGACAGCCCGCTGCGGAACCAGCAGTGCCCCTTTCTCTTCTGACATCAGGGCCCTGACCATGGCGAAACCGCCAGGGCGAAGTATTCCGTCGGGATTGGGAAAGAGAGACCCCACCTTGAGGGTGCCGGTGGTAAGATCGATCTGCCGGTCGGCCAGGGCGATCTTACCTTTTCGCGGATAAACGCTGCCGTCGGCCAGGATCAACTGCAAGGGAACCTCCTCCATATTGTGACCGGTGTCGCGTATCGACAGATATTCCCGCTCGCTGACGTTGATATACGCCTTGATCGGATTGACACTGGAAATGGTGGTCAGTTCCTGGGGAGAGCTCGGCCCCACCAGGTTGCCGAGCTGGGTCTTGGCGATACCGGCAATACCCGCCACCGGCGAGGTAATCTTGGTGAACTCAAGGTTTAACTGTGCAGACTCCACATTGGCCTCGGCAGCCACGACAGCGGCTTTGCCCGCTTCCACCGAGGCGTGGGTGCCCAGTTCCTTGCCGGTGGCGTCGTCCAGATCCTTCTGAGAGACGGCATTCTTGGCGGCAAGGGGTTTGACCCTCGCCAGGTCGGCCTTGGCGGTGGCATAGGCGGCCTCGGCCCGGGCCAGATCGCCCTTGGCCTGGTTCAGCGCACCCTTGGCCTGGTTCAAAACGGCCTGAAAGGTTCGGGGATCGATCTCGAAGAGGACCTGGCCTTTTTTCACCGTTTGCCCTTCGGAGTAGTTCTGTTTGATCAGATAACCGGAAACCTGGGGCCTGATGACGGCATTGACATTGCCGTCCAAAGCGCCGACCCATTCCTGATAGATGGGAACATCGCGAACGGCTACCGGCACGACTTCAACAATCGGTGGCGGCGGCGGGGCCGCCGCCTCTTTTTTATCCTTGCATCCGACCGTTGACAGCACCCCCCATAACAGGCAGACGATTATCCCGCTGCTTACCATTACCTTCAAACCGGCTTTCATACGGACTCCTTTCGGTTGCATTCCTGCCATCGTGTCTCTCACGCCGATAAACCTCCCTTAATTTCATACATAAAATCGATAAATTTCATACTCGAACTGGCCGAGTGCATAATTCATATCTTTTTCTTCGTATTGCCCATCTTCTTTTTACTCGATGCACAAGTTTTTTATTTGGGAATAGATGCGGGTTTTGGTTTGCCATTGGAATGAACGACAATGGCAGATGAGTCAGCCGGTGGAACTCTGGATTTTACAATGATCAACCCTTCAATGTTCTACTGACTGGCCAGCTACCATACTCGCTTATCATGTATCATTTTTTTCTAAAAGTCACTTGAAAAATGATGGGCTTGCGGTTAAAGTGCCCTATCTGAAACCAAAAAGGGAGCGTTGTCATTTTCGCACAGCCAGAACCGTTTTTCACATCTTTTGTAGAATCTCAGGACAAAGCAATACGAGAAAACAAAACTGGTTATGGGTGGTTCAGAATTTAAATAGAATTAGAATACGCTGACGACCGATAATGCAGCAAATTTAACATCCGGATGCAATTTATTAAAAAAGGAGGATTTTATGCGTCACACATCTTGTTTCACTGTCATTGCAGTTATTCTGATGTCGGCCTTCCTGGTTACGGGATTTTCTCAGCCGGCCCTGGCGGACACCGCCGCTCAGATCGACCGAGACGTCAACAATGCGCTTAAAAAGCTTTACGCCGGTTCTCCAGCCGCCAGAGAACTGTCCAAAATCGCCAAAGGAATATTGGTTTTTCCCAGCATCATCAAGGGCGGTTTTATTATCGCCGGACAATACGGGGAGGGTGCACTTCGCATCGATGGAAAGACTACCGGCTACTATAATACCGTTGCCGCTTCTTACGGGTTCCAGGCAGGAGCGCAATCGTTTGGTTATGTCCTCTTTTTTACCGATCAGGAAGCTCTGAATTACCTGTATAACAGCGATGGATGGGAGGTTGGTGTGGGACCCTCCGTCGTTGTTGTAGATCAGGGTTTTGCCAAGACATTGTCTTCCACGACAGCCAAAGAAGCTGTTTATGCATTTTTCTTCAGTCAAAAAGGTCTGATGGCCGGAATGGGTATCCAGGGCACCAAAATCACCAAAATTACCCCTGGCAAGAAATAACAGTCAGTAAACAGGAAAAGGATGTAAGAGACGATGTGGTCAAGCAGACACATCAATTGGACAACTCTTCAACAAAACAAAAAGGAGAAATTTGTGATGACCCCAAAACGAATGATGATTGCAGCCCTGGTTTTTGGATTGCTGATTTGCGGCAGCGGCAGCGCCTTGAGTCAAAGCCCCTCAGCAGACCCATCGGCTGATACATTCCAGGCTTTTCTTGAAAAAATCCGGGCTGATAAAAAGTTAATTGTGGCAACCGTGATGGAACTGACGGAATCCGAGGCAAAAGCATTCTGGCCGCTGTATGAGAACTACCAGAAAGAGCTGCAGAAAATCAATGAATCTACAGGAAAACTGATTGTGGAATTCGCCGAAAATTACAAATTGATGTCGGAATCGGCTGCGGATAAACTGGTCAAAGATTCATTGGCCATCGATGCCAAACGCATCCAGTTGAAAAAAGATTTTCTGCCCAAATTCACCAAAGCCGTACCCAAAACCAAAGTCCTGAAATATTACCAACTGGAAAACAAAATCCAGTTGGCTTTGCAATACGAGCTGTCCACACAGATTCCATTGCTGCGTTAACAGCCGGAAGTAAACTTTCCGAATGCTCAAAAACTCCCTCTCCCTTCGGGAGAGGGTTGGGGTGAGGGTTCCAGTAACGACGAACCACATCCGCCCGTTTGCCAACCCCCGGCTGTTTCGCCGATAGAAAACGCTATAGCGGCAGACATGCACCAAACACGACGAAGGCCACCTGATCTCCGGCTGCCGTCAAAACGAATTTGCCCGTTTCTTCAGAGATAGTCGCTGTCCAGCTTACGGCTTCCCGATTTTTGTCGATCCCTTCATCAACGCCCTGAAGGATCAGGTTTCCTCCTACATGATCCACCCGCTTGATTTCGCTGGTCTTCTTTCCCTCCTTGTCCATGGCCGGCCAGATTTTCATCTTGGCGGCATCGACCATGATAAACTGCGGCATGCCAATGGTTTCAGCACTGACAGTGCGATTTTCGGCAGGTGTGCATTCAATCACCGAAATGATAGAACACAGCAGTGGTTTGGAACCGTCAAAATCCGCTGCCTCTGTCACCATGGGTATGAATACGGACATTGCAAAGACGATGCAGCATATTCCTGCTTTTTTCATTTTTTCCCTCCATTTTTATCTTTGACAATTTATTTCTGAAAAATACAGCACGGGTTGGTCCAACGGGGCTAGCTTTTCAATGCAGGTCGAGATTACTGCACGGTATAGCCGCGTCCGATCAGGCAGGCTCTGCAGGCGCGATTATATTCGTCAAGCCGTTGCTGATAATATTGCTGCTGAGCTTGCTCTGACTTGTCCTGCTTGTTTTTGGCTTTCAGCCCGCCGAAAACACCCCCGGCTGTTGCACCGATGGCTGCCCCCGCTCCCGCATTGCCGGAGAGGGAGCCGATGGCCAGTCCGCCAAGTGCGCCAACGGCTCCGCCTTTGACCACCCCTTTGCCGGTGTTCGATTGGGAATCCGGCGGCGGCGAAGAACTTGCCGCCCTGGGATCGAATCCTGTCTGCTGCTTGGCCCAGTTGTGGCATTCGAATTGGTCTTTTTCCATTTTCTGCTGACTCTGCCCCTGGGACGGATAGACGATAAAGTCCTGCTGGGCCAAAGCCTGTCCCCATATGCTAAAAAAAACGGTTGTTAACAAAAAACAAATCCTCCCTCTCATCATTTTCCTCCCATCTATATAGATTATATCTGCAGGGTTTCACACTGCCAGTGGCATCTCATTCTTGAAGAGTTGGACGAACAGCATCTAAAATAAAGGTACTAATACTTCCAGCTCAGATTCAGTGCAACAAAGCTGAAACTGGCGTTGTGATATGCGCCCGTCACCGTTCCTGCCTCAGTACCGCGGGACTGGTTCACGGACATATCGCCATTCCACATAAACTCATAGGCTACGCCGAGCGTCAGGTCTGAACGGATGGCATACTGCGTGCCCAAAGCAAACCGCCAGGCCTCTGCCATGGGGAGGGTGACCGTTCGTTTGTCGCTGTCGACGGCGGAGCTGTCATAGGCAATACCGCCGGTGAACGTCCATAACGGAGAATAATGGTACTGGGTACCCAGGGCCACATGCCAAGTGTCTTTGTAATCGTTATCCACCGTCAAGGTTCGGGGATCGGTTGAGTTGATCCCGACATCGACCATGCCGAACCGGGACCAGTTCTGCCAACCGATATTGCCTAAAATTGACCATTTTTCATTCACGTTCCGATTGGCGCTGAACATGACCATCTGAGGAACGTTCATGCTCAAGTCCAGATTGTTTGTCGTCAGCCCCCGATTTCTTAAAAGGGTTTCCAGGCCGGTGTCGAGACCGCTGAATTCAGGTATTTCGGAAAATTTGAGATTGACTTCCGTCAGATAGGTGAGCCCGAAGCGAGTTCCGGTCATCGGCTCCACCAGAATTCCAAAGTTTCCACCATAGCCCCACTCGGTGTCCTTGATTTTGAGCTGCCCGTCCGGTCGCGTATCCCCTAAATTGTTGACGGCAACCTCGGTGTCGAGATAACCGTACATCATATTGAGACCGGCCCCAAGAGAGAGCCAGTCATTGACCCGGTAGCTGGCGGCAGGCGTCAGCGTCATTCCGATCAGGGATGATTTCTTGACATAGTAGCGGCCAACCCAATTGTCGTCATAGCTTTCGCTGAGGCCGAAATAGGAAAGCATGCCAAAGCCGATGCTCCAATCCTTGTTCAATTTCTGGGTGGCAAAAAGACTTGCTCCCGGAAGCCAACCAACAGCATTCCCACCGTTACTGCCAGAAACGGTGGTACCCAGGTTGGCGCTGAATTCCATATTGCCGTAAAGTGTCTGCAACCCGCCCATCACCTGGGAAGTTTCAAGAAAACTCATCCCCGCTGGATTCGTAAAGACCGTAGAAGCATCCTGCGCGCGGGCGGCATAGCCGGCAGATGCCAGCCCCAGATCGGGCGTTCCGATCTCGTACAGTGAAATCCCGCCGGCCCAGAGCGATCCATGGACAGCCACAACTTCAGCAACCAGCAAAACGATCAACCAGAAAAAGCATTTTAATTTTGGTCTTTCCATTGGTCATTCCCCTTGTTCCAGTCTGCAATCAATCTTCCGCAACCTTGGCATCTTCGCAGTAGGATGCCTTACCCCGTTCACACTCTCCGGCACAGACAATTTTGCCGTTCTCATCGATATAAGCTTTCCCGCCCGGTATTGTGGAACACCACACCCGATTGTAATCGTCCACGATACAATATCCGATTCCGCACTGAACATTATCGTTTTTATTGTTGGCGGCGCCACCTCCTTCTCTGGCACAGAGTACCTTTCCATATTGACTCATTTTACATTGACCTTTCCCGCACATGCGTCGCCCATACGAGTCGTTCATACAATCTGCATGCACCTGGACAGCTACCGACAGGGTAATAACGAGAAAAACGATGATCCTGTATCTCATGGGTTTTCCTTTCTTGTTTTTGTGGCCACCACAACTTCACCACGCGATTTCCAGAAGAATCAAGCGATTATTCCAGTCACCTATCCACGGTGTCCTGTGCGAGGGTGATGGATTGCCGATCCATGCATTCAGAGCCCATTCAAAAATTTAGTTTTTTTGAGATAGCATGTTGAAAAATATCATGTCCTCAGATGTTGCACAAGAGTGCTCATTATATGTGAGAAGAAACTCAAGTTCCACTTAGTTCATGATTGGCCATATTCGAAGTGATCTATTACGTGAAAATGATACCATCACTTGGCTTCACGGATGAACCATCCGAGCATCAGCAATCCGATAGCAAATGTCCAGCTCCCGGACACGCGGACGGCAATCCTTGCCCAGGGTTTATTGAGCGATACGACAAGGGCTGCTGCAAACGCTGTAAGAATAAAAAGCATTATCATGATGCCGAGCAGTCCCAAAATGCCTGCTCCTTCATTCAGTGCAACACCGTTAAGAAAACCATGAGCAAAACCGAATACGATCCCAAGTACCATAACGGCAGAAACCGGCATGTAAAAGTCCGCAGCCACCAGTCCGCCTGTGACAAGAAAGGATACGGCGGAGACGGGGAACGTAGGCAAGGCGTTCACCGCTAACCCCGCAATTCCCCCGATGAGCCAGGCGAACGGCAGCAGGAACATCGTTCTTCTTCCGGAAATGGGCCCCCGAAGTCCCGCGTACAGCGCAAGTGACAGCGCCGCAACAAGGTCCTCGGGTGTCAACAGGAGATGGCCGATTCCGTCGTAAACCGGACCCATGCCGGTCATCACCAGATGAGCGGCGGCGGATGAAGGACAGCACAGGGAGGCGATGCCGGCCAATACGCCTCCAAGCCCTGCATGTTTTGTACGCCATGTTCTCACTTCAGCGCACCCCAGAGAAAAGTCACGCCCATAACGGCAATAAACGCGCCAGCACTCCGCAAGGCAAGTTTGCCCGCGGGCCAGCGGTGGAGCAGGCCGAGCAAAATCCCAAGTCCGTGCAAAAATCCCGTGGCAATGACAAAACCCATGCTGTAGAGCAGACCGTTTTGTCCCGGTGGAAGTTCCGTACCGTGGGCATGGCCGTGGAAAACCGCGAAAAAGCTAACCAGTGACGCTGCCAGCATCAATTTCGGCCGTGCCTCTGCCAGTACCATCACTCCGAGCATGACCGCAGACAGTGCGATGCCGATTTCGATTCCCGGCAGCTTGACGCCCATCAGGCCGAGCATTCCGCCGAATGCCATCACCATTGGAAACGTTACTGGCAACAGCCACATTGCGGGAGCGCCCAGTTGCGCCCCCCACAACCCCACTGCGATCATGGCCAGAACGTGGTCAAACCCTGACCAGGGGTGCTGCAGACCGATCAGGAATCCGGCAGCCTGACCCTGCTCGACATGTGCCAGAGCGGGTGAACTCCACGGCAGAGATAAAGCCATGACAAAGACGATGGATGGTCCTGTAGAACTCCGGATGCATCTCATATTCTCAAAACCCTCCAATCAGAATAGCCGTCCGCTGGATTGTCCAGTACGCCCCAAGACTGCCGACCGCATACCCGGGCAGTGCTTCGGCCCAGCGAGGCCACTGGACTTCCAGGATTTTGAACGACCGCACCAGGGCAAGCGCTGTGAACACAAAGACGAGCTGACCTGCTTCGACCCCGGCATTGAAGAAAAGCAGCGACAGCGGGATCTCCGATTTGGGCATGCCGGTTGTTGTCAGGCCGCTGGCAAACCCGAAGCCGTGCAGCAATCCGAACAGGAAAGCCACGACCCAGGGATAGCGGATCGTCAGGCTCGTCTGTCCGTTCCACGAGCGGACGATCTCGGGGCCGAGAAACAGGATCGACAGAGCGATGGCCGCATTGAGCGGCGGCAGCGGGGCACTCGCATACCCCAGCGTGGCAGCGGCCAATGTGATGCTGTGCGCCACTGTAAAAGATGTAATGGTCTTCAGCAGAATCATTCTGCCATTGACGATCAGAAGCAACCCCAAGACAAAGAGCAGGTGATCGACCCCCGAGAGGATGTGATGAAACCCAAGGCCGATAAACTCTCCAGCCGTTACATGCCAGGCCCGCTCACCCCGTAGCTTCGCAAAAGGCTTTGACGGCCGTGCGACAACTGTCATCATGGTGCCGTCGAGCCGGTTCAATCTCACAAAGACATCCGTTACGGTTTTCTCAAGGCCCGTGAATCGCAGGTCGATTCCTTCCACGCCCCTGTCACCGACGGTCACGACACGCCGGAAGACCTGTGAGTCAGGGAGCATCCTCACCGTTGGTTCGACCGTATCCTTCCAGCCCTCAGGCAATACAAGCCGGGCAGGATGCGGCCGGCCATAGTAGATCGGCGCACGCCAAGTCACTTCATAGCGATCCCTGGAAACCTGCCTGAGTTCGAGTATCCCGGGCTGCGACTCATGAGAAAGGACGATTGTATTCGTTCCGGCACACAGCACCAGCGCCAGCGCAACGATCGCCGTTCGGTTCATCGAAGCACCCCCTGGGGCATTTTCTCTTCAGCCGAGGAGAGCGCCTTGGTCTCAGACCTTTCGATTTCCACGGTGTACCGGTCCCTGAGTTTGGCGTACGCGGCATCCATGAGCTCCTTCTGCCGTTCAGCCATCAAGTCCCTTTTCACTGTCTTCCGAACCTCTTCCAGTTCAGGCAGGCGGCTTGCCACGCGCTGTATGACAAGAACCAGATGAAGCCCGAAGCCAGAGCGTAACGGCCCCTCCCATTTTTCACTCATCAGCCCTGACAGGTTTCTGCTGAACTCTTCGCCGAATTGTTTCCGGATATCCCAAAGCGGCGAGAGACTTATTTCCGCACCCAGCATAAAGGGGTCTCCGGCAAGTTCTGCGTCCATGCCTTCATTAAGACGTGCAAGGATCTGCCGGGCATCGGCTTCGGCGTTCTTTCCCCGCATGTTGGCATTGAAATAGACATGGCGAAATGCGATCTGCGGATCCATCAGGTAAGCATCGGGATGTGTCTTCATATACGCAAGGAGTTCATCATCTGTTGGTTCCGCCTGGGCAGTGATGTCCTCGAAGATGAATTCCATCTTCTGACGCATCCGTCGCCTGATTACGCTGTCATCCCGATCCAGGCCAATAGCCAGTCCCTCGCGGTAGTAAATCTCGTCACGGACAAAGTTATCGACAAGAACCTTCACTTCCGTTTCGGTCGGCGGACGTTGCCATGTCCGTGTAAACGCTGCCGTCATTTGATCTATATCGGACGGTGCGATGACAATTTTTGTCGACGGCAACCCGGACTGCCCGGCCGGAAGCGGCACAGGGCCGCCCCCCCATCCGAAGAGAAGGAACAGCCCTGTACCGATGATCAGGAAGTGAACCAGTGGCTCACGGATCAATTTTTTAAAAGATTCTTGCACGATTATCCTATCACCATTATGGTGTGTACCAGATGGGTGACGTGTAGGCGCGTTCCTGGAGCGTCATCGTGGTGCCCGGCAGTGGTTTGAAGCCGAAGCGCTTCGCATCGTAGGCGGTCCATCGGGGTGTCGGGATTTCCAGAACCCTGGCGTAGTAGAACGCTCGCTGCTTGGCATCGAAATCAGGGTCCTTCCAGACAGTGATCAATTCCGGGTTGCCGATGGTGTTGGTCCAGGTGGCATTCTCCGCATCCACGGTGCTGCCAACTGAAGGGAGCTTACCATCGGCACCAAACTTGCGATTGTCCGCGTCGCCCCAGACAACGTCGTAGATCTTCTCTTGAACGTCACCCCTGGCATCAAGCCAGCCCTTGATAATCTGGATGCGGTCGAGGTTGGCGCCGATGGGGTCCTTTAGTGCTGCAACCAGGAATGTGGGTACCTTTCCGGCAGGAGCTGCACTTAAATCTCCGCCCATGGGCACGCCCTTGCTGTATCCGATGGCAGCCGGCAAACGATTGTGTGCGTCATTAGGCTCAAAATCCCAGCCGCCAAAGAAGCGCACGAACATGCGCGGACCGGTCGTGGCATAGGTTTCCCGCCGCTGCATCGCATCGAAGATTGCCTCGCGTGTGTTCTCCGTGGCCCACACGGCGGCGTAACCTGATGCGGAAACCTCCCAGTCCATGATCGTTACGCCTGTCTTGGAATGTTTGATGAAGGTTTTGGTCATCCGTTCCGGGCTGGGTTCCTGAGGTGCGGTCTTGCCGAAAAAGTTCTCCTCCTCCATCGCGGCGAGACCGTTGTGCGCATCGCTGCTGCCGATCATACCGAACTTGTAGGGATTGACACTGAGTTTCGATTCGAGATAAAGCCCGTTTTTAAGTGCCTCGCGGGCATATTCGAATTTCAGCATGTCTTTTGTCTTTGCCATGCTGCCGTCAAGGTTGCACTTATCCCATATCTCGAAGTCGGCGAACTCGTCGTTGGGAGAAAGGTATGGATGCGCCTCGCCAGTTCCCTTGGTCTGGGTCATTTCGTAAAGCCGCTCCCACTTGGCGCGCGTCACGGCATACTCGCGGTCGATCTTCTTTCCGAAGGCCTCGACCATGGGGAACATCGTGCCGTTGGAGAGGTTGCCGTTGTGGGCGATGGCCAGCACATCACCACCCGTCTTCTCCTCGTATGCGGACATCCATTTCCACAGATCGGCAGGATTGTCGCTTCCAAGTGGCTTCAGAGTTGTATGTGGCTCGACCCGGCTTGCTTTGTCAGCATTGTCTCGGAAAATTATATTGCGGTGCAGGTTGTTGGCAGCCGTATTCGAGGTCCACTCGTACCCGATGAACGCTGTGAAGCGACCGGGATCGTTCGCCTCCTCGGCCGCCTTTATGGTCTCCTGCCAGGCATCGCGGTAGGCGCGTGTGCCCGGAACCGGGAACCCCTTGGGCATTTTACCCAGACCGAAGCTCATGATGATATCCAAAGCCGCATCGGCACCCTGGCCGCCCTTGATCTGGTCATACCACTTTCTGCCTTGCGGCGTGGTTAGCAGTTCCGGATCGCCTCCCATTAACTGCGGGAAGAAACCCATTCCGTCGGAGTGATCTGCCACGACCAGAAAATCGAGAGATCGGGAAAGCTTGACCGGCTGATTGGTGTTTGAAGTGATCTCCTTGCCTTTGGCAAACAAATAGGCATCGCGCGGTGTCAGGCGAGCGCCAAATGCACCTGCGTCCATTGAAAAAGATGTGTGAAGGTGCGTGTCGCCAAAATACGGCCGCGTTGGGAAATTGCGCCCAGCATAGGGCGAATAATTCGGTTTTGATGGAAAAACCTTATCAAGCTTGTCATGGTCGGCTGTTCCGAGGCAGGGATCTGTAGCTGCTTCATCGGCGGCGTGCGCTGTCAGTGTCAGACCAGCGACCATGAGGATAATAAGAAATGTGATACTTAAAACTCTTTTATTCATAGTCTCTCTCCCTTTTGTTTGGGTTTATACTATAGACTTTCAGAAAATTCATTTCGCAAGGCAGCAGGGAGGGAATAGGCCTTTTTCGGCCATTCCCGACCGATAACGCAGCGAAATTATTTTTCTGAAAGTCTATATCTCAAAAAACTGAAATAACATATGAAGCCATTCAATATCTTGAGATATTTCTTCAAGAAAAGAAAAGCACTATCTCGCGTGGAATCGTACCAGCCTCCCATGCACCATCGATGCATGCGCAAAGGAATCACTTATCCACGGCATTCTGTGGGAGGGTGATGGCGAGGGGATTTTTCAGCGCCTGCATCACCAGGGTCACCGGAAGCCCGTATTCCAGAAGCTGCGCCATGACTCTAAGATATTTTCGAATATGAAAAAAGAATTTTTTATACCCCGGGCATAGATAATGAAGCCCAGGCTCATCACAGGTCGAGGTTACAAAGCGATGTTTGGGACACCCTCCCCGGCATGCGGCAAGCACCTCACACGATTTACACCGGCGCGGAAGAGCTGTTTCCTTGGAAATTCCAAATTGTGATTCCAGAGATTTCCGTACCATGGCCGGGAAGGTATCTGTCAGAATGCTGCCAAGCCGAAACTGTGGATATACGCCATGATCACAGGCAAACACATCGCCGTTATGCTCGATCACCAGAGAACGACCGCACTGCTCTGCATGTACGCAGACGGGCGATGGATTGCCGATCCATGCATTCAGAGCCCATTCAAAATTCATGACAAAAACATTGCCCACATCCTGATGCACCCATTCTTCAAAAATGGCAATCAGGAAATCAGCATAATCCTCAGGCAGTACCGACCAGTCCGTGACTTCGGTCTGCACTGCCGGCCGATCCAGAGCAGGGAAAGCAGCCAGTCGCAGACCTTGTTTAGCGCTGCATTCATCGGCCGGACGCTCGATAATCGGAGTAAACTGGATAAACTCCACTCCTGCATCCTTGAAAAACCGGTAAACTTCGAGCGGTTTTACCGCCGTATCACGGGCCACACAGGCCATGACATTGTATTCGACCCCGTGTCTCTGTAGAAGCCTTAGCCCGCGGATCACTTTTTCAAACGTTCCCCGGCCCTTGCCATCCCGGCGATAACGGTCGTGGATGTTTTTCGGACCATCCAGGCTGATACCCACCATAAAGTCATGTTTTTTCAGAAACCGGCACCACGCTTCGTCCAGCAGGGTTCCGTTGGTCTGGATCACATTCCGGATGGTTTTTTGCCTGGCATACGGTTGTTGCAGCGCAATGACCCGCTGGAAAAACGCCTGCCCCAACAAGGTCGGCTCTCCGCCCTGCCAGACAAACTCAACAACCGGTGTGGGCTGTGAGGCAATATAGTTCTTTATGAATGCACTCAGGGTGTTATCGGACATTCGGAACTTTTCCCCAGACCCGAACAGCGCCCGCTTCTCCAGGTAAAAGCAGTACTCGCAGTCCAGATTGCAGGCCGGACCGATGGGTTTGGCCAACACATGGATGGCATCCGGGATGTTTTCTTTAATCCGACTGAACTTTTTCATGAGCGGCTTGCGCACGGAGTCTGTCCTCTTTGGCCTTGTCTGCCGCCTTCATTTCCTGCACGTCAATGGTGATCTTATCGATCCTGCCGGTGAATTGATAAGGTGCTGGAATGCCATAATTCTCTACAACCGGCGTTTCGCCATCTTCACCGACATCGGCACCTTCGTCGGCCGAAAATATCATGGGCTGCGTGCGTTCGATCCGCCCCTCTGCCACTTTCATATCATTGACAAGAATCGTACCGGTCCCACCTTTGGCTAACCCACCGCCGTCATAGGCAAACTCATAGCGGATGGTTGCCTTTCCTGCCGGCAGCGGCTTCTTGGCAGCGATGGTAAAACGTTTCAATCCCAGAAAGTTGTATGTATATGTCGGCACACCGTTTTTCAGGTACAGGCTCCATCCGCCGAAACGCCCGGCCTGAGCAAGAATCACGCCCCTTCCACCGCTTTTGGGAAGGTTGACCTCGGCTGTAATCGTGTGCGACCGGTTCTTCGTGTTGATGAATACATTTTCCGACATTCCGGTCATCCCTTCGTAAACCGTGAGCGATGTGCGGCCGGCCATCAGGTCGGGCCTGCCGACAAGGGCCGCGTTGATGCGCTCGAAAACCCGGTCATCGATGGGAAGCACGTTGTACTTGACAGCCTCATCCATGAATAAATTCTGAAGTTCCTTGAGCTTTGCCGGTTCCTTCGCTGCCAGGTCCGTGGCCAGGCTGAAGTCGTTTCGCGTGTCATAAAGCTCCCAGGTATCCTTATCCAGTGTTGCGCGTACTTCAGTCTCCCATGCCGCCCGGTGTACTGTGCCGGCAAGCCAACCATCCCGATAGATGGCGCGGTTGCCGAAAATCTCGAAGTACTGGGTCAGATGGCGGTCCTTGGCATGGGCGTCATTAAAAGAATAGAGCATGCTCACCCCTTCGATCGGGGTTTGGGGGATACCGTTTACCACTTTCGGCTCCGGCAGGACCGCTGCTTCCAGTACCGTGGGAGCGATATCGATCACATGGTGCCACTGGGTACGGATTTCATTCCTGGCCTTTACCCCTTTCGGCCAGTGGACAACCATGCCGTTACGGGTTCCGCCGTAGTTCGATGCCACCTGCTTGGTCCAGGTAAATGGCGTATCTCCGGCAACCGCCCAGCCTGCGGCATAGTGGCTGTAAGTATTCGGTCCGCCCAGCTCGTCATAGTGTTTCATGACATCGGAAACCGTTTCTACTACGTCGTTGAAATAGGTCATTTCGTTGAACATACCGCTCATGCCGCCCTCGGCGCTGGCGCCGTTGTCACCGACAATATAGAAGATCAGCGTGTTGTCGAGCTGGCCCATGTCTTGGATGACATCGACAAGTCTGCCGATCTCGGTGTCCGCGTATTCGCCGAAACCGGCAAACACTTCCATCTGGCGGGCAAACAGTTTTTTCTCATCCACGGTCAGCTTGTTCCAATCCTTGATGGCCCCCGGCTTGGGCGCCAGCTTCGTATCCGCTGGCACCACGCCCAACTTGATCTGGCGAGCAAGAGTCTCTTCCCGCAGCTTGTCCCATCCCTGATCGAACTTGCCCTTGTATTTGGCGATCCATTCCTTGGGCACATGGTGCGGTGCGTGGGTTGCGCCCGGTGCAAAATACATAAAGAAAGGTTTGTCCGGTGTCAGAGACTTTACCGACTGCATCCACTTGACGGCCTGATTCGTCATGTCGGTCATGAAATGGTAGTTCGAATCCTTTGGAACCTCAATTTTTGTCATGCCATCATACAGGGCCGGAGCCCACTGATTCGATTCGCCCCCCATAAAACCATAGAATTTATCAAAGCCGCTTCTTGTCGGCCACCGGTCGGTCGGCCCGGAAGGACTCACTTCCCAAGCAGCCGTCTCGTGGTTTTTCCCGAATGCAGCCGTCGAGTAACCGTTGTAGCGCAGCATCGCCGCCAGAGGCGCCACACTCTCGGGACGTTGCCCCGTGTTTCCCGGAAAAGCCGTTGCGGTTTCCATGATGGATCCCGTGTTGGTCGTATGATGATTTCTGCCGGTCAACAGCGCTGCCCGGGTCGGCGAACTCAGGGCTGTCGTATGAAACTGGTTATAGCGCAGGCCTTTGTCAGCCAGTCGTTCCGCTGTCTTCATATTGATGGGACCACCGAATGCACTGGACTGGCCGAACCCCATATCATCGATAAGGATGATAAGAACGTTCGGGGCGCCGTCTGGCGCTCTCACTTCGAAACGCTCCGGGGGGGTGGCATTTCGAGCATCCAAAACGGTACTATGGGGAAAACTGGGCTCCGGGATCGGCAGCGTTGTGCGATCCGGAGTTGTCTGAGTACCGGCTGTCGCGGTACAGACAGCCGTCAAGGCAACACAGAATGTTGCGGACAAAGTTTTTCGTTTCATGACGGTCGCTCCTTTTGACTGATAGATTGTTTCGCTGTAAACAAACCCACTCTATTAAGATTTCGGTGTGCCAACGCCTTCGTTTCAAAAAACCTGCGATGCCAGATGCTCCAGTAGAATCCGACGCACTTCTTCAATGGTGAAAGGATGTTCCTGACAGGAATGCTCGGATCGCACGATAAACTCCGACGCCACCTCGTCCATGTGGGCGCTTTTATATTCGACCACACCATCGTCGCCTTCCAGGGGATCGCCATCGCCTTTGACGGCAATGATGGAATGCGATGTCACGCCGGGTTCAATGGGAATATCGGCAAGAACCAACAGGGCTTGATTATTCGGAGACATGGCATCCAGGCTGGTCGGCAACCTGCCCTCCAGGCGGGAAGGAAGCCGCAGTTGCCCTTCCAGGCTCAGAATGGATGCAGCCCCCCTGATCGTTGTAACCGGCAGACTGACGATGCGGCGGACGATATTACGCACCCAGTCCGCTGCCAGAAAACTGCCGCGGTGGGGCGTTGAAATAAAAACAACCCGCTTGACAAAGGGCAGCGGCTCGATAAAAAACCACTTATGAATCAATTCTTTGCCTGCCGGGTCGATGTTCATTTGATCCAGCGGAGTATCACTCAAAGAACGCCAGATTTTGTCTTCGGTTCGAATCACGGTTTGTTTTGTCAGAAGCCCCCCCTGGCTGTGTCCGATAACAACCATCTGATCCATCGCCGGGTCCTGATTATTCGGATCGAGTTCGCGGCGTTTCTGCACCAGGACTTCCCGAAGAGCTGCAGCCGAGTCCACAATCGTACGGCTGCTGTTATACCGGAATAACCAGAACTGGAAATGCTTCTGCAATTGTGGATCAGAGTAAAGGGTGTTGAGCATTTCCGCCCACCACACCAGATCACTGGCAGTTCCATGTACAAAGATCACCGGGATGCGGCCCTGCACATAGGGTTGGATCATCACCAGATGCGGCTGAATTTCTTCTTCGAATATGAAAAACCGTCGCAACCCTGCTGACCATGCATCGGAATTATCCAATCCATAGGCTATGGTCGCGGTTAAGTCTGTTTCGAGAGGGACCATCCGTCCGTTGACATCCAATTCTGTGGTATCAAAGGTGTCGTACAACTCCAGTTCCGCCCGTGCCGTACCTTGCCCAATCTCATCCCTGTCTCCTACGATTCTCAGGAAAGCCGTTAGAGAAATCACTCGCTCTCCAGATAAAACTTTCGCTTTTGAATTCACTGCAATCAGGGGCAGTCCCATGCCGGCGGACCGGTTTCTGACAGTGAAACCTCGCACGAGGAAATCGTCTGAACATAGAATTTGATCAAATTCAGATACATCCCTTCGAAATGTTTTGTTTATAATGGACAGCGGCAATGACCCGACCGGTAATTTCAGGATGCCGTCGCGAAGTTCGAGTCGGCCATCTTCCCCTGTGGCCAGCCCCTTTCCCAGTGCACGATTATAGAGGATGCAGGCTTCGCGGAACCGATTGTCATAGGGGCTTGGCGGATCTTCCCGGCTGCTTCCCAGCAGATACTGATATGCATAGACGGCTGAAGCTAGAAAAAAATCAGGCGCTGACAGCTTTTTTTGTTTATCCTGCTTATTTTGCAGTTTCTCTGCATACAGAAAATTCAATTCCGATAAAGCAAAACGCAGATCCCGTCTGTCATCCTCGCCGACAGCCTTCTGATGCAGGATGGCGAGTGCCGCTTCCGGATCATTTTCGAATGTCTTAACCAGATCGTAGCGATGAAGGACAATCCGCGTGTTGGCGCCTGGTTTTGATTCCGTCAACGCAGAAGCGTTTATTTCCACATAGGCGCCCCTTAACCCGGCAGGTTTTACACCGACGTGTGTTGCGCATCCGGTCAGCCATGCAACTGACAGCATCAGCAGGAAACTGCACCCCATCAGACGAATCCACTGCGCATGAATCCGGGATATGGGTTCGGATCGAAGCGGGATAGTGATTTTATATATTCTGTTTGCCATTCCTTGGTCTCCTCAGCAGATAGGAATCACCAATAATTATAGAACTTAAAAAATCATTGATCGATCGTGGGGCAGACATTGAAAGCTATAGATGTCCTTCCTGATACAGCATATCCGGCTCTTATGCAATTTCTAAAATGAGAATCCAATGGAGGCAAGAGGAGTTCAAAAACTTGATTCATTATTGTCTTGACAGTGGCGCACTCTTCAGCTACTCGTTTGACATTACAAGGGAATTTGATATGTTGAATTGGAATCGAGGAAAAAGGTGTTTTTTTCGCGTCATTCTCGGTCATCCACTCCTGATAACCTATCGGGATAGGATCAAACTGTCAGGCGTGGCGCCTGCCGTATTTGCGCTCTTTTTTGCGGCAGCTATGGGACATGCCGGAGAAATTGAACCCAGAGCCTATGTCAATACGCCGGTCGGGATCAATTTTCTGCTTGCAGGCTATTCCTATTCGGACGGCGGTCTGTCAACCGAAGCCTCGTCACCGATCAAGGACGCGCAGGTCAAGATGCATACTGGCATCCTGGCATATGCACGGTCGCTGGACGTCTGGGGCAAATCAGGAAAATTCGATATGATTTTGCCGTATTCCGACTTGTCCGGAACCGCGATGGTAGCGGGCCAACCACGAGAACGCAATGTTTCCGGGTTAAACGATCCGCGATTTCGTTTTTCGGTCAATTTATACGGCGCCCCTGCGCTGTCGCTGGAAGAATTTACCGACTACCATCAGGATTTAATTATCGGAGCCAGCGTTCAGGCATCTCTTCCCCTCGGTCAGTATGATGGTGAAAAGTTGATAAACCTGGGGAATAACCGCTGGTTTGTCAAGCCGGATATCGGAATTTCCAAGGCATGGGGGGCTCTTACGATAGAGCTTTCCACCGGTGTGTTTTTTTTCAGCAAAAATGACAATTTCTACGGCGGCAGTACGCTTGATCAAGACCCCGTATCCACCACACAGCTACATATCACGTACAATTTTGGCCGTGGCATGTGGGCGGCACTGAGCGGAACCAATGATTACGGCGGGCGCACGACATTAGATGGTGAGCAGAACGATGATTTACAAAACAATTCACGGGTAGGCGCCACATTGGCAATGTCGGTGAACCCGAACAATTCGATCAAGCTTTTCACCAGCAGCAGCGTACACACCAGTGCGGGGAGCGATTTCAATCTGGTTGGGATTGTCTGGCAGTACCGGTGGGGCGGTGGCCTGTAACACACGATGGGTCAGTTACCATCGCAAATTTCATTTTTCAATGGTCTTCAGCGAACTCCGCCTTCTGTATCATCAATGTCCAATTAATGGTAATTTTTTATGGAGCTGACCACGCTGACGCTCTGACCGTTCCAGTTCATCCTTATATTCTGTGACAACTGGAAAACACGTTCCTCGGCTCGACGCTGTTCCGTGATATCGAGAAAGCTCCAGACCCGTCCGACGACATCATCGGCAATCGTTTGCGAGTGCGAATAGCGCGCAAATACGCGACCGTCACAAAAAATCAGCGTGTCACGGGATATGGCGGAGGGGTTATCGTAGAGCGATTCGACCTTGCGCAGAAAAAGAGCGGGATCGGAAATTTGATCGAGGACATGGGCAATCACCGCTTTATCGTCCCCTGCAGTGATCAGTTCGGCGGTACGCTCTTCCACTTTTGCTTTTTCTTCAGACAGATACAAACTGAGCGCTTCATTGCGAAAGCCTGTTTCCAGCGCCCGAGAGTTGGCCGCATGAATCGACTTGCCCGTCTGGGCCAGGATACCGATAAAGAACAGGCTCAACGTTCCGAGGGCTGTAAACAGCAAGCCCCCTTCGTAGAAAAAACGGAGTGACATCGGAACCAGCGAGAGGAAGAGATAGGCAAGATATGAATGCTTCCATGTGTAGCAGGTTGCTACGGCTGAAGCGCTAAGAGGCAATATACAGATAGGCCATACCAGTTGATGAACCGACACATCGGCCGGCCACAGAAAAAAGGAAGGCAGTGCCCACGTAACGCCTGACAATGAAGCGACTATACATGCCGCGTCGCCCACCGACTGATATCATCGGCAGCCGGCTCTCTTCTATTGAATGAAACAGAGAGGATGCCACGTGCCATGCTGACTAGAAACAAAAGAACAAGCCATAATGACAGTTTCCAGTTGGGAACAGCGTGCCAGAGTACAAAACAAATCGAACAGGCAACGACAAAGCCGCCGGACAGGGCAATCTACGTTTGCTTATACAACTGCTGAATCCGGGCATTTCGAACTTTCAGCTCAATTTCGGAATGTTCTGCGTTTTTGAACTTCTCCAATTCTCCGTTTATTATCGGCATCGAGAGTTCTCCGGAATAATGAGAATCATAAAATATTAAAGCAACTTATAATATTTATCGACTTGTTCCTGGATAATACTCGTGTTGTGAACGACATTCCGTTTCAGGTTATGATTCCATTATCGGGATATGTCAATGAAAATGAGACACACAGGTTTGGTGTCTCACCTACATTGACACATAGGAACTCGCAAGTTTAAAAAACCTGCGATGCCAGATGTTCCAGAAGAATCCGTCGCACTTCTTCAATGGTGAACGGGTGTTCCTGACAGGAGTGCTCGGAGCGTACGATGAACTCCGACACAACTCCGTCTAAGTGGGCGCTTTTAAATTCGACCACACCGTCGTTGCCTTCCACGGGATCGTCGTCGCCTTTGATGGCAATGATAGAATGAGATGTCACGCCGGGTTCAATGGGAATATCGGCAAGAACCATCAGTGACTTATTATTCGGAGACATTGAATCCAGGCTCGTCGGCATCCTGCCCTCCAGCCCGGAAGGAAGCCTCAATTTTCCTTCTAAGCTCAGAATAGAGGCAGCCCCCTTGATTGTCGTGATCGGCAGACTGGCGATGCGCCGGATTGCATTTCGAATCCAGTCCGCTGCCAGAAAACTGCCGCGATGCGGTGTTGAGATAAAAACAACCTGCTTGACAAAGGGCAGGGGCTCAAAAAACAACCATTTTTGAATTAATTCTTTGCCTTCTGGTTGAATATCCATTTCATCGAATGAGGTATCACTCAGGGAAAGCCAGAGTTTGTCTTCGGTTCTAACCACTGTCTGTTTTGCCAGCAGCCCCCCTTGGCTGTGTCCAATGACAACCATCTGATCCATAGCCGGGTCATGACTATCCGGATCAAGTTCACGGCGTTTCTGAGTGAGGACTTCCCGAAGTGCTGCTGCCGAATCCACAACCGTACGACTGCTGTTATACCGAAAGAACCAGAACTGGTAGCGCTTCTGCAATACCGGATCTGAGCGAAGGGTGTTGAGCATCTCCGCCCACCAAACCAGATCGCTGGCAGTTCCATGTACAAAAACCACAGGTATGCGCCCCTGTACATAGGGTTGGAGCATCACCAGATGAGGCTGGATCTCTTCTTCGATCAGCAAAAATCGACGCAGTCCTGCTGACCATATGTCGGGATTATCCAATGCATAGGCGATGGGCGCGGTTGAATCCGTTTCCATGGGTACCGTCCGTCCGTTGACAATCAATTCAGTATTATCAAAGGTGTCATACAACTCCAGTTCCGCCCGTGCCGTACCTCTCGCAATCTCACCCCCATCCCCTTCTATTCTCAGGAAAGCCGTCAGGGGAATCACTCGCTCTCCGGATAAAACCTTCGCTTTTGAATTAACCGCAATCAGTGGCAATCCCATGCCGGCGGACCGATTTCTGACTGTGAAACCACGCACCAGATAGTCGTCTGAGCACAAAATTTGATCAAATTTGGACATTTCCCATTTGAAGGACTTGTTTTTAATGGACACCGGCAATGGTCCGACAGGTAACATCCGGACGCCGTCCCGTATTTCGAGTTTACCATTTTCCCCTGTGGCCAGCCCCTTGCCCAGTGCGCGATTGTAGATGACGCAGGCTTCGCGGAACCGATTGTCATAGGGGCTTGGCGGTTCTTCCCGGCTGTCACCAAACAGAAACTGATACGCATAGACGGCCGAAACAAGAAAAAAATCCGGAGCCTTCAGTTTTTTATGTTTATCCTGGCTGTTTTCCAGCTTCTCCGCGTATAGAAAATTCAATTCCGATAAGGCGAAACGCAGATCCCTTCTGTCATCCTCGCCATCAACCTTCTGATGCAGGGTGTTAAGGGCCGCTTCCGGGTCTTTTTCGTATGTCTTGATCAGATCGTAGCGGTGTAGTACAATCCTCGTGTTAGTTCCAGGTTTTGACGCCGTCAATGCAGAAGCGTTTATTTCCTCATAGGCTCCCCTAAGGCCGGCCGGTTTGACACCTACGTGTGTCGCACATCCCGACAGCCATGCTGCTGATAACATCACAAGGAAGCTGCACCCTATCAGACGAATCCACCGCGCATGAATCTGGGCGATTGGTTCTGGCTGAAGCGGTATAGCAATCATAATTATTTTGTTTGTCATTAGTTCGACTCCATTCCAGATAGGAACTGCCTTCATCGGTAGTTCCACCACTCAATAAACGTTTATTGATCGCCGATCATGCCATGAAACACGTTGCGGATACGTGGAGAAAAAAATGAATCAGGGTCATCGGAAAAGCCATTTTCATTGGTGTGGCTGATAGACTTCAATTCGATAGATATGTCTACTGTTAAAGCATTTCAGGTTCATATGGAATTCAATAAAAGATGCCCATATAACATGGCGAGAAACCAAAAAACAAATCATTCCTGCGTCTTTTTGGCAAGCGCCATTCTTTTCTGTTCTTCCTCTGCGAGTATTTGTGCCATGGCTGCCGCGGCACCGGCTTTGAGCTGATCCGTGGCATCCGGCGCCGGGTCGGCCCCTGCGGAAGGAACGGTGCTGGATGCTTTCACATGGTCTTGGGGAATCTCGACGATGACCTTGCGATGGGCGTAATGGATTCCCTTTTTCGCCAGGGCTTCGGTAATCATTTCGAAGGCCTTCCGCTGAATAATGCCCTGCCTGCCGAATCTGGCCGTAAACCTGACCCGGAAGGTCATCACCGAGTCAGCGACAGTCTGCACCCCCATGGATTTGACCGGGAGTAAGATATCCGGACCCAGTTCCGGATCTTCCATCAGTTGCTGGCCTACCTTTTTAATGATTTTCCGCACCTGCGAGATACTGGTGTCGTAAGGAAGACTCAGTTTGAATTTCACGACAGCCCCCCCGATTGAAGTTCGTGACAGCACCCAGTTTGCTGAAAGGCACAATCTGCAAGGCCCCTTTGTCATGCCGCAGGTTGACATTGCGCAGGGTGAATCCTTCCACCGTTCCGGTTACGTTGCCTGCCTGAATATATTCTCCCACCCGGAAGGTGTCGTCCACCAGGTAGAAGATGCCGGACAACACATCCGACACCAGCTTTTGAAACCCGAAACCGATCGCCAATCCAAAAATGCTGGCGCCGGCCAAGAGCGGAGCGATATTAATGCCCATACTGGATAGCACAATCAGCGTCACCATAACCACCATAACCGTTCCCACAAATTTGCGGAGCATGGGCAGCAGGGTAAAGCTGCGGTCTAACGTTTGACCACTGAATTCTTCGTCATCATCCGCCTTTTCTTCAGAGGGCGGAGGCGCAAGCATCTCCAGTTTATGTTGAATGTAGCGGTTGGTCAGACCCCATACCATATGGGCCAGGAACAGGGTCATCAGGATGCTGAACGCCGCGTCACCCACTTTATCCAGCAATGGCAGTTCACTTTTGCTTGAAATCCCATTCCTTCAATTTCTTCGCCGCGGTTCCGAACGGGCCGAGCTGGTAAACGGCTGCGCCCGCTGGCGAGAAGGTGAAGTTCTCAAACGGTTCAGCAAGCATCCTGTCGAGGTACTCTTTGGGCGCAACGCCTGTGCTGACGTGCGGATTGAAATTCTCGCCGGACATCTTCGGCACGAACATCGAAACATACTGGATGATGGCCGCATCGGTTGCGGGATTATCGTGCTGGGCCGTGAAAGCGCCGATGGGTCCGGTTTCAACCATATAGGGCCTTGCGGCGGCAATGATGTCCGACTGTAGCTTGAGGATTTCCGGCAACGGCTTCGCGCAGATGCCTGCGATGCCGACCGCGCCGGCAGAGGCATAGTAGTATTTGAAAGCCTCCAGCTTCATGGCGTTGACGCTGGCGGCGGCAAGCACCTTTTCTTCAGCGGCATAAACTTTGTCCAGGTCCGCAGTGCGGACGAAACACTGGAGCATCGTGATGTGCGGACGGTGCGCAGCATCCAGGGCGAAACCTTGTGGATAAACCTTCAGCAGGCGGGCGTTGTTGGCTTCGGCATGCTGGAGCATCGCGGCGTCCGGTTCCAGCAGGATGTCAATGGCCGTAACCGGGCTCTGCCCGACCGGGAAGACGGTCTTCCAATCGTTCTTCATGCTGACCACCGTCCAGCCATCCTGCTTTGCCTGATCGTAGAGCGCCTGCGTGAAGGCGCCGAGTTTGGGTTCGGGCAATCCGAGTGCCGGACCATAGGCGTATTCGCGCGCTGCATCATCGTGCAGTACCAGCAGCTCGAACCGCGCGCCGCAGCCGCCCTGTGTGTATTCCAGCATCTCCTTGTCGCCGCGGGAATTTCCAAACGCGGCGATGGGCCTGCGGCCGATGTGCTGGTTGATGCCGACCGGCTTGTCGGCCTTGTCGTCATTGAAGTTCAGCTTCGGCAGACGCACGAGGACAGGCTTGCCATCGCGCATTTCAAACTTCGTCGTGACGCTGCTGCCGATGACCTGTTCCGGCGGGATGCCGTAAACCTGCTCCGTCCACGGGCGCATGAACTCGATGCCGCCGCCGGAAACGATGAAGTTCTTGAAACCATTGGCTCGCAGGTAGGCGAGCAGTTCGAGCATCGGCTGATAGACCATTTCCGTATAGAGCTTGCCGGTTTTCGGGTGCTTTGCGGTCGCAATCCAATCCTTCACGATCTGTTCGAACTCCACCGTGGTCATGCCCGTATGCGTGGCCATGAAGAGTTCCAGGATCACTTTGTCGCCGCCTGCGAGCGCAGTTTTCAAATCGCCCTTAAGCAAAGATGCGAACGGTTCTTTCGTTTTCCATTCGGGATGCAGCGGTGCGAGCGCCTTCACGCGGTCGAGTGCGAAATACAATTGAACGGGCACCGGCTGCTCGCACCAGAGTGTGCCGTCATTGTCGAACGTGGCGATGCGTTCCGGCACAGGCACGAAGTCCGGCGAATCGGGCCGGGTCACTTTCTCGACAAAGGTGATGATGGATTGTTTGGCCTTGCCGTCGTTCCACGAAGGAAGCGGGTCATTCTGAGCATACGCCCCGACGGCCGTCAGCAGCAATACACACAGCGTCAACGCCGCTAAAAAGCTTAATCTAAAATAAGCGCGATAAGATTTCACCTGACACTCCTTTCCAAATAATACGGCCAACCGCAGGATACGGTTGGCCGCAGATGGTAAGCATCAAAGTTGACAGACCTTACTTCGATCCGCCGCTACCCTTCAGCTTTTCGAAAACTTCATCCATGTTGAAGCTGGCCGCCTTCTGCCGCTGCGGATAGTCCTTGAACGTCATCAGGAACTGGCCGACATAGTTCTGCGCTGGCACGAACAGGAAGGCGTGATCCAGAAGCCAGTCATAGTAGGTGTTGGACGTGATGTCTGCGCGCTCATATGGATCGGTCCGGAGATTGAAGATTTTCGGAATCCGCAGGGTCACGAACGGCTCCGACCAGACGCGCATTGTTCCCGGAGCCCGCTGCTCCATGAACACGAATTTCCAGTTGTCGTAACGCAGACCGGTCAGTTGCTGGTCGTCGTTGACGTAGAAGAACGAATCCCGAGGGCTCTTCTGGACTTGCCCGGTCAAGTAGGGGACGAGGTTGTCACCATCCAGATGAACTTTGTAGGTCATGTCTCCGGCCTTGTAGCCCTTGAGCAGATTCTCTTTAACCGATGTGTCGCCGGCGACAGCCAGAAGGGTCGGCAGCCAGTCGAGGTGGGAGACCATTTCGTTGGACACCTGATCCGGTTTGATCTTGCCCGGCCAGCGGACCATGCCCGGCACCCGGTACGCACCTTCCCAGTTCGAGTTCTTCTCGTTGCGGAACGGGGTCATCGCGCCATCCGGCCAGGAGTTCATGTGCGGGCCGTTGTCGGTGCTGTACAAGACAAAGGTATTGTCCGCAATACCAAGATCATCCAGTGCCTTGAGAACCTGGCCGACATTCTTGTCGTGATCGATCATGGTGTCGTGGTACGGGCTCTGCCACCGCCCCGACTGGCCGATACTCTCCGGCTTGGTATGGGTACGGAAATGCATGTGGGTGAAGTTCACCCAGACGAACATCGGCTTGCCGGTCTTGGCCTGCCGCTGAATGAAGTCCACGGCCCGGTTCGCGATGTCGTCATCGACCGTCACCATCCGTTCCTTGGTCAGGGGACCGGTGTCCTTGATGATCTGCTTGCCGACCTTACCGAAGCGCGGATCCACAGTCGGGTCGTCCGTGCTTGAAGCTTTACAATCCATCACACCACGGGGTCCAAACTTCTCCCGGAACGCCGGATCCTTCGGATAGTCCGGCAGTTGCGGCTCTTCTTCGGCGTTCAGGTGGTAGAGGTTCCCGTAGAACTCGTCAAAACCGTGCACGGTGGGCAGGAACTCGTTGCGATCCCCCAGATGGTTCTTGCCGAACTGGCCGGTGGCATAGCCAAGCGGTTTGAGCAGCTCGGCGATCGTCGGGTCTTCTTTTTGAAGACCAAGCGTTGCACCCGGCAGACCGACCTTAGTCATACCCGTTCGCAGGCCGGACTGCCCCGTGAGGAACGACGCCCGGCCGGCGGTGCAGCTCTGCTCGGCATAAATGTCGGTGAACATCATGCCTTCCTTGGCGACGCGGTCGATGTTGGGCGTTTTGAACCCCATCAAGCCGTGCGAGTAGGCGCTGATGTCGGACTGGCCAATGTCATCCCCCCATATAACGACGATGTTGGGTTTCTTATCCGCCGCAAATGCCGAACTGCCGAAAAAAGCCAGACCGGCAATGATTACTACAAGCAAAAAAGTGAGTTTTCTTTTCATGGTCTCCTCCTTGATAAAATAGTGTTCTCCACGTAAAATCCATTGCCGATTTCCTTGGCGCACTCGTGCCGAAGGTCCTTGCAACTTAATGCGTCTCCTTCATCACCTCCCTTTTCTTGGTTTTCATTGCTATCTCCTTTCTCTCTTTCGGCATCCGCCACGCTGATTGTGCGACGGATGGCGGCAAGGACATCGGCGCCGGAGTCCAGCTTGCGAAAGTAACCGGCGCAGCCGGATGCCTCAGCCTGCGTCCGCACCTCGGGATCTTTGTGCGCCGTGATGAAGATGACAGGGGTGTCATCCATAACCGCGGAGAGTCTGCGGCGCAGATCCAGCCCGGACATCCCTGTGAGCTGGATGTCGAGCATCAAGCAATCAAACTTCGGACGTTTCGTGTCCGCAAGGAATGCTTCGGCGGAGGGATACGTGATCGGCTGAAGGCGAGCGGCCCGCAGCAGCCGGCTCATCGAGAGACAAAGGCTCTCGTCATCATCGATGACCGCGATATAGATATTTCGGGTGGTGTCCATGGAATACAGATAACACCCGGAACAAGGGCTGTCTACTGTACTTTAGGGAAGGTCGGGGAGGTTTTGGATCCTTGTTTCGAATTTCATGCCGCGAATTTCGAATTTTCTGAACGGAAGTTGGTTTTCTGTTCAGGAGCAAGCTATTCTTCGAGGCCGATAGCCTCCATCCAGAACTGCGTCAGTTGGGCGGCCGAGTATAAGCCAAGCTTGGTCATGATGGCGGTGCGGTGGAATTTTACCGTGCGTTCGTGGATGCCGAGGTCGTATGCGATTTGCTTGTTCAGCTTTCCCTGCACGACATGCCGCAGCACCTCACGTTCGCGCGGCGTGAGCGCGGAAAAGCGCATATGCAGCGCTTCCAGCCGTTCACGCCCGGCGCGCTCGCGGGCATCGCGGTCGACCGCGCGTTTCACCGCGTCGATCAAATCTTCCTTCGGCGCGCGTTTGGTTAGAAAATCTTCCGCACCCCGCCGCATCGCCTGCACGGTGGTCGGAATATCTCCGTGACCGGTGAGGAAGATGACCGGCAACCTGCGCCCTTCCTTCGCAAGTGCTTCCTGCAAGTCCAGCCCGCTCAAGCCGGGCATCTGCAAATCCACAAGCACGCACCCCGGCACTTCAAGCTCCGGCCGGTCCAGAAACGCCGCTGCCGAATCAAACGTTTTCACAGTGAAACCGGATGCGCGCAGCATGCGTGCAATTGCCGTCAGAAAAGAGGCGTCGTCGTCCACAATCCGGACAATGGGGGAGGGTCCGGTCACTTGGCGCCGTTTCCCGCCGCCGGCAGGGTAAAGGAGATCGTCGCCCCGCCGGCCTCATTGTTTTTTGCCAGAATGTTTCCACCAACCCCCTTGATGATTCCGCGGGCGATCGCAAGCCCCATCCCCAGGCCGTTCGACTTGGTGCTGAAGAACGGCTCGAAGATTCGGTCAAGCTGATCCGCCGGAATGCCGTGGCCGGTGTCGCTTACGGAGACCTCGACCTGCTCGCCCGCGGCCTCGACACGCACGGTAATCCATCGGTCATCGGGTGCGGAATCATTCATCGCGTCCATCGCGTTCAGCAGAAGATTCAGCAGCACCTGCTGCAATTGAACCCGATCGCCGCTTACCAGCGGAAGCGATGAAGCGGGTTCGATCTCCAGGCGGACTTTGCGTGAGTCGGCCTCCGGGCGCACAAGGGCGAGGACTTCATCGGCCAGCACATTCATATCGAGCAGGATGTGTTCAAGTTTGCGCTTCTTCAGCAGGGAGCGCATCCGGTCGATCACCGCGCCCGCGCGCTGATCGTCCTTACGGATATCCGTAAGTATGGCGCGCACTTCTTCCAGGTCCGGCGGGGATGCCTGCAGAAAGAGCTCCGCCGCCTCGGCATTTCGGAGGATGGCGCCAAGCGGCTGGTTCAATTCGTGCGCCAGGGACGCGGCAAGTTCACCCATCGCGGAGACCCGTGCAACGTGAGCCAGTTCGATGCGCTGATGCATAATTTCCTGTTCAGCCTGCTTGCGGGCGGTGATGTCAAAAGACAGGCCCGTCATTCCGCTGGGCTTACCCGAGGGCGCCAAGAACACCTTGGCCAGAACCTGGAACCATCGGATGCTGCCATCAAGCAACACTATCCGGTAGTCATGACGGAAATCTGCTCCTTCCTTGAGGCACTTCCGTGTGGCCTGGACGACCCAGTCATGATCGTCGGGGTGCAGCCTGGAAAGAAATCGATCAAAGGGTATTTGCCCTTCCGATGAAAATTCGTACAACATACCGGTTTTTTCTGTAATCCATATCAGGTTGGTTCCAAAATCCCATAACCATAGCCCCACGCCCGCGGAATCCGTGGCCAGGTTCAACCACCCTTCATTTTTGCGAAGGTCTTCCGACAAAAGTGTTGCCCGGAGCATTTCGCCACTCATTTCGTACGCCATCATCGCGACAATACCCATGAAGAACAGGCTGGGTGTGACAGGCATATGAAAGAAGCCCCAGAACGCCAGCACAAACTGTCCTGTGCCGCCCATGACGAAAAAAACGATGGATCCACCCAGCAACACCAATGACAGCCGGTCGCCCCGCCGCCAGACCGCAACGGTGGTATCCGCCACGAAAATCACGAGCAACAGCAAACTCAACTGGCCGACGAGCATACACGGATTTGATGCCCCCTCGGCGACAGAGATGGTTTCCCCGAAGAATGGGATGTGCCGCAGTCCGCTGATCTCGAGGTAGTTGAGATTCTGGCCCACCAGGAAATTGAGCAGCAGCGAGAAAGTCCTCACCACGCAGACGGTCCAAGCGAGCCACGGTTGCCCTGCCCGAAAGCTAAGCCGCACGAAACCGACCAGAGAGATGATCAATACCCAGTAAGGCACATGGCCCCACCGCACGACCATGCCGAACTCCCGTGCCGTCTCCGCCCGCATCAGCAACAACTCACACCCCGCAACAGCGGCCGTTGCCGCCGCCGTCAGAGCAAAAAGCAGGCTGGTCCATGCCGTGCGCTTCTTGCACCAGATCAGAAAATGCATCGCCGCCAGCGTGAGACACGCCGACGCGACCATGGACCAGATGATGGTTACCCAGCTCATGTTCCGATTTTCTCCAGGAGGAGCTCCTGATGGTGAAGAATTCGTTTTTTCGTCTGGTTGCGTTCGGTGCTGAGGACCCGTTCGGTTATTTTAGCAGGCAAGGAAGGCAAGGACACGCCAAGTCCGAATGGAAAGGCGACTGGAAAGACAAGAATATTGATAAAATCCCGTTTCATAAAGTACATTATTTCTGACACAGCTTACTTCTTTTTGCAATCTGAAACAATGCGGATCTACGCCGGATAATCCAGTCGCCGGCAATCATGACCATGATCCTTACATTATTTGACGAATGCGTACATGGTGAAAGTCCCGGCCGGCTCATTTCCAAATGAAGATACCCTGCCGATCCTTCGAGCTTACCTTTACAAATGAGGCAACATCAATTATGATGTAGTCACATTAAATGGATATGGCCTTTTGAGGAGCAGCATTATGGAAAGAATCGGCATAAGAGAATTTAAAGAAAACTTGAGCCGTTATATGAAAAAAGTCAGGACCGGGGAGAGAATCATTGTAACGGATCGAAAAAATGACATCGCAATAATAATGCCCATCGGCATAAAAGCTGGAGAAGAGAAACTCTATCAATTCATCCAGCGTGGCATGGCATCCTGGTCCGGTGGCATGCCGGAGGGCATGCCTGTCCGGATAATTTCAAAAGGGAAGAGTGTATCCAGCGCTGTTATTGAGGACCGGCGATGATTCTATATCTGGATACCAGCAGCCTTGTGAAATTATATATGGAAGAAGAGGCGTCTCTGAAAATCGAAACACTGGTAAGGTCTTCAGAAGCTACGGCGACTTCAATCGTTTCTTATGCGGAAGCAAGAGCAGCTTTTGCTCGCCGGTTCAGGGAAAAGTCGTTTACATCGGACGAGCATGACCGCTTAAAAGCGTTTTTTGATAAGGATTGGCCCAATTATTTCATTTTGAACATCACGCAAGAGATGGTCAAAATGGCGGGAAACCTCGCGGAAAAACATGCCTTAAGGGGCTTTGATTCAATTCATTTAGCTTCAGCCCTGATACTTCGCCAGGAAGTTTCCGCACCCGTCGTATTTTCATGCTTTGATAATAATCTTGAAAAAGCAGCCATGCGGGAAGGATTGGATAATTAACCTGTCAACTGGCAACTATCACCAGCATAAGAATATTCAAACTCGGGTTCGAGAAGGCCGTGCAGACCATCAAGAACGATCCTGTGATCATCGGCAAGAAGGACCCTGCTTTTTTTCTTATGGCGTTTTCCCAAAGAGAGGTTAGGGAGTGAGCAATTAATTTCTTTCGGACAAAATCGAAAAAAATAAATTCAAATATCAAAATCCGAAACAAATTCAAAATCCGAAATTCTAATGTCGGAATGACTCTATCCAGTTTGTTGATGCACCGTTTTGAACATTATGATTTTTGAACATTGTTTCGAATTTCGAATTTATTTCTATTTATCATTTCCCGAATTTCGCTTCACAAAACCCTTTATCTCCAATCCTCGGCTATCGCTGGGATGCTTGACTATCATCTGATCGGCAATCTTTCCGGCATCGGCAAAATTCCCCTGCTTAATATATTGCAAGGCCAGGGCCTGAAGATAGTCCATATTATCCGGTTCCAGCTCGACAGCCCGGCGCAGAGCTGTTTCGGCCTGCCGAGTTTTCCCCAGGTAATCATAGAGCAATCCGAGATTGTAGTGCACCCGCGATCCATCGGGGAGGCCGCGTGCCGCAAGCTCCAGGTGGACTTCGGCCTCAGCATAATTTTTTTCCTCGGCCAGCAGCAAACCCAGCGAATACTGAACGTCATACAGCTCCGGATAGGCATTGACGACCTCGCGCAGCAGCGTTTCCGCTTCGGCATTCCGACCCAATTGGGTATATAGCATGGCCAGGTTCACCTTGGCGGGATAAGACAGATCATCTATCCTGATGGCCGCGCGAAAGCTGTCTATGGCTTTTTGGGGTTCGCCAAGGTCGATGTAAAGGTTGCCGAGGTTGTAGCGGCCAAAAGCAAAATCCCCGGAATACTCCATTGAAGCAATGTACTCCTTTAGAGTCTTCTCGAACATACGGCGTTGATCGTCCGCAAGCAGACGGCTTGGCTGCCCGGCCAGCCGTGATGCCGCATCTGTCCGCACGGCTTTTACAGGATCATAGAGCAGCGGCGCCAAGAGCTGGACGCGGCGTTTCGGATCGATTGTCTGCAAATGGCTGACAGCAGTGCGGCGGATCAGCGCCTCGCCGTCCATCAGCGCCCGTTCCAGCGCAGCGGTGCTGTCCTCTCCAGGGTAAGCGTCCAACAGCTCCAGTGCGGTTGCGCGAACGATGACCGGATAAAGCGGGTCTCCGGCCAGGCGGATCAAGCCTTCCGCGGCCCCAGGCTGCCGGTTGCGTCCGGCCTGGATGATCTCGCCGTAATGGGCGCGTCGCCCCGGGCCGTACCATTTGGTGATGGCTTCATCGGACCAGCGCCTGGTTTTGTCTATGTGGCAGCGGGTGCAGGCATCCGGCACACCGAGCTTGACACCCAGATCCGGCCGGGGAATCCGGATGCTGTGATCCAGTCGGTAATGAACCCCCATATAAAAACGCCCGGGCATGTGGCATTGGACGCACTCAGCCCCGGTGCCGACTTCAACCAGCACCTTGCCGTCAGCGGACTTGATGGGATCACCCTTTTCACCTTTCTTCTTGTGGAAATGATGCTGGGATGTGTCGTAGTCACTTGCCCGGTGGCACTGAAGGCACAGGCTGTTGCCTTCCTTGACGGGCTTGATGCTGTGGACGTTATGGCAGTCGCTGCAGCGCACATCCCGTGCGTACATCTTGCTCTGGGTGAACGAGGTGTAGGCATAGACCTCATCCAGAATCTGACCGTCGGGAAAGTACAGTTCCCGGGTAAGCAGGCTGGGCAGCATGGTATCCAGAAGATTCTTTTCGGTGTGGGTGTAATCCCCCAGGATCGCCCGACGGGAATGACACGGCGCGCACAGTTCCACCAGTTCGCGGGATTTCAGTTCGGAGGTGCGAACTGCAAGGTCGTAGTTTTCCACTTTCGGCCGAGCCATGTCCGGAAGTTCCGCCCACTTCACATGCCTTGATCCGGGGCCATGGCAGGCTTCGCAGCCGACATTGATGTCCGACCAGGTGGTCTGGTACGTGTTGGTTTGAACATTGTAGTTTTTCTTCAGGTTGGTGGAATGGCACGTGGCGCACATGCCGTTCCAGTTCATGGCTGCATTGGTCCAATACTGCCAGTCTTTCGGGTCTATCGGATGGTCAGGGTACAGGTGATACCACCGCCTGCCTTTCACATCCCAGGCGATGGGCAGGCACTGCATCCTGCCGCCGGGAAACGGGATCAGATACTGCTGAAGGGGATTCCACCCGAAAGTGTGGGTAATCTCGAAATCGCCCATAATGCCATCCGGCCCCTGGGTATGGACAAAGAACTTGCCGTCCTTGCGGTAGAACCGGGAGACGATGCCGAAGCGTTCAAAGGTGGCATCGTTGAAATCGCCACGCACACTGGCTTCGGAGGCGACATCCATGGCATGAAAGTGATTGGAGCCTTTCCACAGCTCATATTCCGGCTGATGGCAGGTCCGGCATTTCTCGCTGCCGATGAAATCTGCGGCAGCGCCCCCTTGTACCTGCCCGGCACGGTAATGATGCTTAACGATCGAAAGCGGTATCGTAATCACGATCAGTGCGGTGGAGAGAATTCCAATAATTTTCCAGCGGAACATATCGGTTTAAACCTTTGATGGATACACCACTTGTTTCGGGTCAAACCCGCTTCTCTTGATTCGTTTCCGAGTGTCCACTCTGACGACGTTGTTCTCGATGACCACAGGAAAAATGTCCAGGCTGCGGGTAGCCGGGGAGTTGATCACGTTGCCGGTGATGTCGTAAGCCGATGCATGGCACGGGCACAAAAACTTTTTTTCTTTTTCAATCCAGGGTACAGTGCATCCCAGATGGGTGCATTTGCACGAAAGCGCCAGAAGTCCCCCATCATCCAGCCGAACGATGTAAAATTCCCCACTTTGAAACGCGGTGACCGTGCCGGGAGCAAAGGACGCCACCGCTCCAGCCTGAATCACGGTATCGACCTGGTTTTCAGCGATGCCCGGTCTGGCAGGCCGCAGAAATGAAAAAGCCATCCATAGGAATTCCGCCAGCGCCACAAGGCCCATGACAGTCCACAGGATGCTCAAAAAACCGCGGCGGGAAACTTCATCGGGCACCTCATCGGGCTTTTTGTCTTTGGATTTTTTTATCCGGGTTGGTTTCATTTGGATTTCCTCAAGACGGTTATCAAAATGGCCACCGCAGATTCATCCCCTCTCCCCGGAAAATCACGCAGGTTGCGGTCAATATCACCCATCCCACCGCCAGAAAAACAAAAACAGCCTGCACGGACTCCAGGCGTGAGGCATGGAACTTCCTTACGATCAGTGCATAAAAACAGATGATGACCGCAATGAAAAGGAATATCGGTACGATCCCATGGCTGAAGGCCTGGGGAAGCCCGGGCGGCATTGCCGGAATATGAACCGCATATTCATCGAGGAGGATAATCAGCGGCAGGAACACAGATGCAGCTACGGCGGAGGCGCGTGCGGTACGCCGGCCGTTGACCGACACAAACCAGATGCCGGCGGGGGCATTGTTGTAGTTGATATACGGCAGACAAAAAGCGGCGATTGTCAGGATAGCGGCGATCAACAGGGCAAACCCCGGGTTGAAATGCATCAGCAATTCCTGGACACCTGCAAAGTACCAGGGCGCCTTGGTCGGGTTGGGGCTGAGGCCCGGGTTGGCCGGTTGACCCAGGGGCGCATCGCAGAGCAGCGACAGAATCAGAACGCCAGCAAGGGTCGCCAATGCCAGGGCCGCCTCGCGCAGCAGAAGGTTCGGGTAGGTCGGTACCAGGACCGGCTTATCGTCCGATGCTTCGGCCGGGGAACGCGGGATGACCAGTCCGCCTGCTTTTCGCACCCGCCAGAAATGAAACGCCATCAGCATGACGATCATAACCGGAAAGACGGCGGTGTGCATCGCGAAAAAGTTGCGCAGGGTGGCCGGTCCGATCTGCGGACCGGCCAGAACGATTTGCTGCATCCGGCCGCCGATGACGGGAATGTATTCCAGCATGCTGATGCAGATAATAGTGGCCCAATAGGCCAGTTGATCCCAGGGAAGCAGATATCCGGTAAGGTTGGATGCCAGCACGAGGATCAAAAGGCTGAGTCCGACAACCCAGTTCAACCGCCGTGGGGGGTGAAATCCACCGGTAAAAAAGACCCTCAGGCCGTGCAGACAGACCACCACGACCAGAAGATTGGCACTCCAGAAATGGATGCTTCGGACCAGTTGCCCGAACAGAAAATTTTCCTGAAGGTGCGCCAGCGACGCGTATGCCTGGGTGGGAACCGGTGCGTAGGCGAACTTCAGCAGAATTCCGGTGAACAACTGAAGACAAACAAGTACGGCCGCCATGCCGCCCAGGCCCCAGGTCAGTGTAAATCGCAGGGTCTTTTCCGCCACCCTGCGGGGTCTGAAATGTAAAACCAGCATGCGCAAGGGGCTGAAACGACGCGGTTCCGGGTCTGCAGCGGAAATCATTGCCCTGCTTTGTTCCTGACAAAGACGACGTCAAAGTCCTTCTGAATCACGGCCTGGTAGTAAACCCCTTTGAGAGCATCGTTCTTTAGGTCATATATCAGGGTGTAGGTGGACCCCGGATAGCCGGGACCCCGCAACTCGATGAAAACGGTGACCGCAGCACCCGACATCTTGGCTTCCGCCTGTGATACGTTGATCGGCTTCGGGTTGTAATACGCGGCCTGTATCTGGCCGCTGGCCCCGATGCTCTGGATTTCGATGACGTAGCCACCATCGGTTCTGACCCACCGGCCTTTCAACGCCGTGAAGTCAGGTTTGTCTTGGGCATGGGAGAGTGTGTTCAGGGCAATCAGAAATGTCAGGCTGATCGATAGCAAGAGAAGGATGCATTTTCTTGTTCGCATAGTGGTCAAGCCCCCGGTTTAAATTCTATAGATATTCAGAGAAATATTTTCGCGGCGTTATCGGTTGGAGATATACTACAGTATTATCAGCTTCCTGCTGCCTTGCGAAATCAATTTCCATATTGACTCATTTTACATTGACCTTTCCCGCACATGCGTCGCCCATACGAGTCGTTCATACAATCTGCATGCACCTGGACAATATGGGTTTTTTCCGGCAACATTTTTTCTGTCTTGACTGTATCGAATTTAATTCTCTTATGAGAAAAGAATTTTTTATACCCCTGGCATAGATAATGAAGCCCAAGCTCATCACAGGTCGAGGTTACAAAGCGTTGTTTGGGACACCCTCCCCGGCTGCCGCAAGCACCCCACACGCTTTACACCAACGCGGAAGAGCTGTTTCCTTGGAAATTCCGACGCCCTCGTTTCAAAAAACCTGCAATGCCAGATGCTCCAGAAGAATCCGATGCACCTCTTCAATGGTGACCGGAACAATTCGATCAAGCTTTTCACCAGCAGCAGCGTGTACACCCGTGCGGGAAGCGATTTCACCCTGGTTGGGATTGCCTGGCAGTACCGGTGGGGCGGTGGCCTGTAACACACACCAGGTCAGCTACCATCGAAAATTTCATTTTTCAATGCTCTTACCGCATACTCCGCCACATTTTCCTCAAGAATCTTGAGCGCCACCAGCAGGTTGGCCTGTGTCCACAGCAGCGGCGTAGCGGCGTTGTGGGTGTAACGTCCTTTTTTCATGTAATACAGCTCCGGGCATCGATAAGCATTTTCTCCGGCTTCAGGTCCGGTGATCTGGCCCATCGCCCGATTGAAATAATGGATTTGTTTTTGAAGCAACGGCTGTCTGTCCGACAGTGCTGTTCTGCTCCACAAGCCGTAAATCACCGACAGCAGCGGATCGAAAATGCACCACTGCGCCTCATCCACGCCTGGGGTTACGGCCACAAGGCGTTTGCGTGTTCCCGGATGTCGGGTGGTATCCACAGTCCAGCGATCCAGCGGAACAATGTCATCATAGTCGGGCCCCCAGAAACGATCCCCGATGTATCGCCTGACACCGTAATCGCCTTTCAGATTGGATTCAACCCGCCCCACAATTCTTCCGGCAGTCTCTCCATCCAGAAGCCCCAGGGGAAAGATCAGAAAGAGCAGTGCTGCATCGAAATCCCTGCGCTTGTCGATCTGAATGCATTCCGCCGGAAGAATGGCGTTTAAGTGCAAACGTGCTGTGTCGCACAATCGCTCAACCCGTTGTTTTTCATCTGAACACCCGTCCCGATTCAAATGGTTCAGTAACAGCCGATATTTTTCCAATCCGGCCAGGACGGTTCCGATGCTCGACGCTTCGATCTTGGGGGCTTCCTCCCAGTGGCCGGAATCTTCGTCGGACCAGAATGATATGGCGCCGAAAAAGGAAACGAACGTACGGAGCAAATCGATATCTTCGGGCTCAGGCAAATATATCCGTTCCAGAATCAGGGTGCAGGCAAACCACAGAAAATAACCGAGCGCATCGTTTTGGGAATTCCATGGCTCGAAATCGAATTGCACACCGTCCCCTGTCAGAAAACGAATATGCGGTCTCCAGGACAGATCTTTTCTCTGAACTTCGCCGGATATGTACAGCCTGAATCTTTCCTTTTGCGCCCGGAACATGGCAAAAAGAGACTTCAGGGTTGAACGGGCAACATCGATTTTTCCGGTCAGGCGATGGGCGTTGGCAATATGGATGTTGTCGCGTACCCATATTCTGTCATATTGGGTGTATCGGGTATGAATGGAGCATCGAGCGGCCGGAAACAGGCCGGTTTCGCCGATCTGCGGAAAAGTCAGCACATCATGCGTTTCGATAAAATTCCGAATGACGGCGATATCGGCCGGAGTGTATCGATCATGCAATATGCCGAGCAACTTTTCATTATGGACAAAAGGCATTTGAAACCGTTTCAAGTATTTTCGTTATCAGCTCGCTATATTTTCCGCATCTCGAAAACATGATACTGCCAGGAAGCCATATCCAGATATAACCCACGGGACTGCAAATCCCATCCGTACCGATCATAACAGGCATCGCCGAGCATATCCCGGAGCCGCCACCCATCCCCACCGATATCTGTAAAGGGTATCTTTACAAAGCACTGACTCTGATAAGGCGCATAGTTGACCGCCATAATCAGGCGATCGCCGTCGGCATTCTCCCAGGCAGATACGATAAACGCATCGTACGACTCGTTGCCTTCCCAAGCCGGAACGCAATCGAGAAGCTGCCACCGACCGTTTCGAACGACCGGATGGCGCAGCACGGCAAGCAGCCGGTCATAGAACTGCTCCAACTGACGGTTGACGGGCTCATCCGGCCCCCGAACAAGATGCGGTGATATCCGCCGGGTACGCCCCTCGAACTGTCCCTGATGAAAAAATCGCAGCCCGGGGGAAAGAAACGTGATGACTGCCGCCGCTTCATGCACTTCCTGCGCAAAAACAACCGCCGCCCGTGGTTCGTCGTGATTTTCCAGAAACCGGGCCATTTTGTTCTGATACGCCAGATCGGCCATTAAATGTTCCCGCGCCGGCCGGGCATGTCCCTCGCTCAGGCGGTCGTAAAGCCGTTTGTCGTAGGTGTAATCGAATCCCTGCTGCTGCAGGGTCCATTCCAGATCCCAGTAAACTTCCGCCATAAAAATGAAATCCGGAAAGGCTTCGCGTACCCGTTCGGTCGCCCGAGGCCAGAACGGCTGAGAAGCAATCCCCCAGGTCCGTTCGAAAACATCCGGCAGAACCAGCATGGCCATATCGCAGCGAACCCCATCGCACTGACCGGCGATCTTACGCAGTTGACCCATCATGGCCTCCTGGACGACCGGGTTGCCGTAGTTGAGCTGGAGGGTATCCGGCCAGCCCGGAAAGAAGGGGTCCCGGCCATGCGCCAGAATCAGATCCGCGTCGGGGTGTTCGATCCGGATATAATTTTTGGGCTCCCAGATCAGCGCCTGTTCAGTTCCGGAGACATAATATGCTGGATGGTCTGTTACCCAGGGATGATCCAAAGCGGTATGATTGGGAACAAAATCGAGCATCAGTTTCAATCCCCGATCGCTGAGACGTTCACGAAGCCGAGCCAGGGCAGCATCACCTCCGATATCTGCATGAACGGTGTAGCCGGCGATGGCGAACCCGGACCCGGCGATATCCGCCTCACACATATCCGGTAATGTCTCTTCGAATTCCCGACGCCACGCCGCATTGGAACGGGATACTTTCCGCCCGGCCGGACCCGTCTGCCAGACGCTCAGAAACCACACCCAGTCGAAACCCTGTTCCGCCAGGCAGTCCAGTTCAAAATCCGTTATGTCATCCAATGTGGCCGGTCTGCCGAGAGAACGGGAGAGTTCCGTCAATCGAACACGGGTGTTGATCTGATAAAGTGATGGATAGATGGATGTCGTCATGATGCGTTCCTCCCTTGTAGAAATCATTTTATTGTTCTTGACCGCCTTCCGGGGCTTTGTTATTTGTGAAAAGCTTAAACATAGACTTTCAGAAAATTCATTTCGCAAGGCAGCAGGGAGGGAATAGGCCTTTTTTCGGCCATTCCCGACCGATAACGCAGCGAAATTATTTTTCTGAAAGTCTATAAATCCATTTTCAGGAAGGTGCCTGATGCAAACTATTCTATCCGATCCCCGTCGATTTTGGAAGACAATCCTCTTTTTTATGTCAATATCCGTGACCTTTCCCGGTGCCCCTGCCCTGCTTGCAGCCAAAACGCCCAAAACAGATCCGCCACCGACTGCCGACTCCCTGCACCCTGCCTCTGTCGAAGAGATGAATCAACTGGTCTCCCGGCTCACGGATGTGCAGGTGCGTCAAATCCTGATCCAGCAGCTCGAAAAGACGATCCCGCCGGGTAAAGGGAAAAAAGGGGATGCTGTGGGTTCCGACGCGGGGCTGATGCACAGTCTGGATCATTTTTCCGTTCTTTTCCGAGATCGCTTCACGGAAATCGGCCGCCATCTCCCCCTGTTTTTTACGGATATCGATCAGGCCGTCGGAAATCTGACGGATGGCAAGGGCTTTGGAATGCTGCTGGAGATGGTGTTCTTTCTGTCGGCGATCATCGGGCTTTCCATTGCAGCAGAACGCCTCTGGTGGCGATCGAGTGCGGGGATACGGGCCCGTTTCGATGCCGCCCCCGTCATGGAAGGCTGGATGCGGTTCAGTACCGGGATATTGAAAATATTGCCCGACTTTCTGGGAATTTTCGTCTTTTCACTGACGGGCGGAATACTCTTTGCCTTGATCCACCAGTCCAGCGCCGCAGGGTGGCGGTTGCTGTTCATCGCCATGATGCTGGCGATTATCGTGGTGCGGATGGCGTTTCTGCTGTCGAATCTGATTTTTGCACCGAACAATGGTCATCTACGTCTGGCGCCGGTCAGCGACACGACAGCCCGCTACCTGCACCGGCAAGTGTTCCTGCTGATCGGCTATTACGGGCTGTTTTACATTTTTTCCCTGTTGATCCAAAAGCTTGGGGTGTCGATGAATTCGACATTTCTGATACTTTTGATTTTATCCATCCCTTTCATGGCAATGATTTTCCGCCTCATCTGGAACAACCGGTCCGCCGTAGCTGATTATTTGCGGCAAACGAGCATGAAACCTTCCGGACGAAATTCCTGGATGCTGGATCAACTGGCTTCCAGTTGGCATATTCTGACTGTGGCGTATATCATGCTGTTATGGGTACTGGGAATCGGGCGGTATGCTCTGTTCGGCCCTCAGAATGATATGGCCTTTGTCATCAGCTTTCTGATCGTTCCCCTGTATCTCGTGCTGGACCAGGCCGGCAGATGGGTGGTGCAGGAAACCCTGGGAACGCTTCGGAAAACGGAAATCGATGAAAACACCGCCTATTATAAAATTGCGGTGCGCATCGTCCGGATAACCATCGCTATCTCCCTTGTGTTATGGCTTTGCGATATCTGGGGATTCCGCCTGCCCTTCATCGAACATACCGTCCAGGCCGCTTTCAGTATTTTGTTGACACTGATCATCGCCCATGTGATCTGGGGAATGATCAACCGGTATATCCAGCAAAAGCTGGAGGCCATGGCGCCGTCTTCGGAACAGAGTGTGGATGACGAAGAGGAGTTCAGCGGCCAGACACTGGCTCGCAGCTTCACCTTGCTGCCGGTGCTTCGTAAATTTGTGGGAACGGTTCTGATGCTCATGGTGTCGCTGATCGTGCTTTCGAGTATGGGCATCAATATCGCACCGCTCATGGCCGGCGCCGGTGTCGTGGGCTTGGCGATCGGCTTCGGGTCTCAAAAACTGGTGGCGGATGTGTTGTCCGGTATCTTCTATCTGGTGGATGATGCCTTCCGGGTAGGAGAATACATTCAGGCCGGCAGCGTATCCGGAACGGTCGAAGGGTTTTCGCTGCGCAACATCGAACTGCGGCATGATCGCGGGGCATTGCAGATCGTTCCATTCAGCAAGCTGGGGGCTGTCACCAACTACAATCGGGGCGGTGCTGTGGTAAAATTTGCGCTGAGCCTGCCCTACGACACCAACATCGATCAGGTGCGAAAAATCATTAAAAAGGTGGGTCAGCAGCTCATGGAAGACCCGGAACTGGGTCCGGATATCATCCGCCCGGTCAAATCCATGGGCGTGAAATCCGTGGTGGATTCGGTGATGACGTTTCGGGTAAGATTTACGGCCAAATTCGGACGGCAGGGCATCATTCAGCGGAAAGCCTTCGAACTCATTACCGATGCCCTGGCAAAAAAGGGAATCCATTACGCCCATCGCCGGGTGATCGTGGAGATGCCTCCCGGCTATGAAAAAGCATCCGAATCGAGCCATCACAGCGGCTCTGAAAATTCCGGCGCATCGGAACTCTTGAAAGCCGGCGCGGCCGCAGCCCTGACCCAGATATTGAGCGATGAAGACAAACTGAAACAGGCAATGGCAAAAAAGACGGAAAAGGAATCTTCCTGAGATAAGGAAACCGTATCCCTGATATATTTTTTTTTCATATTGCCTTTCGAACTAATAAGATACCGAGGTCAACAGATGCGCTTTTTGAAAAAGGCGGTTCAGTTGTTTGTTTTACCAACCGTTGTTCTGGCGGCGGTGTTTTTATGGCAGACTGTTGCCATTGCCGGCGATACACTGAATCGCATCAAATCCAGAGGAGATTTGCGGTGCGGGGTCAGTGAAGGGATTCAGGGATTTTCCATCAAAGATCCAGACGGGCGATGGACGGGGATGGATGTGGATTTCTGCAGAGCACTTTCCGCTGCAGTTTTGGGCAATGCAGAAAAGGTAAAATTTCTACCCCTGAAGACTTCCGAAAGATTTCCTTCCCTAAGATCCGGAGAAATTGACGTTCTTGTTCGCAACACCACATGGACTCTGGAACGTGAAGCCACAATGGAGGTCATTTTTGCCGGAATTCTTTATTATGATGGTCAGAGCTTCCTTGTTCCGGCCAGCAGTGGTATCAAAGAAATTTCTCAATTGAATGAGAAAACCATCTGTGTGGTAAAATCCACAACGGATGAAGTGAACCTGGCAGACTATTTTCAGGGCCGGAAATGGAGTTATCAGCCTGTGGTCCTGGAATCACATAACAAGGCCTCTGAAATCTTTTTTGAAGGCCGATGTACGGCATTCACTTCGGAACGACCGCAACTGTCGGCATTGAAACTGAAAGCACCCGGCGGACCGCAGGACTATGTTATTTTATCTGAACAGATATCCAAAGAGCCCCTTGGGCCGGTGGTGCGACGGGGTGATGACGAATGGCTCATCCTGGTACGGTCCGTCCTTTACCTGCTGATCAGAGCCGAAGAACTCGGTGTATCCCGGGAAAATCTCCATTCCGTACTCATCGACAGCCCCGACCCTGGAATCAAGAGGTGGCTGGAAGTCGATGGGTCCATTGCCCGTGCCTTGCAGATTCCACCCAATTGGAGCAAACGCGCGATCGAAGCTGCCGGAAACTACGGAGAGATATTCGATCGCAATTTCGGCACGCAGAGCATTCTCAAACTCGACCGGGGCCTGAATCGTCTCTATACCCAGGGGGGGTTGATGTATTCTCCTCCGTTTCGATGATATTCCTTTGATCTGAGGTCAACCATGAGTGAACTGCAGATAATCGTTACGCTTCTTGTGTTCGCCGGCGTCATTCTGATCATAGCCTTCAACGTACTCGACATGACATTGGCCGCCCTTTTGGGTGTCAGTATCCTGTTTTTTTTCGGCGCCTTTACCTCACAGGAATTTCTACACGCATCCCAAACAGCCGGCGGACCGATCGCCCTGTTGTTCGGCGGCATGGTCGTTGCCCGTACCCTGACACCCACGGGTATTTTCGATCTGATCGGCTCCCGATTTCTGAAAGCAACCGGCGGCAGCGGCAAGCGATTTCTCCTGGGACTGATCGTTCTGGTGGCCCCTGTCTGTGCATTTCTGCCCAATGCAACGGTGGTGATCCTGATGGCCCCGATCATCATCCGGGTTGCAAAGGAGCTGGATGTGGATTTCATCGGCCCTCTGGTATTGACGGCCGTTGTCAGCAATTCCGCCGGACTCCTCACTCTGGTGGGCGACCCGGCGACGTTTCTGGTGGGAAGCTCCATCGGCATGACATTTGGTCAATATCTCACAAAGGTCAGTATCGGCGGCCTGATGTCTGTTCTGGTGCTGATCCCGATCCTGCCATGGGTAATGCGCGATATCTGGAATGTCCGACGCACACTACCGGCTGAAATTCCCATAAAAAAACTCGATCGGCCAGGTTTCTGCATCCTCGCACTGCTCGTTCTGGTCATGATGGTTCTGCTTTTCCTTTTTGGAGAACTGCTGCCTTTTCAGCTTGTTCCCCCTTCTGTGGCCATCATCGCCGCATCCATGGCCCTTCTGATCATCTACGGCGCCAAGGTGGAACCGCTCGACAGGGTCATCAAGGATGTGGACTGGAATACCCTGTTGTTTATTTCCTGCATGTTTCTGATGGTTGAAGCGTTTACGAGAACAGGCATTCTGTACAGCTTGTCTCGGAACATGAGTATGTGGTTCGGCACGAATCTCCTGCTTGTGGCCATGCTCATGCTTTTCGGTGTCGGAGCCGTGTCCTGCCTGCTTGCCAATATCCCGGTGGTGGCTGCCATGATCCTGGTGGTCAAGGGATATCTGGTGGCGGCGGAATTCGTGCCAGAGATCGCTCTGGGGCCGGCTTTCATGGACTGGCCGATACACACATTGCCTGTTTTCATCGCCATGATGTTCGGCGGGACTCTGGGCGGCAATGCAACCCTGATCGGGGCGTCCGCCAACATCGTGAGCGCCGGGATTTCCGCCGCACACGGCAAACCCATCTCTTTTGTGACGTTCGCCAGATACGGCGTTCCCATTACATTCTGTCAGTTGATGCTGTCGGCACTTTATGTGCTGGCCCTGCACTGGGTCTTATGACAGTTGACCATCAACAGTGAACGGTGAACGGTCAACGGTCAACGTTGTTTTTTCATAATTTATAATGGAGGATGATACGATATGATCCTGGCAGGCGATATCGGCGGTACCAACACAAGGCTGGCACTTGTCGATATAGAAAACGAAACGCAGAAGGTTATATTCGAAAAGACATTTCCAAGCCGTGAGAAAACGAGCCTGGAAGCCGTGCTTGCAGAGTTTCTCTCGCAGTATCCCTGTCATCCCATCAGAGCATCGTTTGGTATTGCCGGCCCGGTTCAAAGCGGACGATGTGAAGCGACGAACCTTCCCTGGGTGGTCGATTCGAAAACAGTTGCCAGACAATTGGGTCTCAAACGTGTCGGTCTGATGAACGATCTGGTGGCCAATGCCTACGGGATAGCCGTCCTTCAGCCCAAAGACTTTGTGGTTCTGAACAAAGGCGCCCGGAGTCCAAGAGGCAACCAGGCAATCATCGCGGCCGGCACCGGTCTGGGAGAAGCTGGATTGTTCTGGGATGGAAAAATCCATCGACCTTTCGCGTCGGAGGGAGGACATGTCGATTTTGCCCCCCGCAATCACCTTGAAATGGAGCTTCTCGAATACCTGCTGAAACGTTTCCGGCGTGTGAGTTACGAACGTCTGGTTTCCGGACCGGGGCTCTTTCATGTGTATCAATTTTTGAGGGACACGGGAAAGGGTGAAGAACTGCAGTGGCTGACCGAACAACTGCGTATTGGCGATCCGTCACAAACAATCTCACAGATGGCCGTGGAAGGAAAGAGCCCATTGTGCAATCAGGCACTCGAACTCTTCGTGTCGCTTTACGGAGCAAAAGCGGGGAACCTGGCGCTTACTTTCATGGCGACAGGTGGGATATACCTCGGAGGCGGCATAGCCCCAAAGATCATCGCCAAATTACAAGAACCCGTGTTCATGAACGCCTTCACCACCAAGGGGCGTCTGCAGCCGTTGATCCAGAGCATTCCTGTTCGGGTGATCATGAACCCAAAGACAGCCCTGATCGGTGCTGCCCGGCACGCTGCATTGGCATTGGATGAATCAAAGACATGAGACTCTCCACAATGAAGCAATCTGATTTCCTGGAGACATCCGGTCATGAACCAGAATGATTCTTCCGGCATATTGCATTCACTTTTCACTTTCCTGGAAGACAACCGCTTTGCGTTCCTTTTCGGTTCGCTCCTATTGACCATCGGCGGCAGTGAAGTGCTGGCAGAGTTGAACATCTACGGGGGAATCAGAATCTTGTTCACCCTGAATCTTCTGGTGCTGCTGTCTGTCGGCAAACGCAAGAGAGGTTTTCTTCTGGCTGGTCTGGTGCTGTTTTTCATGCACCTCGTTTTCTGGAGTCTTTCCACCATACCCGATTTCAAGTTCTTAGCTCCGGGTGAACAAGGCAGTTCTGCAGCGCTTCTCATCATTGGAACCATAGCCTGTTTTCAATCCGCCTTTAAAAGCGGGCCTGTCGATAATGAACGCATTTTCGCCGCCATCAGCCTTTATTTGACGATCGGATTGATTTTTGCGTTATTTTTTTCGCTGCTCGACGGATCCCTGCCGGGTTCTTTCAGCCACCCAAGCAGCATTATCATCACTCCCAGAGACAGTCTCATTACGCATTATACCTACTTCAGCTTTGTGACACTGACCACTCTGGGGTATGGCGATATCGTCCCCTTAAGCGGCCCGGCCAGAGGATTGGCGGTTCTGGAAGCGATCATCGGACAAATTTACCTGGCCCTGGTCATTGCCCGGTTGGTCAGTCTATACGGGCAGTCCGATTCCAGCCGACCGTGAAGTGGCGTGTTTTTCATGTTTGACCTACGGTGCAACACTTTCTGTGGCAATCACGCGATGATTCAACTACATTTTGCTGTACTTCTTTTTGGATTGTCCGGACTGTTCGGGAAGCTGCTGAGCCTTCCCGTAACAGCCATCGTACTCGGCCGAACATCAGTTTGCGAAGCCGTCAATCCTTGATACATCGGATAGAAAATCCTTTTGCCTTTCGATCCGCACTGACGGCAGCGGCTTTATCATCATTGAACATACCGACATACTTGGCACTGAATTCATCACCATCCGTGGCTGTCCACCAAGTTCCCCATAATCCGAGATTCGCAAAAGAACCATTGTAACTTCGGGCGCCACCCGGCAGCGCCGTGAATCCGGTTACATTCGTAGCGCCGGTATTGGGAGCTGTCCAATGCGTTGTTCCCGCTTCTTTAAGTTTACCACCGGCCAGGGTATCGCCGCCTAAGTAATCAAACAAAACTTCCCATTCGTTCTGAAATGCAACATGCCACCCCGTCGGAGCCAACCCTCGCGGATCATTGACAGCGTTCCAATTATACAATTTTCCGTAAACAGCACCTGTTACAGGGTCATTGTTGTAATAACACCAAGCACCTGTGGCCGTTTGATTCCACTCTGTCGGGTCGGTTATCTGCGGTATCAAGTCCCCATTGCGGTAGTGGTCGGTTTCGAGATTTTTCTTCATCCAGATCTGATTGCCGATTTTTACTTCTTCATTGGTAAGGCTTTCCCAATTCATGAGCCAATAAAGACCGTTTGGATCGGAAGGGTTGTTGTAGAAATCGAGTTTGAATCCGTATCTCGTGCCCATATACGAGGCGCAGGGGATGGTCATGCCAAGATCGCTGTTTACATCGATACAAGAACCGCCTGAACTTAATTTAAAACTGTTTAAATCCATCTGCCAGAAAAGCTTTTGAGGGTCGAAAGGGTCTGCAAAATAAAAGAGCATAAATTCGTATCCAACGCCATTATAATTGGCACAGGGAACAAACATGCCGTGATCTGTCATGATGGTCAGGCAGGTGTCGCTTGAATTATCATAGCGCATATCCTGATCCGCTTGTGCAAAAACAGGAGACCCTGTAAAGACCAGCCCAAAAACCATCAAAGCAAAAACCATCAGATTTTTTAACATCTCCATCCTCCTTCATAAAAATTTTATACAACATGGATCGATCATATCGACCGGGCTCTGTATGTCGCCAAATGATATCTCATCATAAATCCGCAATGGCGAATTTCCATCAGATTCTCTTTGCAACATTGCGGTGTATTTATACTCAGCCAGTTGAAAGGGTCAATAGAAATCATGCGACCGCTGGCTGCCGCTGATTTCAAGAAACGACGGGCGCTTATGTTACCACTGGAATCCCGTTATGACACCCTGACCGCTCTACCGAAGAACTCCGATCTCGGCGCAGAACTGGTCAAAGCCATGGATGCCATCGAGAAAGATTTTCCACCACTTCTGGGCCAGTTGCCAAAAGACTACACCCGATTCGAGAACAGGCTGCTTGAAGAACTGTTGCGTGTTTTTAACAGTGAAACACTTCAGACGGCCAGCGGCGATGTTATCGGGTTACCATCGAGGAAACGTTTTCCCGCCTGATGGATTTGGTAAAGGGTATGGATGCCGAAAGCCGCCGTGCGGCCGAGGAAGGGTTGACCGAGGACCAATACGCTCCTCGCAAGCTTGACTTAACCAATTTTGACGAAGATTTTCTTGAAACGCTACTGGATGTAGCCTGCTATGCCAGCCAGATATCCTCATTTTGTACATAATCCAAAATTAAAACCCTCACCCCCACCCCGAGGAAGAGGGGCGTGAAACATCTCCACCATCAACCTGTTTGTTTTGTAATATCATTGTAATATCCCAGCATCCGACTGTCATTCGCCGCCGTTCTGAGTTATCATGGCGTCTCCAATCAGCATTTACCAGTCAAGAACAAGGAGACACATCATGGCAACGACTCACCCACAGGCAACCAAGGCCAGAGTCCTTCTATCCGGCGTTTTCGGCCCCTATGCCCAGGATGACGCATTCGGCAGTCGAAAAATCAACCCCATGGAACTGTACCAGAATCAGGTAACCCGCTTTCAGGGCGCATTTTCCCTTCGCATGTTTCATCGCAGCTTTGGATTGATGCTCATTCAGAACAATATCGATGCACCGTGTACCTTGCTCGATTTTCCGACCCAGGATCGTTTTTTTGAGGAAATCACTCAGAATACCTACGATATCATCGGAATCAGCGGCATCATTCCGAATGTTGGCAAGGTCATCCGGATGTGCGAACTCGTGCGTCGGCACCAGCCCCGTGCAACGATTGTGATCGGCGGACATATCGCCAACCTGGAGAATGTCGACAAAATCATCGATGCCGATCATATCGTCAAGGGAGACGGCGTGGCGTGGTTCAGGGCTTTTCTCGGACAGGATGTTCAGGCGCCGATCCGGCATCCGCTTTCGTATTCCGGATACGGCGCCCGCATCATGGGGATGACGCTCAAGGAAAAGCCCGGCAGTACCGCGGCCATGCTGCTGCCATCCGTGGGATGTCCGGTCGGTTGCAATTTCTGCTCGACATCCGCGCTTTTCGGCGGAAAGGGAAAGTTCGTCAATTTTTATGAAACCGGCGAAGAACTGTTCAATGTCATGTGCGAACTGGAAAAACGGCTTCAAATCCAGTCATTTTTTGTCATGGACGAAAATTTTCTGCTGCATCGCCGCCGGGCGCTTCAGCTTCTCGAATTGATGGAAAAACACAACAAAAGCTGGGCCCTGTATGTCTTCAGTTCTGCCCGCGTGTTGCAGTCCTACAGTATCGAACAACTGGTCGGGCTTGGCATATCCTGGGTGTGGATGGGGCTTGAAGGCGAGCAAAGCAAGTATCAGAAACTCAAAAACATCGATACAAAAGCCCTGGTGAGTACGTTACAGTCTCACGGCATCCGGGTACTCGGATCATCCATCATCGGTATGGAACATCACCGACCCGAAGACATGAATCAGATCATTGACCATGCCGTCAGTCATGGTACCGATTTTCATCAATTCATGCTTTATACACCCAATTCCGGCACACCACTGTTTGAAAAACACAAGGCGGAGAATACGCTCATCGATCCGGCGGAATTTCCGCATGCCGACGCCCATGGACAGTATCGGTTCAATTTCCGGCATCCGCATATTCAGGACGGTGCGGAGGAAAATTTTCTCCATCAGGCATTCAAACAGGATTTCGACGTCAACGGGCCCAGCCTGGCGCGGTTGATCCGAACCCAGTTGACCGGGTGGAAGCGATATAAAAACGATCCAAACCCCCGCATTCGAAATCGGTTTTTATGGGAAGCTCAGACCCTGGGCACCACCTCGGCCGGCGCTGTCTGGGCGATGAAAAAATGGTATGGACAAAACCAGGAGATGGCCGATCGCATGGACGCACTGTTGGCCGATCTGTATGCCGCTTTTGGATGGAAATCCCGTATCGCCGCTCCCCTGTTGGGTCGATATCTTGGATCAACCATTAACAAAGAGGAAAAACGTCTGGCTGCAGACTGGTCGTATGAGCCGGAAACATTTTACGAAAAGAATGCCGCCGCACTCTCCCTTACAGATGCCAAGGCCTGCAAAAGCACGCCACAGGCCGTTTGCGCACAATGGATTACATCCAAAGCCATGGCAGCCTGACAATACGTTGGGCGATGATTGGCCATATCCATATCACCACCCAACGATTCCGACCGCCACACCCTTTTCCGAAAAACCCGCATCCCTATCTTTTCATTTTCGGCTGCCTGAAGAGCATTACTCCCATTCATTTCATGGTACAATATTTGCTTTTTTAAGATTCAACGGTTAGAATCATAGGAATCAATATATTTCCTCCGCTTTGATGTAGGGGAACGTGCAGATTAAACTGAAAGGAAAACTCATATGAATCAAATTAGAATCAACAGTACTTTAATCGCTCTGACTCTGGTTGTTTGTATCGCAATGATAGGAGTTGCTGAAAAAGCGTCTGCCTTGATGCTGGAAATGAGCCCGGAAGAACTGACCTCCGGTGCCGATGCCATTGTCATAGGGCAGGTAGTGGATCGAAATATCCGTTGGAACCTGGATAAATCTCATATCTTCACACTCGTCGTCATTTCCACGGAAGAACGATTGAAGGGAAGCATCCGCTCAAACAATCTCATCATCGCCGTCCAGGGGGGAAAAATCGGAGATACCACTGAAGAAGTAACGGATGTACCGAATTTTTCAGTTGGTGAAAAAGTGGTGATCTTTATCCGTCCGATTACGGACAAACAACTGGCAAAAGATGGTCTGACGGCTGCCGGAGATGAGAGGCCATGGTTTCAAGTCCACGGCGGATTTCAGGGTAAGTTCTCTGTCCGGGATGACAAGGTTGGAAATTCCCCCTTGATCAAATTCAAAGAGCGCATTCTAAAAGCGTTAACAAGCGGGATTCCGGCAACACCTGACAGACAGGAAATGCCGACTTCAGAATTTTCTTCTTCGATCGGCGCCATTTCAGGCATTACCCCTTCCTCGGCATCAGCCGGCACCAACTCCATGATTACCATCACCGGCGACAATTTCGGCCAACCGACAGGAACTCCTTATTTCTATTATAAAAGCAATGAGTATTACGGCTGTTCATCCTGTGTGACTTCCTGGACGGATTCTGATGTGATGGTCAAGGTACCCATTTTTACGGCCAGCGACAGCTATCCAGCCTCTGCAGGCAGCGGCCCGGTTTATCTGATGAGCTCTGCCGGAGTTAAATCCGATTCCTTTCCCTTTTCAGTAACCTTTTCCTATGGCGGCATCAAGTGGATGGGCGCCAGCCCGATTGTGGAATTCAAAGTCAACCCCAATGGTGATGACGCTCTGCGACAAGCCGTCCAGGATGCGGCCGACACCTGGAATGCGGTTTCCAACAAGCGTTTCTCTTTCAAGTATGCCGGCCCTACATCAACCGCTAAAACATCCATGAATAAAATCAACGAAATTATCTGGGCAAATCTTCCGCCTGGGGTTATCGGCCAGGCGTCGATGCTCAGTTTCGGCGGTTATATTCGTGAATGCGATATCAAATTCAATATCCTGTACAGATGGAGTACAAATGCCACCACACCGAAAGATGCCATGGATGTACACACGATAGCCTTGCACGAATTGGGGCACTGGCTAAGCCTTCGGGATTTATATGGAAACGTTTCAGGCTATCCCACAGATACCGCCAAGGTCATGTATGGTTACGGCGGCAACGGCACGCAGAAAAGAAATCTGACCACTGATGACAGCTTCGGCATACGATACATCTATCCCGCTGAAAATCCATGCGCCGCCTCCCTGTCACTGTCGGGTTCCGCATACGATCTTTTTGTTCCGACAGTCAACACAACTCCCAATACATGGGCGGATTTGCAGTATGACCCGGCTTCATCGACAAACACGATGTTCAGGTTGATAAATTCCGGAGAAAACCCCAGTCCAGATGCATATAAAGCTTGCCAGCCGTCCACCCTGTCCATGTCCGACGGCAATTATGTTCTGCATATCCCAGAGCTGATTTACGGCGGTGTTTCCTACCGCCTCGACCTCACCCATGTACCCACTACGGACGGATTGACCTGGTTTGTGCTGAGCGGTATCTGGGCGAATTGAAGAGAAGCTGTAAAAGATTGACAACGCTTCTTTTTTATCTGATATACGTAATGATTCAGAATCACAGCACCGGAAGACATTGCAGAAGATGCTTCCATCATTCAACCATTTTACTTTAAACGATTTTATTAGGAAATGACAGATGCCGCCTTTTACCGAAGAACTCCCTGCAGATGATGCAGAACCTAGTTTTGCAGATCTTCTGGAATCGTACAGCAGCAAAATCACCCGAAATATCGAAGTCGGCAATAAAATAACCGGCCGCATCATTTCAATCGGAAAAGACGCCGTCTTCCTGGATACCGGAACCCAGATAGACGGCGTGGCAAACAGAGCGGATCTGCTCGATGCAAAGGGTGAATTCCCTTATGTTGTCGGGGATATGCTTGATCTTTACGTGGTTTCCGTCAAAGAGGATGAAATCCAGCTTTCAAAAGCCATTTCCGGGTCCGGAGACAACACCGTCCTCCTGGATGCCTATCGCAATGCCATTCCGGTAAACGGGAAAGTCATCGAACCATGCAAGGGCGGATTTCATGTGGATATCCATCGTACCCGCGCCTTCTGTCCTGTCAGCCAGATGGACGTTTCCTACATCGAAAACCCGGAATCCTTCGTCGGCCAATCATTTGACTTTTTAATCCTTCAGTATGAAGAAAGAGGCAGAAATATCGTTGTTTCCAGGCGTGAGCTCCTGAAACAGGATATGGAGAACAAAAAAAGGCTTTTTCTGGAAAAGCTCTCCGTTGGTACCGTCTGTACCGGCAAGGTTGCCCGGATCATGCCCTATGGCGCATTCGTCGAACTGATCCCCGGCTTGACGGGCCTGGTTCCGATATCGGAAATCAGTTGGTCGCACATTGAAAAACCTGAAGATGTTCTGAAACCCGATGATATCCTTCAGGTGGTCATCACCACCATGCAGCCAAGGCCCGAAGGTGATCCGAAGATCGCCCTGTCCGTCAAACAAGTCCTGGACAACCCCTGGAGTCATATCGCCGATCAATTTCATGCCGGAGATCGGGTAAAAGGAAAGGTTACCCGACTGGCGCCTTTCGGGGCATTTGTGGAGCTGGCCCCCGGTATCGACGGCCTGGTTCACCTTTCTGAAATCAGCTATACCCGTCGTGTCAACCGGCCGGAGGACTTCCTTCAGTACGGAGATGAGGTGTATGTCCTGATCAAAGAGATCGACCTGTTGAAAAAGCGCATTTCCCTCAGCATCAAGGATGCTGAAGGAGATCCGTGGATGGATGTTCCGGAAAAATACAAAGCCGGGCAGGCCCTGGAAGGCATGATTCAGAAACGTGAAAAATGGGGATATCTCGTTACACTCGAGCCCGGTGTTATCGGCATCCTGCTACTGACCGCCATCCGAAACTCCAGTCGGCCAGCGGCTGTGGAATCCCTTAAACCGGGTCGAGTACTCACCGTGGTGATAGATGAAATCAAGCCGGAAGAAAGAAAAATCATTCTGAGACTGGATGCCCCGGAGGATGATAACTGGCAGCAGTTTTCCCCGCAGAACTCCGCCCGCTCCATCGGCACCTTTGGGGACAAACTTCAGCAGGCGCTCGATTCAGCCAAATCGATGTAAGGGCGGGGTTGAAATCCCCACGAGTTATCATAATGAACGCAATTTTGAATTATATCATGATGTTGATGCTGTTATCATTTCTTCACGCTTGATAATTCCTGTAAATAGCGTATGCTGTAGATTAGTAAAGTGTTATTGATCACGTTTATATTCACCGCAAAGGCGCAAAGATCGCAAAGAGAAGATAGTAAAAAATCGGCTTTTTTCTTCGCGTTCTTTGCGCCTTTGCGGTGTAATATCAAATTTATGATAAATAAGGACAATGAATGACAGAAATAACAGACACTTTTGATGAACCCATTTCCGAGCCGCGGGCTGAAAAGCCCGCCTTTCTCACCCATACTTATTTCGATGAACTGAATCTGCCCGAATCCGTTCTGAAAGGATTGTCAGAGGCGGGTTTTATTCAGTGTACCCCGATTCAGGCCCAGACCCTTCCCCTTTCTCTTTCCGGAAAAGATGTAGCAGGTCAGGCCCAGACAGGAACCGGAAAAACCGCAGCCTATCTGCTCACCGTTTTTTCGCGCCTGCTGTCTGAAGAAACGCGAGTCCCCGGCCAGCCCGGCGCGTTGATCGTGGCTCCCACCCGGGAACTGGCGCTGCAAATCTATGAGGAAGCCAGTCTGATCGGCAAATATACCGGCCTGAGCATCGCGCAGGTTGTTGGGGGCGTGGATTATCAGAAACAGGCCGACATCCTGAGAAGCGGTGTTGACATCGTCATCTGCACGCCTGGAAGAATTATCGATTATTTCAAGCAAGGAATCTTTATAACGAGCGGTGTCAAGATCATCGTCATAGACGAGGCGGATCGGTTGCTGGATCTTGGTTTTTCCAAAGATATGCGGTTTATTCTCCAGAAACTGCCTCGCTATGACAAACGTCAGTCCCTGCTCTTTTCCGCAACCCTGTCCTTCCGGGTGATGGAACTGACATATGAGTACATGAACCTGCCGGAATTTATATCCATCACCCCCGAGGAGGTAGCGGTTGAAGGGATCGAGCAGTCTCTGATTCACGTGGGCTCCGACCAGAAATTGCCCCTGCTTCTGGGAATTCTGGAAAATGAGACATGGGAGCGTATTCTTATTTTTGTAAACACCAAATCCGGAGTCGAATGGCTCTCCGCCAAACTCAAGGGCAACGGGTGGCCTGCCGAAGGAATTTCCGGCGATCTGCCGCAGTCCAAGCGATTCAAGTTGATGGAACAGTTCAAAGAAGGAAAGATCAAGATGCTGATTGCCACCGATGTGGCATCCCGCGGGATTCATGTCGAAGATATCAGCCTTGTCATCAATTTCGATCTTCCCCAGGACCCGGAAAATTATGTGCATCGCATCGGCCGCACGGCAAGAGCCGGAAAAACCGGCAAGTCCATTGCCTTTGCCTGTGAAACCTATGTCTTTCACCTGGAACCCCTGGAAACTCTCCTGAATGCCAAGATTCCCGTGGTCTGGCCAGAAGACGACTGGTTCAAGGAAGACAAGGCCGGTCCGGTTCCCCGAAGCCGCTATTCACAGGATAAAGCCCGCAGACCCGATCGCAAGCCGAAAACCGATGGGCCTAAACGCAGTGAACGCGGTGAACGTGGCGAACACAGTGACCGCGGCCCCCGTAGAAAAGACATACCTGCCTTTAAATTCCTCATCCCTCGGGGTGAAAATTATTTTCCGGGAACTTTTTTCGGTTTTGCCCCTGAACCACCCGAAGGTTTCGACTTTTCTGCAGTATCTGCCGAAATTCCCGAAGAAGATGAGATCATGGAGTTCGAGGAAACGCTGCTGCCCGAGGTTTCTGAAAGTCTTCCTGAAACCCTGGAAGAAAAGATATCCTCAGAAATTCTTGATGATGCGTTGAAAGAAGAACCGCCGGCGGCATCCGCCGAACCCGCACCCGTCAAAAAGAAGCGCAGACGCCGTCGATACAACAAGAAAAAGAGTCCGGCCCCTGCCTCAGACGCCTCCGGTTCTTCGGATTCTGATTCTTCAGATTCCCCTGACCATACAGAATCCGACTAGTTGACAGGCCGGAAACGAACCATTCCTCATAGACAGTTTTCCCCCTTTTTCAACAAAGGGGGAAATAAGAACTTGAAATTCCTCAATATCGGCATCATGATGATTACCTCCCCGAAAAATGAAATCGCGTTTTAATAACCATCCTCTGCAGTCATCCGCCTGTCCGCAGCCGGCTCGGACCAGTGCTGTCAGTATTCCCGAACGCGTGTATGACCCTGCCCTGCCCATCATGGAAAAAAAAGATGAAATCATCCAGGCTATTTCCGCACATCCGGTCGTGATCGTATCCGGAGAAACCGGCTCCGGGAAAACAACCCAGTTGCCTAAATTCTGTCTGGACGCCGGCCGAGGCATAAACGGCATCATCGGGTGTACCCAGCCGCGACGCATTGCCGCCATGACCGTGGCAAACCGCATTGCTGAAGAACTCAGAGAACCCGTCGGCCAGTCCGTTGGATACAAAATCCGATTCACCGATCATACCGGCCCCCGCTCGGTCATCAAGATCATGACCGACGGCATCCTTCTGGCGGAAACACTGAATGATCCCTTTTTGAATCGCTACGACACCCTGATTGTGGATGAAGCCCACGAACGCAGTCTGAATATCGATTTCATACTCGGTATTGTCAAGACCTTACAGCAGAAGCGTACCGACCTGAAACTGGTCATCACTTCCGCTACCATCGACACGGAGAAATTTTCCAAGGCATTCGATCTGGCGCCGATCATCGAGGTGTCCGGGCGCATGTATCCGGTGGAAGTCCGCTATGTTCCGCCGACGGCGCCGTCCGATACGGATGAAGAACCCACCGCCGTCGAGCAGGCGGTCCGTGCAGTAGAACGGCTCTGCCGGCAGGAACCTTTCGGCGATGTCCTCGTTTTCATGCCCACCGAACAGGACATTCGGGAAACCTGCGAACTGATCGCCGGCAGAAAGTTTCCGCATGTTACCGTCCTTCCCCTCTTTGCCAGGCTTTCGGGTAAGGATCAGTCCCGCGTTTTCATGCCGGCGGTCGGCCGAAAAATCATCGTCGCCACCAATATCGCCGAAACATCCCTGACGATTCCCGGCGTCAAATACGTTATCGATGCCGGCCTGGCTCGGATTTCCCAATATACCCCCCGGTCTCGAACCACATCTCTTCAGGTGCGGCCCATCAGCCGAAGCAGTGCGGATCAGCGGAAAGGGCGATGTGGCCGCATGGAAAACGGTATCTGCATCCGGCTCTATCCCGAAGAAGATTATCTATCCCGTCCCCAGTACACGCGTCCGGAAATCCTGAGATCCAACCTGGCGGAAGTCATCCTGAAAATGATGGCCCTGAAGCTGGGAACCATCGCCGATTTTCCTTTTATCGACCGACCCGATTCCCGCAGCATCGCGGATGGGTTCGATCTGCTGACAGAACTGGGGGCCATCCGGAAGACGGATGATGGAGAACAGATGACAGCGGACGCGACGGACGACGTGTTGAAGCGGTCATCTGTGATCTGTCATACGCTGACCGAACAGGGCCGGCTCATGTCGCGAATACCGGTGGATCCCCGGCTTTCCCGGATTCTGTTGCAATCCCGGATCGAAGGGTGTGTTCCGGAAATTGCCATTATCATCGCCGCCCTCTGCACCCAGGACCCCCGTGAAAGACCCCTGGAAAAGACACAGCAGGCAGACGCCGCCCATCGGATTTTCAGAGATCCCTCATCTGACTTTATCAGCCTGTTGAATATCTGGAACCAATACCGCCTGCTTCAGGAAACGGATAAATCCTCGGACAGTTTGAAACGGTTCTGTAACCGGCATTTCCTGTCGTTCAAGCGGATGCGCGAATGGCGCGACATACATTCACAGCTTTCAGAAATTGTTAAAGAACTCAAGTTGATATCCGATACAAAGCCCCCCTCCCCTGCATCGATTTCGATTCCGTCAAAGCCAAAACCCCAAAATACATCGGATTTTACAGATACCTACAGCGCTATCCACCGCGCTATCCTCAGTGGATTTCTCTCCAACATCGCCATGAAAAAAGACAAGAACATTTTCAGGGCGGCGCGGGACCGGGAAGTCATGATTTTCCCCGGCTCCTGTATATTCAACAAGGCCGGAAACTGGATCATGGCGGCGGAAATGGTGGAAACCTCGCGTCTCTTTGCTCGGATTGTGGCCGGCATCGATCCCGGATGGCTCGAAGAGCTGGGAAAGAGCCTTTGCCGCTACACTTGGAGCCAGGCGCACTGGGAGCGCAGCCGCGGCGAGGTCGTGGCCTTCGAACAGGTCAGTCTCTTCGGGCTTGTGATCGTCAACCGACGTCCGGTATCCTACGGCCGGATCGATCCGCTGGAAGCCTCCGATATCTTCATAAGAAGCGCACTTGTGGACGGCGATATCAAAAAGCCGTTTTCCTTCATGATTCACAATCAGAGCCTGATCGAAGAAATTCAGGATATCGAAAACCGGTTCCGGCGAAAGGATATGCTGATCGGTGAATCGGATCTCTTTGATTTTTACCGCGGGCGGATTCCCACTTCGATTTATGACATCCGGACGTTTCAACATTTTCTGAAAGACAAGGGAAAAGATCATTTTCTACACATGAACCGGGAGCAATTGCTTCAATATGCGCCAGATTCCGAGGAATTGGCGCTCTATCCGGACAGGGTGGCGCTGGGCGGCAACCATTTTTCATGTCTGTACAGTTTTGAACCCGGCAGCCGGGAAGACGGACTGACGGTTCACATTCCTTCGGCGGCGGCGCCGGCCGTTCCCCGTGAATCGCTCGACTGGATGGTGCCAGGACTTTTGAAGGAAAAACTCGGCGCTCTGATCAAAGCCCTTCCCAAGGTCTACCGTAAACAACTGGTTCCCATTTCCCGAACTGTAGACATCCTTGTCGCGGAAATGCCACGGGAAAATGATATTTTGGCCAATGCCCTCAGCCGGTTCGTCTACCAGCGTTTCGGCATCGATATCCCGGCATCCGTCTGGTCGGAAGATACCTTGCCGGATTATCTGAAAATGCGTATCGCCATTATCAGCCCCGAAGGCAAGGAGATCTGCAGCGGCCGGGACAGATCCGTTCTCGAAAACGTGATGCTGGAACCCATCAGCACATCGGCCTTCGATCTTGCCCGAAAAAACTGGGAGCAGACATCCGTCACCACATGGAACATGGCAGAGCTTCCCAATGCCATCGATATCCGGGGAGAGGCAGGAATCAACTGGACCTTGTTTCCCGCCCTGGTCAGGAATTCAGACAACGGCGCCATCAGTCTGCGGCTCTTTGAAGACCCTGCCGAGGCGATTTCGGCCCATTGCATGGGCGTTGCCGGACTGGTGGAAATCGTTTTCGCCAGGGAAATGAAATTTCTTCGCAAATATCTGGCCATCCCCCGACATCGTAACGCGTTAGCTGAAAAATGCGGTGGCGCCAAAAAAATCGAAAAAAAACTGTATCAATCACTGATCATTCGGCTGTTCGCCAAAAACATCCGATCCCAAAGCGAATTTATGGCCCATACGGAAAAGACGTTTACCGACGTGCCGTCCCTGGCTGCCAGGTTTCTGGAAAGCAGCATGGAAGTTCTTGAAACGCTGACCGAAGCGATCGGCGTAATCGACACACTCATCAGAAACAACCCGGTCAATGCAACTGCCGGACAGTTCTGGCAAGCACGAAAAGAAGAGATTCGCCTCCTGGTGCCGGATGATTTCATGACCCGGTATGACACAGATCGGTTTCCGCATCTGATCCGGTATATGCGTGCAATTGCAATCCGCGCACAGCGGGCCTGGCTGGACTTTGACAAGGATCAGATCAAAAGCCGGGAAATTCAAATTCTGACCGACAGGCTCAAAACCTTTCAGAACGGGCTCTCCAGCCATGCAACAGATATGAAGAAGCAGGCGATTCAGGATGTTTTCTGGGTGATCGAGGAATTCAAAGTCTCCTTATACGCCCAAGAGCTGAAAACCGCTTTCCCGGTTTCTCGAAAACGCATTGAAAAGGCATTTGAGGAAATCGTCCGGATGGTGTAAATTCTTTTCAATTTACCCGCAAACTAAGGAGAAGAAGATATGGCGCTTTTTGAATGGAAAAACGATTACAGCGTGGGCATCGCAAAAATTGATGAACAGCACATGGAAATAGTGGTTTTTTTAAACGAATTATATGACTCGATGAAGGCCGGCAAAGGGAAAGATACCCTGAATGCGGTTCTGAAAAGCCTGATGGAATATACCAGAACTCATTTTACAACCGAAGAAAGCTTGATGAAACTCTACGCCTATCCCGATTATGAGGCGCACAAGCAAAAACATGAAAAAATGACTCAGCATGTTCTTGAGCTTAAAAAGCAGTATGATTTCGGACAGATATCCAGCCCTATTCAGATCGCAAATTTTTTGAAGGACTGGCTCACAAAACATATCCAGGGAACGGATAAATCTTATGGCCCATTTTTGAATGCAAAAGGTGTTCGATGATATCAAGCGAACGGCTGAAAGGTTGACATCTTTTCTGCTACACGGGAAATCCGCAATTGAAGGATCAAGAGAATGGCTGAAACTCCGAAAGCAAATCTTGCAGGCATTACCATACAGAGCACAGCCCTTATCGCCGCAGGTCTTTTCGGCAACTATTTCAACTTTCCGATATTCCTGAATATCGACTTTATATTCGGCAGTATCTTCGCCATGCTGGCGTTGCAGTTCTTCGGGCTTGCCATCGGAATTCCGGCGGCTGCCGTTATTTCCAGCTATACGTATATTCTTTGGTATCACCCCTACGCAATCATTATCATGACATCGGAAGTTGCGGTTGTCGGCTGGCTGATGAACCGCCGCCGGATCGGGATGGTGCTGGCGGATACGATATACTGGATACTCATCGGGATACCACTAGTCTATCTTTTCTACCACATCGCCATGCACATTCCTTTAAACAGCACCTCGATTGTCATGGTCAAACAGGCGGTGAACGGCATCACCAATACCCTGGCGGCCCGGCTGATCTTTACCGGATTTGCCGTCCGCCGGCGTGCATCGCTGATATCTTACAAAGAGATTATCTACAACCTTCTGGCATTTTTCGTCTTGTGTCCGGCGTTGATCATGCTGGCGATCGGAAGCCGAACCGATTTTACCGAAATAGACAGACGGATGCGCAGCACGCTGATTCAAGACAGTCAGATCGCTGGTCAATACCTGGAAACCTGGGTTTCGAACAGAGCATCGATCATCAACAATCTGGCAGGGATGGCGGCGACAACATCCCCGGAGCAGATGCAACCCTATCTGGAACTGACAAAAAACTCGGACACCAATTTTCTGCGAATCGGGCTGCTGGATAAAGAAGCCACCACCACCGCCTTCTTTCCGCTGTTCGATGAACTGGGGCAGAACAACATCGGTAAAAATTTCGCCGATCGTCCGTTTATCCTGACGCTCAAACAGACGCTCAAACCGATGCTCTCGGAGGTGGTCATGGGCAGAATCGGCGTTCCCAAGCCCTTTACCACAATGCTGTCGCCGGTGGTCGTATCAGGAGAATACAACGGTTATGTCACCGGAATCCTTTCTCTGGAGCAAATCAAGCAGTTTCTCAATAAAAGCACAGATGAAAACGCCACCCTTTATACACTGATCGATAAAAACGGCAACGTCATCATGACCAACCGCGCCGATCAACAAGTGATGACCCATTTTATCAGAAGCCAGGGATCGCTTGTTCATCTGGATGCACAGATCAGTCAGTGGGTGCCGGTCGTGCCTGCCCATACCAGTGTTATGGAACGCTGGAAGCAATCATCCTACATCGTGGAAAGCGCCATCGGTAACCTGGCGGAATGGAAACTGATTATAGAGCAGCCGGTGGCACCCTTTCAGAAGACGCTTTATCAGAACTATACCGGCAAACTGACGCTATTGTTTCTGATTTTAATCGTAGCGATGGGACTGGCTGAATTGCTGAGCCGCAAATCGATCGCTACCCTTGAAATGCTGCGCCTGATGACAAAAGACTTTTCGAGCAAGCTCTCAACGGCGAACAGCAAAGAGATTGCCTGGCCGGAAAGCGGAATCATGGAAGCAAACCACCTGATCACAAATTTTCAGGAGATGGCGGATTCGCTGACAGGTCAATTCCATGAACTGCGGCAGACAAAGGATGCACTGAATCAGGCTTATACAGAGGTTGAGATGCAAGTCTGCAATCGGACGGCCGAGTTGGATGCAACCAATTTAGCCTTGACTGCCGAGATCGCCGAACGCAGGCAGGCGGAGGAATCATTGCGACAGTTCACCGAAACGCTCGAACAGCGGATTCAGGAGCGGACCCGGGAACTGGAGGAACTTCATGCGCAGATGGCCATTCAGGAAAAGATGGCCTCTGTCGGACAACTGGCTTCGGGTATTGCCCATGAGCTGAACAACCCCCTCAATTTCGTTTCTGTGAATTTTGTTACACTTGCCGAATATTTCGAAGATATCGTCGAAGTCCTCCAGGCATATCGACACCTGGCAGCCGCCATCGAAAACACAAATCCATCGCTGCCGGAATCGATAGCGGTTCACGACAAAGAAACCGAACTAAAACTCGATTTCATCCTGGACGACACCCCCTCCCTTTTCAGTGAATCCCGCCGCGGTTTCGAGCGTATCGCCCGGATCATTCAGAGCATGCGCGATTTTTCTCATGTGGACCGGTCTGGGGAATTCACAGCCTTCGATATCAACGTCTGCATCGAAGACACCCTGGTAATCGCCAGAAACGAATACAAATATGTCGCTGACGTCACGACGGATCTGGCGAAACTGCCTGATATCCGTTGCCTGCCCGAGCAGCTCAATCAGGTGTTCCTGAACCTGATCGTCAACAGCGCCCAGGCCATTAAGGCAATGAACCGGCAGGAACGGGGGCAGATCACTATCCGAACCTGGCAGGATGAAAATGATGTTTACTGCGAGATTGCAGACGACGGCCCCGGAGTTCCAGCCGATATCCGAACCCGGATATTCGAGCCGTTTTTTACCACCAAACCGCCCGGCGGGGGCACGGGACTGGGGCTGAGCATCTGCTATGATATCATTGTGGAAAAACACCAAGGCGCCTTGGCCGTACATTGCCCCGAATCCGGCGGAACGGTTTTTTCGATCCGCATTTCCAAAGATCTGTGACCAGGAGTCCCCCTATGAGCCGTTATGAAAGCCGAAGACAAGGGACAACTCCATTAATACTCAGGAAGGAAGATTCCCATGCTCTGGAAGAACTGGAATCGCAACCTGTTTCAGGGCACAGTTCTCACCGTTCCGGGAAGAGGCCTCAACCACATTGAATTCAAATAGGGCACTAGATGCGAAAGCAATCATCCGTTCTCGTGCATCTGCACTGAACGCAGGTCCGCCGGCTGGAATGTTTTCTGAGGCCGGCTTATACGTTTTAGCAAGGACATCGGAATCCTTGCTTGACACCCCTGATCCATAATGCTATCGGCATCCACAATAATGACTGTCTATAACCCAATGTTACAGAGAGGAAACCATGAAAAACCGAAGTCTTCATTTCAAACTTCTTACCGGAGGTTCATTGTGCGTACTTCTGCCGATTCTGGCGTTCGCCTTCTTTTCGGAAACGAAGTTGTCGAGTGACCTGACTGCAATGAATCGGCAGAATGTCGAAAACATCGCCAAAAGCCTGTCTGTCTTGACCCAGATGGTGCTGCAGGAGGAAATCAAGCTGGCCAAGGATCTGGCGGTAGGCAACACCACGATCGATGTGGCCGCCAAAGTGGCTGAAATCGGCATTGCGGATGCAACGACAGACATTCAACGGCTGGAACGGAAGCTGGTCAATACCATGAAGCAGATCGGAGAAAACTATGAGACCATCTTTGTCTGCAATCCGGATGGCATCATATACGCTGACAGCGTGGAGGGAAGCTACAAGGGGATTTCTGTGGCGGACCGGCCGTATTTTCAGGATGCAAAGACCAACAAAATCAACCTATCGACTCCGGTAAAATCCAAAAAAACGAACAATACGGTGCTTCCCGTCTGCATCCCTGTATTTTCTCCTTCAGGACAGTTTTCAGGCGCCCTGGCAATTGTCCTGAAAATGGAAATTCTCTCTGAAAAGATACTGGCGGTCAAGGCCGGACAAACCGGATACCCTTTCTTGGTGGATCGCAATGGCCTGGTGATTATCCACCCCAATCCCAAACATGTTCTCGAACTCAATCTGAACAGTATAAAGGACATGAAGTCGATTATGGACAAAATGCTGGGAGGTCAGACCGGCATCGATACCTATACTTTTGAAGGCGTTGAAAAAATAGCCGGTTTTGCGCCGGTCGATTTCGCCGGATGGAGCCTCGGGGTTACCCAGCCAGCGGATGAATTCATGGGGCCCATCATTGCCCTGCGAAAGATATTGGGTTTGGTATCTTTCATTTTTCTGGCAATTTCCCTGATAGCCATCTGGATTTTCAGCCGCAGCATTTCAAAACCCATTAATCAGATCATTGCAGGACTCAATGAAGGCGCTGATCAGGTATCCGCCGCTGCATCACAGGTATCATCCGCAAGCCAGACCCTGGCGGAGGGCTCATCGGAACAGGCCGCATCTATCGAGCAAACGTCCGCTTCGCTGGAACAGATGTCTTCCATGACCAAAAAGAACGCCCGCAACGCGGAACAGGCCCACACCTTGATGCAAGAAACCAGCGCCAGCTTTCAGACCGCATCGACAGCCATATCCGAGCTGACAACATCCATGTCCGAAATCCTGAAAGCCAGCGATGAAACATCAAAAATCATCCGTACCATCGATGAAATCGCGTTTCAGACCAATCTTCTGGCCCTGAATGCGGCAGTTGAAGCGGCCAGGGCCGGTGAAGCCGGCGCCGGTTTCGCCGTGGTGGCCGATGAAGTTCGAAACCTGGCGCTTCGGGCGGCCGAAGCCGCCAAAAACACCTCCGGCCTGATCGAGGGAACCTCCAAGAAAGTCCGAGAAGGTGCAGAGCATGTCAACCGGAGCAATGCTGTTTTCGCCCATGTCGCTCAGAGCGCTTCCAAAATCGGAGATCTGGTCGGTGAGATCGCTATCGCCTCCAGCGAGCAGGCCAAGGGAATCGAACAGGTCAATATCGCCGTATCCGAAATGGACAAGGTCACCCAGCAGAATGCCGCCACTGCCGAGGAATCTGCATCCGCATCCGAAGAACTGAATGCTCAAGCAGAGCAGATGAAGGGGATGGTCAATGAACTGGTAACCATTGTCGGCGGCGTATTTAAGAACCGTTCAAGCACTGTCGGACGGCCGAGACCCGGCACAGGGGTTAGACGGCCGCAGCAAAAATCACTTGCCGTGGCCAAAAGATCGGCAAAGGGTAAAGCCCTGTCATTTCAACGGTCCAGAGAAGTCAATCCAGACGATATCATTCCTATGGATGAGAATGATTTCAAGGACTTTTGAAGCACCCCCAGGACACAAGCGATATGACTCGCGAACGAGCATAATCTGCACTCTTCTGATGCTCCCTCCCCCAGCGGGGAGGGGGTTCAAAAGTTAAGATTATGACCGTTGACGGTGTGACTGCCTGATTTCATGACGCATAATCCAATCGGCAATGGCGGTACCCATCGTCGCTGTGTCAACCGCCTGAGAATGATTCCCGGCAATATCGCGGGTGCGAATTCCGGATGACAAGACGGCCGCCACCGCACTTTCAATGGCATCTGCCGCCGCATCCAGCCCGAAGCTGTATTTTAGCATCATGGCGACAGACAGAATCTGTGCCACGGGATTGGCGATTCCCATGCCGGCAATGTCCGGCGCCGATCCGCCGGCCGGCTCGTAGAGACCGAAACGGCCCTCGCTCAGACTCGCCGACGGCAGCAAGCCCATGGAGCCTGTCAGCATGGCGCATTCATCCGATAAAATATCTCCGAACATGTTTTCGCAAAGCAGGACATCGAAGCGCCCCGGGTCTTTGATGAGCTGCATGGCTGCATTGTCGATATAAAGATGATCCAGTTCCACATCCGGATACGCCGTTGCCACTTCGTTGACGACTTCCCGCCAGAAAACCATGACGGTCAGCACATTGGCCTTGTCGACGGATGTCACTTTTTTTCTGCGTTGCCGAGCAATATCGAATGCCGCCCGCGCGATTCTCTCAATCTCCGGGCGGGTGTAAACCATGGTGTCAAATGCTTTTTCTTCGGAACCGGACCCTTCCCGGCCTTTGGGTAATCCGAAATAGATGCCGCCGGTCAGTTCCCGGACACAGAGAATGTCGAATCCGGCGCCGACGATTTCAGGTTTCAGAGGGCTGGCGGCAGCCAGGGCCGGATACACTTTTGCCGGTCGAAGATTGCAGAAAAGTTTGAAGTGTTTCCTGAGGGGTAGCAGGGCGGCGCGTTCAGGCTGTTTTTCCGGAGCCAGTTTCTCCCATTTCGGCCCGCCTACGGAGCCAAACAGGATGGCGCTGCTGCTTTCGCATAATGTCACCGTTTCGGGGGGAAGCGCCGTACCCCGGCTGTCGATGGCGCACCCCCCGACATCCGCTACCTGGCATTCGAACTGAAAATCGAATTTTTTCCGGATGACATCAAGAACTTTCAGCGCTTCCTTCATGACTTCCGGCCCGATACCATCTCCAGGCAAAACAGCTATTTTATACATCGATATCTTTTCCTTTTAAATCCAACATGGAATTACATTTTTTTCAACATGATTTCTTTTAAATTTTCAACCAGTTCATCAGGGTTCGGCTTGGAGAGCTGCGCATCGGCATGAACGGAATCCCCTTTATGACGAAGTTTGTCCGTTATCAATGAGGAAAACAGAACAAACGGCAGAACTTTGAGAGCTGGATCATTTTTCACTTTCTGGCAGAAATGGTAACCGTCCATCTGCGGCATTTCAACATCCGAAAGAATGATGTCGATAAAATCGGTAACCGGCCTGTTCTGCTTACCGGCCTCCTGCTTGATATCCAGCAGAAATTCCCAGGCTTCCCGACCATCGATCTTGGATGTAACGATAAACTCTCTATTTTCTTCGAGAAATTTTTTGGTAGCCCGCCGGATCATCGCGGAATCGTCAGCGTGCAGAATGCGCACCGGATAGCGCAGCCCGGTGCCGGCGGTTCCTGATGCCGCTGCTTTTTCATCGCCTGGATGGGGATGGGGCACGGCAAGACGAGGATCAATTTCACCGATGGCCCTTTCCAGGTCCAGCATGAGAACCGTTCTGTCTTCCAAATGGATCAGACCGGTAATGCTGTCGCAGAACTTTTGCATAAACGGGTCCACCGGCCGGATGTCCGTCCAACTGGTGCGATGGATCCGGGTGATTCCGGAAACCAGAAAACCGGAGGTCATCCTGTTGAACTCCGTAATGACCACAATGGGGTTTGCGCCTTCCGTGCGATTTTTTCCCAGCCAGAGGGCCAGATCGACCAGCGTGATCACCTTGCCCCGGTGGTTGAATACACCTGCCACAAAAGGAGCGGCGTTCGGGGGCTTGGCAACCCCCGGTGGCAGGCTGATGATCTCCAGCACCTTTGCCACATTGACGCCGTAATACCCCCGATATCCGCCTTCTTCGTCGATATAGAGTTCGATCAGCTCCAGTTCATTTGTGCCGCTTTCCAGAAGAATCCCTTTATTATCCGACGCTGCCATGATTCTTATCCTTTCTAAAAACGGGTCAAACGCGCTATAAAATTGATGAGATATCGATTTCATCCATGCGGTTTAATAGAAATCGCAGATTCCAGCAACTTAACATATTGTTATTTTATGATGCAGAAACACTGGATCGTCAAGAACTGATTTGTGTGGATACCGTTGTCTGGTGTCAAAAAACAAATGGTTAAGTCAACCGGAATTTCAGCGTAATTTCGCCTCGTTCCCGATCCACCTGAACCATGGGCTCGTTGCCCATGGACAGCCCGATGGGCCGGCCGGTAGCCATTTCCAGCAGCCCTCCGATAAACTGCATGCCGGCATTCAGCACGGATTCGATTTTTTCCGGAGGCTGGCTAAACAGCGGATTGCGCTGATCCGACGGCGCATCCTGAGAATCGGCATGTTCCGGAACGGAGGCATCCACGGTTTCTTCCGCATCGTATGACGACAGGATTTCTCCGGCAGCCGATGGTTCTTCAGCCTGCAGTTGTGACAGCGGGAGTGCGCTGGTGCCTGCATCATCAATCACGGGTTCGGTGCGACCCAGGATTTCCGGATTCAGAAAATGCGGCATGTCTTCCGGAATTTCGACTGATTCGGCAGCAGAAGGGGGTGGAAGAGGTTCTTCGACCATTTCCCGCAACCTGCCCAGCAGCGCCATGCGTTTTTCTTGAGAGAATTCAACGATATCCATTCCACCGTCAAAAACGCCTTTGAACACATCGGTTTTAAGCTGAATGCCGGCCAGAATTTTCTCTTCGATACTGTCTTTGGCCACCAGGTTGACCACATGCACATGGCTGCTTTTCTGACCGATACGGTTGACGCGCCCGATACGCTGATACAGTTTGGCCGGATTCCAGGGCAAATCGAAATTGATGACGCAATCGCCGGCCTGAAGATTCAGCCCCACACCGCCGGCATCCGTGGACAGAAAGACCTTGCAGTCCGGCTGATGGGTAAAGGCATCGATCAGGGCCTGGCGTTTGGGAACCGGAACTTTGCCGGTCAGCTCCACAAAGGAAATTCCGGCGGCCGAAAGTGTTTTGGCGATCAAGAATGTCATGGTCGTCCATTCGCTGAAAATGACGACTTTCCGACCATTGGCCAGCACCAGCTCATCGAGGATCGACTCGAGTTCTTTCAGTTTGGGCGAAACATGGGTTTCCCGGTCGATCAGGTAGGTGGAATCGCAAACGCGGCGCATGCAGAGCAACAGTTCCTGAATGCGGCGAAGATCCATGGGCGTCAGAAATTTTTTATGGATCAAAGGCAGGAGTTTCTGTGCAAATCCGGCATGCAGATTGCGCTGCCGGGGGTCCAGATCGACAAAATAGGTATTGATGACTTCTTCGGGAAGATCATCCAGCACTTCCTCCCGCCGTCTGCGGATCACGATGGGCAGCAGCTTGTCGTGAAGTCGATCCAGGTTGCGGTATCCCAGAATTTTTCCTTTTTTGCTGCGGCTCAGCATGAAATGCTCGGCGGCAAACCGCCACAGGGGTGAGAGAAGGGCCGGTTCCAGAAACTGAACGATCGAATACACATCCTCCAGTTTGTTTTCCAATGGCGTCCCGGTCAGAACCAGTGCATGGCGTCTGGGGATGGACTTGATGGTTTCGGCGGTTTTGGTTTCAAAATTTTTGATGCGCTGAGCTTCGTCCAGGATGACGATATCCGGTGCAAACTCCCGGATTACATCGATATCCCGAAGCACGGTTTCATAATTGGTGATTTTGAACAAACTGGGATCTCCATGATATATTCCGCGACGCTGCACAACCGACCCGGTGATGACAACCGCCGTTTCAGTTGAAAACCGCTCGATTTCCCGTTTCCACTGTTCCTTGAGAGAAGCAAGTGTTACCACCAGAATTTTATTGAATCCAAAAATCTCTTTCTTCAAAATGGCGACACCGATGGCCTGAAGGGTCTTTCCCAGCCCCATCTGATCACCGATCAGAGCCGCCGGTTTATAGAGTGTAAAGCGGACGCCGGCTTCCTGATAAGGATAGAGCCGGGTTTTTAAAAACGTCATCTCCGGCAAAGGAGATTGAGACAGCTTATCCATCTCCCGGGCCGTCAGGCATCGATCGAGGTGATTCAACACCTCATCTTGAACCCGAACCCGCTTGTGTTCCGCCGCACCGGCAATCAGGGGCATGATGTCGGCGATATCGCCTGCGATAAACTCGCCGCTGGCGTTGAAACAGTCGGCAATCAGGGGGCGAATGCCGGCGATTTCCGCATCCGGGCGTTCACAGAACATTTTGGGCAGGCCTGTGACCGAATCCCAGAAAATATCCACAAACGGGAACCGCTCCTGCTGCAGCCGCTCCTGCTGCTTTTTATCCTTTCGCAGGATTTCGGTAATATGAATCAAATGCTTGCAGGTTCCCAGCCTGTTGGTGAGAAAATCCGGGCAGGAACAATGGCCCAGGCCGCTCAACGGATCATGCAGGGTTACCCGGTACTGACGGCCCTTGGGGGTCTGGATGATGTGTTCGCCCTTGAGCATGTCCCCCAAAGTCACTTCAAATGCTTCCTTGCGGGCCTTCTGCTGCCGGTCGGCCAGGGCCTGAGACCGGATTTCATCCGCCGTCAACCAATCATCAGCCGGTTGAACGGGTTCGGGGGACCGGCAGTCTGAAATCTTTTGAAACACCACCTGACGATCCATCACATCCAGCAGAACGCCGACTGCATGCTTGCATCCCTTGCCCGGATAAGGGCAGTCGCAGTCCGTATGGACACCGACCGCCGACAGTTGAATACGGGTGGTGTAGTCGCCGAAATTACCGTCGATTTCATAAATAAATGATCCCTGCTTCGGATCGGCTTCCGTGCAGTTGAAAAGCCCGTGTTTGTAAAGTCGGCTGCCGCGCTGAAAAATGACCGCAGAATCGGCGACCTGGTGTTGAATATAGTCCATTGTCAGTGCAAACATCAGAAAATTTCCTTCATAAAATTAATATGGGGTTTGATTGTCAACTTTACTTCAATTTTTTATTTTTGAAACCAGACAGCATGGCTCAAGGCGATTCGGGGATGATCCAGAACATGAAACCCGGCCTGAACAGCCACATCTGTGATGCGCTGAAAAAGATCAAGAGGCACATGCCCTCTGGGTTCAACCAGAAGATACTTTCCGCCGGGCTTGACCAGGGAAGAAATTTCAGTGACAAAGTTTTCGATATGCCGGGTTTCGTGTACCATCCAGAATGTCAGGGCCAGATCGATTTTTCCGACAACGTTTGCCAGCCCGATCCTGTCCGGGCTGGCGCAATGGGGATGAATCCGGTGACCGACACCTGTTCTGGATGCCCGCTTCTGAAGGACATCCAGCATTTTTTGCTGAATATCGACAGCGATCACTTTTCCGGTTTCGCCGACCATCCGGGCCATGCCGATTGAAAAATATCCCATGCCGCATCCTGCATCCAGCGCCGTCATCCCCTGTTTCAGGTGAGGTGCGAAAATCGTCTCTGGCAGATGAAACAGCCGTCGAAAGGGATTGTCGAATGTATAGGCCAACCACCAGGGACAGACATGGGGTTCGGTGAGCAGACATTTTTGAAAAAATTTCATGGGTTCATCCTGTCATCGATCGATATTTCCGCCGATATCTTCTGTGTGTTTCATGGGTGGCAGTATTTTCACAGGAAACTGCTGACAACCCGATTCCGGCCGTCATGCTTGGCCCGATACAAATTCTCATCCGCAGCTTTCAGCATCTGCTCCAATGTTATGGCAGGAATTTTTGCGTCAGGATCGAACCCTGTCACCCCGAAGCTGGCGGTAATACTCACCTGGTGATCGCCACATCGAAGCGGTTGGCTCGAAACGGCTATGCGGAGTTTTTCCGCAACGATTTCGGCGTTGGACACTGTCGTTTCCGGCAGCACGATCAGGAATTCCTCTCCGCCGTATCTGGCAATCCAATCGGATTCGCTTCGGACAATGTCCTGAAGATTTTTAACAAACTGAATCAGGACCGCATCGCCCACCTGATGACCGAAAGTATCGTTGACCTGTTTGAAATGATCGATATCCGTCAGGATGATGGAACACGGCTTTTCGTATCGGGTGGAGCGTTTGAGTTCCATCAGGATCTGTTTATTGAGATATCCCCGGTTATAGCACCCGGTCAGGGGGTCCAGGATAGACAGTTTCTCGATTTTTTCATTGGCTTCCTTCAACAGTTTGATCGTCTTGCGCAACTGCCGGTTCACCTGGCTTCTTTCGATATGCACATTGATTCGTGCCAGCAGTTCTTCTTTTGAAAAAGGTTTGACCAGGTAATCCGATGCGCCGACTTTAAAGACATCGAGTATCCCGGAAAGATCCGACATGGCGGTTAAAACGATGATCGGGATGTCCTGTTTGCCGAGATCCTGCCGGATCTTTCTGCACAACTGCATGCCGTCCATGTTCGGCATCACCAGATCGGTGAGGACGATATCCATCCGCTGCCCGGAATTGCGAATGATATCGTATGCCTGTTCGCCATCTTCAGCCTCGAAGACTTCGATGCCTTCCCGGCTGAGACATAAGGATGCGATTTTTCTGGCAACGATATTGTCATCCGCCACAAGGGCCTTGATTCCGCTCTGTGCCTCCGGTGGATTGAGAATCTTATTGACAGCCGTCAGAACTTCCCCTTTCTGAAACGGTTTGGTGATAAAATCCACAGCACCCAATTCAAAGCCTTTGTTGCGATCTTCAAGGGTGTCATTGCCGGTGATAAAAATGATGGATACGCGATAATCTTCGCTTTTATTGAAAAATCGGGCATAATGCGTTTCTCTGAGCTTCCGGCAGGTTTCAAATCCATCCATTTTCGGCATTTCGATGTCGAGCGTGATCAAATCGGGCGGCGTGGGCGATGCTGCAAAAATGAGGGCTTCAAGTCCATTTTTCGCTTCGACAACTTCATACCCCCCCTGCTCGAGTTCCTCACGAATCTGCATGCGTATCGTCTGGCTGTCATCCACGACAAGTATCCGCCTAAGTGGCCCGCTCATAAATCATTCCTTACAAAAAATGTTCTGTGTTAAAAATTCCCCTCCCCTTTTTTTGGAAAAAGGGGAAGCATTTCTGTTTTATCTGTGGGGTGAATGCCACGGGATATCAAACTGAAAATTCGTTTTATTCATGAAATATAGGGCTATTTCTTGAGCTGGTAAAACATCGACCCGGAATACGATCTGGGTTCAAACTGCGGAGCGATGCCGGTCAGAGACTCGGTGGCGCCGACGATCAAAATCCCGTCTGCCGCAAGTACCGTTTCAATATTTTCGAAAAGTTTTTTCCGATTGGCTGTCGTGAAATAGATGGCCACATTCCGGCAAAATATGATATCGAATTTTCCCATGCCTGCAAAAGGCAGCATCAGATTCATTTTTTTAAAACTTACCATGGCCCGGATATCATCTTTGATTTTCCAGCCTTCCCCGTCACGGACAAAGTTTTTTTCCGTTTGTTCGCTTGTGAGGCCCCTGTCCACTTCGAATTTGCTGTACGTTCCGTGATCGGCCCGACGGATGGCCTTGCTGGAAATATCGGTTCCCAGAACCGTCAGTTGATAGTTTTTCGAATCCTCGAGCATTTCTTTCAGGATCATGGCGATGCTGTAAACTTCCTGGCCGGAAGCGCATCCAGCGCTCCAGATACGAATCGCAACAGGAGAGTTTGTAAAGGCCTGTTGGGTTTTTCGATTGATCATATCCGGCACAATTTTGAATTTCAGCATTTCAAATGGAGCGACATCCCGAAAAAAAAACGTTTCGTTCGTGGTGATCTGATCGATGATTTTTTTCTCGATTTCCCTGGTAGCATCCGCTCTGGATTTTTGATACAGAGCGGTGAATGTCCGGCAATTGCATTCCGGCAGGATCGGACCCAACCGGGTTTCAATCAGATATGATTTGGCCGGCTCCAGAAAAATTCCCGAAATATCCTGGATGTATCTTGCCCACATTCCGAATTCGGCCGGGTCCATTTGTTCATCTTTCACAGATAGGTTACCGAATGGTCCGGCATATCTCTTCCGCCATGAGATCCAACGGCGCGATCACATCCACAATCCCCATTTCGACGGGTCTTCGAGGCATGCCGTAAACAGCGCATGTCGATTCATTCTGGGCAATCACCAGCGCACCGCTTTGCTTCATCAGCTTGAGGCCCTCGGTTCCGTCGTACCCCATTCCCGTCATGATCACGCCAGTCGCATATTTTCCATAGTGGCATGAAATCGAACGAAAAAGATAGTCCACAGACGGCTTGCAGTTGTTTTCGGGCGGATCATCGGTCACCTGAATCACCAGATGATTGCCTGAAACCGATCGGGCAACCTTCATCTGCTTGCCCCCGGGAGCAATGTAAGCGGTATTGATGTGAATCGCCTCGCCGTCTACGGCCTCTTTTACGGCGATATCGCTGATGGAATCGAGTTTCCGGGCCAGGGCATCGGTAAACAGGGGCGGCATATGCTGGACGATGAAAATGGGAACGCCGATATCCGCCGGAATTTTTGGGATTAATTTCGTCAGCGCCGCCGGGCCGCCGGTTGAAATGCCGATGGCGACCGCTCTGGAAAGTTCCGCATTTCGCGAGAATACCGCCGGCGCTGTAACACGATGCACATGGTGAGGTTCAGCAATAGGCTTTACAACCGATTTCATTCTTTTCGAACGGACCAAGGCCTCTATCATGGGGGCGATCTGTCGTTTGAAGCGATCCCGATTCTCATCCAGATTCCCCGAACTGGGTTTGGGGATGAAATCGAAGGCCCCGAGTTCAAGCGCTCTCAGTGTGATGCGCGCACCTTCGGTGGTGTAGGTGCTGAAGACAATGGCAACGGTATGCAACCCCCCCATTTTCAGGCGCTCGAGTACTTCCAGGCCGTCCATTTCCGGCATTTCGATATCAAGCGTCAACAGGTCCGGTTTCAACGCGGCGGCTTTTAACAATGCGATTTTTCCATTCGATGCCGTTCCAACAACTTCCACATTCGGAAACACTTCCAGAACATCCTGAACAATCCTGCGGTACATGGCGCTGTCATCCACCACAAGGGTTTTCAGCTTCACGCGATCATTCATAAGAAATCCGTTCACCCGAGTACTGCATCCAGGTTCAGAATGCTGATTAACTGCTTTTCGGTTTTAAGCAGTCCCGCAAAATATCGGCCCTGAACACCGACAACATTGGCGGGCGGCTTTTCGATATATTGCCACTGTGTTCGAAACACATCGCCGATGCCGTCCACGATAAGACCAACGGACTCGTTTTCGAATCGAACGATGATGTTTCGCTGTCGCTTCGGTTCATATGCGGAAGACAGACCCAGTCTTTTTGCCACATCCACAACCGTGATGATCTGTCCGCGGAGGTTCAGTATGCCTCTGATATATTCCGGGGCCAGAGGAACATAGGTGACCTGGGTCAGTTTGTTGATTTCCTGAACCTTCAAGATGTCAATGCCGCAACAGGCATTTCCAACCATGAATGTGGTCAGCTCGAGTGGCGGCTGGAATTCTTCTATTTCGCTCGACATTCTCCGAACACTCCTGAAAGCTACATTTTGAAGATTTCGACCATGTCTTTCAAATCTTTGGCCAGTTTCTTCAGCTCATCGGCACTGAGACTGACCTGTGAGCTGTTCATCGAAATTTCCTCTCCGGCCTGATTCACACCGGAAACATCTTTGGCGATGCTCAGCGCAACAACCGAGCTATGGGAAACATTCTGCGTGACTTCGAATATCCCCCTGGCTGCCTGAGCGACATTGCCAGCAATGTCGTTGGTCGTGATGGACTGCTCTTCCACGGCCGTTGCAATGGAGGAAACAATCTCGTCGATATCATGGATCACTTTGGAAATCTGCTGAATCTGGGCCACCGTACCGGATGTGGAATGCTGAATCCCTTCGATCCGGATTTTGATTTCATCCGTCGCCTGTGCTGTTTGCCTGGCCAGTTCCTTGATTTCATTGGCCACAACGGCAAAACCCCTGCCGGCATCCCCTGCCCTGGCCGCTTCGATGGTGGCATTCAACGCCAGCAAATTGGTCTGATCCGAAATATCGGCAATCACCTCGGTTACTTTGCCGATTTCACGGGCGGCTTTGCCGAGTTCATCAACGGTTTGCGAAGCACTCAGCGCATCGGAAACAGCGCGATTGGTGATATTTCTGGCCTTTTCTGCATTTCTGGAAATTTCGTTGATCGTTACCGTCATTTCCTCGGATGCCGCCGCCACCATGTTGACATTGGTGGACGCCTGCTCGGTGGCCGCCGCTACAGACGTCATATTGGCGCTCATTTCCTCGGATGCCGCCGCGACACTTCCAGACAGATCATATGTATGACTGGCATTGGCCGCCATCTGTCTGGAAATGGCGGAAAGCTCGGTCGATGAAGCCGATAGCGTCTCAACACCCGAAGCGATCCGGCCGATCATGTTTCTGAGATTGGCCACCATGGCATTCAGGGCATTCGAAAGGGTCCCGATTTCATCTTCCTGGTCCAACTCCAGCATTTCGGTAAAATCGCCTTCCGATATGCGTTTGGCAAAGCGGGTGCTTTTATTGATGGGATAGACGATGGATCGGGTAATCAGATACGCCACTACACCGATGATTCCAACCCCGATTATGGCCACGGTACCCATGATCCACTGCAACGACTGCACCGAACCAAAGGCCTCGTCAACTTCGATTTCAGACAGGATGACCCAGTTCATATCCTCGATCTTCAGCGGCGAATAGGCAGACAGCACCCAACGGCCTTCCTGATTGCGGATTATTTTTTCTCCGCTATGGCCGGAAAGCGCTTCCCGGACAGCCTCGGAATCTACTTTTCCCGCATCGGGATTCTGAAAGGAAGCTTTAACGGAGAAACGATCTGAATTCAAGAAGGCATCTGATCGCATCAGTTTGTCCGGCCCCACCAGATATGTCGTTTCAGTCTTTCCCATACCGTCGCGCTGATTCAGGATCGCGCTGATGTTTTTTACGGAGAGCTGAAATGCGATCACACCGATCATATTGTCATGATTTCCCATAATGGGATAACCTGCAAAGGCGGCCGGACTGTTGTTGAGCGGAGCATAGGGTTCAAAATCCACCGTGGCCGGTTTACGGGTTGTCACAATTTTTTTCCAGAGCTTTGCCAGATTGCTGTCTTTATAAGGCCCTTGATTCAAATTGGTTCCCAGATCCATCCCTCTGGAACATGAAAACATGATATGACCATGTTCCGCACAGACAATATAGACATCGACATACCCGCTGTCTTTCCAGAAGTAAGACACGTTTTTGCCATACTGTTCATAAATCTGATGATATTCCGGAGCCGCCACATCAAAGGGGCTGTCTCTTTCGACATGGGTGGCCTCATGGTAGGAAGCCAATCGGAGCAAAAATTCGGAGACATCTCTGCTGCGGGCAAAAATCATCATTTCCTGAAACGCACCGTCGAAATAGTGTTTGACCTGTTTCTTCATCATCTCCCGGACGGTGATCAACTGGCGGTATGCCTGCGTTTCCAGCTCATGCCCGGCAGACAGCTTTGAAATGAGTCCGATAGCGGCAAAGGGGATGATTCCCACTGCAAGAAATACCGTCATGAATTTGGTCCGCATCTTCATCTTTCGCAACATAGCCGTTCGGCCTCCTTTACCTGTCAATATCTGAAATTATTTTGTTCCCGATGCCGCCTGAAAGGCATGAAAATCATCTGAAATAGATCGATCTCACAGGCTGTCAGCTCCCCGAAAACCACTCCGGGTGAAGGCTGCGGGTTAAATCCAGCGTATCCACCAACAGCGTGATTTGTCCATCCAGAATGATGGATCCCGTAATGCCCGGTTGCTTGAGTGTGATACTGTCGATACCTGCTTGTGTCGTCACCGCATCCACCGGACCGATGGCCAGCAGTCCCGACTCCCTGCCGGCAGCCATGAAAACGACAACCAGAATCTGGTTGCAGGCAGCCAGCGGACGGACGCGGGCAACCTCGTCGATACTGAAGACAGGCAGATTTCCACCCCGGTATGGAATCGCACGGAAACTGCCGAAAGATTGAATATCGCTCGACCTGATTTTTTCGATGCGTATCACCTGATTCAGAGGCAACGCAAATTGTTCGTTTTCAGCACTTTTAAAGATAAGAAGGTTGAGCAGATCCAGGTGCGGATCGCTTGATTTTTCCACTGTTCCGGCAACTTCAACTGCCCTGCGGGTTCCACTGACGGAAAAAAGTCCGGCCATTTCCGACAGATTGTTCACATCCAGTATCAGCACCACCTTCCCATCTCCCATGATGGTGGCGCCGGCATACCCTCGGCAGGATTTCAGGTGTTTCCCCAGAGGTTTGACGACAATTTCCTCGGCATCATGAAATGCATCCACAACCAGACCATATTGCAACCGCCCTGTGGATACCAGGGCGATATTTACGGCGCTCGATGCACGCTGCCTGCGGTCCGTCATTTCCCGGCCGAACTTGACAGCAGCAACAGCGCCGGAACTGGCAGGCGCAGGAACTGCACGATTCGCTGCGGCGGCGCCTTCCGAGGGCGACGTTTCCGAACGCAGGTGAAGGTCATCTTCGAACATTTTGGATTTTTTCGAGCGTCTGTCAGCCAGGGAACATCGCTGGTCTGACAGACGCCGCCCTGTTTTCGGATCGATGAAGGTGCGGGAAACGCCCAGTATGTCCGATAGTCGAATCAGGGGCAACAACTTTTCCCGCAGCCGAACGACTTGGGCATCCCCTATCCATTCGATGCGGTCCTTGACACTACCCGCCGGTATGCGGAGCAGTTCTTCCAGATTCATCTGGGGAATTGCAAACCGCTCCCCCTGGGTTGAAATGATCTGGCTGGGTATAATCGCCAGCGTCAGCGGTAGTTTGATAGTGAACCGGGTCCCCATCCCCGGAACCGAAGCCAGATCGATCAGTCCCCCGAGATGATCCAGATTGGTCTTGACCACATCCATTCCCACCCCGCGACCAGACAGATCCGAAATGGCGTCGGCCGTTGAAAACCCGGGCAGAAAAATCAGGTTCATCTTGTCTTTCTGAGCCATGATCCGTATCTGGTCTTCGGAAACAAAGCCTTTGGATACGGCGGCAGCCGCCACTTTCTCCGGATCGATGCCGGCGCCGTCATCCGAAACTTCGATCACCACCTGGCCAGCTTCATTATATGCCTTCAGCCGGATTTTTCCGGTTTCGGGTTTTCCGTTCTGTTTTCGAATATCCGCTGTTTCGATGCCATGATCCACGGCATTTCGAATCAGATGGTTCAGCGGGTCGCTCATCGCCTCCAGAAGGGTGCGATCCAGCTCCACTTCCGCACCTTCAACCTCGAGTATGGTCTCTTTTCGCAGTTCGCGGGAAAGATTTCTGAGCATTCTCGGAAACCGGTTGAACAAGCTGCCGACCGGTTGCATGCGGGTGAGCATAATCACTTTCTGAAGATCGGACGTAATAGCGTCCACGCGTTTACTTACGATTTCTGTGTTCTTCTGATCTTTGGCGGCAATGGCCTTGAGCAACTGGTTTCTGCCGAGAACCAGCTCTCCGGCCAGGTTCATCAATGAATCCAGAAGGTGAACGTTTACACGAATGGAGGTCGGAAAACCCTCGGCCTCGTTTTCAGATCGAGATGGCGACGCATTGGGCACATGGGGTGCGGCCTCGTCGATGCCGGCCGATGGAGATGGCTGGATATCATCCACCAGAAAAAGGTCTTCCCGGCTTATGTCCAGAAACAGCGCCACGTCATCCGGGCTTAAGACGGATGCAAAAGCAACAAGGAGAACAGAATGGGGACCGGAGCCGTTTTTATCAGAGTCGGCATCGTGCGCCGGCGCTGTCCGGCTTGCCAGAAATGTCGTATAAGCCTTGATATCATCCGTGATTTGGTCTTGAGTCCGTCCGTTCATCGCATCATGGGCGGCGTCCATTCTCAGGATATAAATAGTTTTTCCATCGTTCCGGGCCTGCTGCACATCTTGTTCCGCCAATGCCATTTCTGAAAAAATCGCCTGATCGGCCTGAATGGAAGCAAGTGATGCCGGAATCGGTTGTGTCTCCCGAGTCGATAAAACCGGCGCGTCGGCGCCGACAGCGTTCAGTGCTTCCAGAGCGAGGGAGATATCTATTCTGTCACTGGTCTCGACATTGGCCACAAGATTTTTCAGGACATCGGTAGCCAGCAGTAAACTATTGACGATTTCAGTACCCGGAACCTGTTTTTCTTTTCGAAACCGGCCCAATACCGTTTCCATTTTATGGGACAGGTCCTGGATATGGCGAAGACCGATAAACCCGGCCCCCCCCTTGATGGAATGGGCGGCGCGAAAAACCCGGTTGACCAGATCCGAATCAAAGATATTTCCGGCTTTTTCCAGCGCCAGAAAATCGTTTTCGATCGCAGACAGATGCTCCATGGATTCTTCGACAAAAACCTTCAGGAGATCATCTTGGGAAAACATCATAAAGTCATCCTTTTTCTGTAAAACAGACCGCCGGCATCACCATTCGCTCAACACTGGTCATCACAAACCAGTCGGTTGACCCTAATAAAATTGCCAATTGAAGTCAACTTCAAAAAGCCGCATACCGGAGCAGCTATCCCCCGAAACACCCATGAAACCATTCGAATTGACTTTAGCTCAAATTGATTTATAGTCGGATCATGAAATCTTTCCTGTTGATCCTGCCTTATTTTCGGAAGAATCGCCTGATCATTGCAACGGGAATCTCCAGCCTGATTCTTGTGGATTTCCTTCAACTCGTAATCCCCCGAATCACCAAATGGGTGATCGACGATCTGACTGTCTTCACCATAACACCGACAGGGCTTCTCGTATACGGACTCGAAATTCTGGGAATCGCCCTGACCATGGGCGCCTTCCGATACGTCTGGCGGCGCTGTTTGATCGGCACGGCCCGAGAGGTGGAAGAAGGATTGAGAAATCGGCTGTTTTTTCATTTACAGACTCTCTCCGCCGGTTATTTCGATCACGTCAAAACAGGAGATCTGATGGCCCATGCCACCAACGACATTCAGCATCTGCGCATGGCGGTCGGGATGGGGATGGTGGCCCTGACGGATGCCGTCATCATGGGAACGGCGGCTGTCGGTTTCATGGCCTACATTCATCTGCAGTTGACCCTCTATGTCCTGATCCCGATGCCGATGATCGCTGTCGGAACCCGGTTCATCAGCAAAAGAATGCATCAACACTATCAAGACGTTCAGGCCGCATTTTCAACTCTCACCGAAGCCATTCGGGAGCGCTTTGCCGGAATACGCATCGTCAAGGCCCATCACAGCGAAGCAATTGAGACTTCCCGGGTAGATGCGATTTCCCGCGAGTATATCCGGCAGAACATTCGCCTGGTGCAGATCACCAGTTCCCTTTCCGCCATGATGATATTTTTGACCAACCTCAGCCTGGTGCTCATCCTCTTTCTCGGAGGCCGTCATACCATTCTGGGTCAGATTACGCCCGGAGATTTGGTGGCATTCATCAGCTATCTGGGTCTGTTGACCTGGCCCATGATGGCCATGGGATGGGTTACCAACCTGATTCAGCGCGGCAAGGCTTCTTTGGATCGCATCAACCGGATTTTGGAAAAACATCCGGCCATTGTGGACAGGGCAGAGGACGGAGGGCAGAAGACGGAGGACGGAGGCCAGCTTCAATTTGAACAAGTCTGTTTTTCGTATCAATCAGACATGCAGTCGGTGTTGCAGAATATTCAGTTTACCCTGGCGCGCGGAAAAGTTCTGGGAATTGCAGGGCCGCCGGGAAGCGGCAAGACCACGCTGCTGAGCCTGCTTCCCAGACTGTATGACGTCACATCCGGCGTCATCCGCCTGAATGGGATCGATATTCGGGATTATCCCCTGCAGACGCTGCGATCTCAGATCGCGCTTATGCCCCAGGAGCCGTTTCTTTTCGCCGGAACCATTCGAGATAATATTGCATTCGGCGACCCGCAGTTCAGTGATGCGGATATCCTGCAGGCCGTAAGGGAATCTTCTCTTTTCGAAACGATCCAGACTTTTCCCCACGGGCTGGATACGGTGGTGGGGGAAAAAGGCGTGATTCTGTCCGGAGGGCAGAAACAGCGGATCGCTCTTGCCCGATGCCTGATCCGGACACCGACGCTTCTGATACTCGACGACCCCATCAGTCAGGTGGATACGGCCACGGGAAACGCCATTCTACAGACCCTTCGAGCCAGAACCGGCGATTGTTCCCTGATCATCGTCTCTCACCGGCTCTCGGCCCTCAAGAACGCCGATCTGATTCTGGTACTCGATCAGGGGCATATCCGGGAATCGGGTACCCACGCAGAACTGACGGCATTGGACGGCTATTATGCCGGAATACTGCACCTTCAGGAAATCGAAGAGGAACTGGATGCAAACGAACGCCGGATTCTTTGAAGAAAAAAAACTGGATCCATCCCGTGACATCAAGCTGCTGCGGCAACTTTTTCCCTATATGAGACCTTACCGGCTGATGCTGTTTCTTTCCATTGTCATGGCGATGGGGATCACCCTCCTGGACCTATCGCTGCCTTATATCACCAAGATTGCCATCGACCGTTATATTGTGCCGAGAACGGGAATCCAGATACCGAACGCAGCAGAAATCCGTTTCCTTACGGTAGATATCTCCGTTCGGGAAACAGCGGATATCGTACAGCGATATCCGGAACTGTTCACCGTTTCCGGATCATCGGCCAGGATTGCATACAACCAACTGACCAAACTGTCACAGAAAGATATCCAGACCCTGCGCAAACTGGACATCTCCGGGATTACCCTGTTGTCAGCCGTTTTTTTGGGCATCATCATCCTGGATTTTCTTTTCAATTTTTTCCAGCAGGTCATCATGGAATATACCGGCCAGAAAATCATGCATGATTTCCGGATGAAACTCTTCACCCATATTCAGGATATGCCGATAACCTACTTCAACCAAAACCCCGTTGCCAGGCTGGTAACGCGCACCACCAACGACGTTCAGAACATGCAGGACATGTTTACATCCGTCATTGCCTTTGTATTCAAGGATTTATTTCTGCTTGGCGGCATCACGATCATCCTGATCAATATGAATCTGCGATTGGCGATGATTGCGTTTATAGTTCTGCCGGCAGTCATTTTTTTTTCCATTTATTACTCCAAACAGGCCAGAAACGCCTTTCGCATCATCCGGACCAAAACCGCTGAAATCAACACCCATTTTTCAGAAACCATCACCGGCATGAAGGTGATTCAACTGTTTCGCCAGGAAGCCAGCAATTATCGCAAATTTTGTAAAACAAATCATGAATACTACCAGGCCGGCATGCAGCAGGTTCACGTATTCGCCATCTTCATGCCGGTGATCGAAATTCTGGGAATCACGGCCGTGGCCATTATCATTTATTTCGGCGGTGTTCGCGTGCTGTCGGACCAGATCACCATCGGCGGACTGACCGCCTTTATTGCTTACATGAAAATGTTTTTCCGGCCCATTCGGGATATCGCCGAGAAATACAACATTCTGCAAAACGCCATGTCATCGGCCGAACGACTGTTTCAAATTTTAGAAGACACGGATAAAGACGCCCCCCGGCTCACCTGTGAAACAGGATTGTCGGACCAGATCGCGGAAGCGCCCCTGACAGTCATTTCTTCTCTGGAAGCCAGAGATATCTGCTTTGGTTACATCAAAGATGAACCGGTATTGAAAAACGTTTTCTTTTACATGAATGCCGGCGACACATTGGCGGTTGTCGGACCAACCGGGTCCGGAAAAACCACCCTGATGAACCTGATCACCCGGTTCTACACCCCGGATTCCGGACAGATTCTGATCAACGGCCGGGATATCCAAAGCATCTCCTCCGAGCAGATCAGAACCGGAATCGCGCTCGTCACCCAGGACCCCTTTCTCTTTTCCGAAACCATCCGCGAAAATATTCTGCACGGCAGCCGCGATGTTTCAAAAATAAATCTGGAAAAGGTTCTGGAGGCGGCCCACTGCAAAGAACTTATTGAAAAATTGCCTCATGGGTCAGAGACGTTGTTATCCGAAGGCGGCGCCTCCATATCGAGCGGAGAACGGCAGCTCATTTCCATTGCCAGAGCCTTTGCCCGGAATCCGGAGCTGATTATCCTGGATGAAGCCACCTCCTATATCGATTCTCAGACTGAACAGAAAATTCAGCAAGCGCTGACCAATCTGATGACCGGTAGAACCGCCATCATCATCGCACACCGGCTGTCTACGGCCCGCCTGGCCAACCAGATTCTGGTCATGAAAAAAGGCCGGATCATCGAATCCGGAACCCATGAATCGCTGATGACCCGGAAAGGATTTTATTACATGCTGAACCAGATGGAAAAAATTCAATGAATTTATGACATCTTTCTTCTGCCGGGAAAGGCGAACAATCAATCTTGGAATGCCGGTGCTAATAGCGCTCATATATCCCAGTTGCGTCAACAGCGTAGCGATGACACGGTTTCTTTCGGCGTGAACACCCAGACGGATATTGTCTATGGTGATGGAATTCGGCAGCCGGCCCGGGCTTCGCATCTCGATTCGATTCGAGAATAAAAAAATACGTATCTGAGATCCGCTCAGGCTAGAGTCTCAATTCCGGAACCGCCGAGTTCCCCTGCGTATCTTTTATAGATCGCAAGGTCTTCCTTATCTTCAAACCGCTCTATCATTTTTCAAAGTCTTTAATGAGCTGTGGTTTGGTGTTAATAATTATTGACATTATACATTTATTTCAAATAACAAGAACAGGACGTGGATATTTTAGCGTCATAATTTATCGTTAGCAATGTTCAAACCATTGTGCCTGACGCATGGGGATTTACCGTGAAACAACCGGACAAATCGGCTTGTCAGGATATGCAATGTCCTCTGTGGCCGTTTTCCCAGAATTCGATCTGGTTTGCGTCCATCCGGAGAATGAATTTAATTGAAGAAAAAAAAACATTGAAGATATATGCGATGTCGGCTATGAAAAAAATCTGTCATTTCACATAAAGAACTATATCACGCTATAGGAGAAAAGAAATCATGGCAAATCCTGAAGACATGTGGCAGTGTCAGACCGTAAACTGCGGCTATATCTACAATCCAGACAAAGGCGACAAAAAAGGAAAAGTCACCAAAGGCACCCATTTTGAAGATCTGCCCGATGACTGGAAATGCCCGATCTGCGGCGCCAGCAAAAAAGCATTTAAACCGCTGGTTGGCCCGGGATCCACCAAAGAAACTTGACACAAACGGTCACGAACTGCGTTTTCCTCTAACCCCTTTTCCCTGTGGGAGAGGGCCTAAATGAGGAATCTAAAAATTCGAATTGGGGCCATTTAAAGTAAACGCGTGTAAGGAGTGCCTTGTCATGGCTCAAAACCAAAAAATGAGTGTCCAGGTCCAGGATGGGAAACTTCGGGCTGATCCGTCTTTTCTGGGAAAAATTCTCGGATCGGTGGCCTATGGTGAATCGGTAACCTTCATCAAACAGCAGGATCCGTGGGTATATGTCTCTGCCAAGGGAGGGCAGCTTTCCGGGTGGATACACAACTCGGCTCTGTCCGAAAAGGAAATCGTCCTGCGTTCCGGCAGTGCCGATGTCGCCAAAACCGCATCGCAGAAAGAAGTCGCCCTGGCCGGTAAAGGATTCAATGCCGATGTCGAAAAGGAATTCAAAACGCGCAATCCCAAATTGAATTTCGAATGGGTGGACCGCATGGAGAAATTTGTTGTTTCCGATGAAGAAATCCGCCGATTTATCAAGGAAGGAACCTTGTCGCCCCAAGGAGGCGCATCATGAGCCGTAACACGCGACGACTTTTTCTAAAAACCGCCGCCAGATGGACGGCCGCCATCGGCGCCGGTTCCCTCATGCCTGCCGTTCTGACCGGGTGCATCGAACAAGTCGCAAAGGTCGGCGGCGCCCTCGGTGCATCCACGGGATTGATCACGCAACAAAACGCCGACTCTCTGGTCAAAACCACTCAGGCGGTCAGCCGCACTTTCGAAGACATCACTCCCGAACAAGAATACTATATCGGCCGAAGCATCGGGGCCGTGATTCTTGGCAAATACCCCCCTTACAACGACAGTGCCGCCAATCAATATGTGAACCGGCTGGGTCAAACCCTATCCCGTTTTTCGGATATGCCCGATACCTTTGCCGGCTATCACTTTTTGATTCAGGATACCCCTGAGATCAATGCCCTGGCTGCTCCCGGCGGATTGATCTTTGTAACCCGCGGCATTCTGGGGTGCTGTCCGCACGAGACGTCCGTAGCGGCGGTACTGGCTCATGAAATCGGACATGTTCAAGCCAAACACGGACTGCGAGCCATTCAGAAATCTCGCATCACCGATGCGTTGCTCATTATAGGCGCCGAAGGCGCAAAAACGCTCGGCGGTCAGAATCTTGCCAATCTGACCCAATTATTTGAAGGCACCATCACCGACATTACTCAGACAATGATCAATTCCGGGTATTCCAGATCTTATGAGTTCGAGGCGGATCAATCGGCCATAAAGATCATGCGCCGGGTGGGATACAATCCTGAAGGGCTTGTGGATATGCTGCAAACCATGAAATCGAAACTGGTCGCCAATCGCCCCGACTTTGCCAGCACCCATCCCAACCCGGTAGACCGGATTGCGGAAATCGAAACAACCCTCGGGTCTTCCACGCCCGTCAAGGAAGCAAAAGAACGCCAGGCCCGGTTTCAAGCCGCCCTGAAAACGGCCTGATATGCCGTCCCCATTTCGCCGAAAGCTGCTTCAGGGGCTGACCTCGGGGTTGGCCGGCGCCTTGCTGGCAGCCGGATTATGGGCTGCCGGAGTCATAGACCGATGGGAATCCATCACATGGGATTGGCGCGCCACTATTATGGCCCGACCCAGCCCGACAAGCGACCAGATCACCTTGATCCTTCTCGACCAAAACAGCCTGGACTGGGGCCAAAAGGAAAACGGCCTCAGTTGGCCATGGCCCCGGGAAGTCTATGTGGCCATCATTGAATTCTGCCGGCGTCACGGCGCCCGATCGCTGGCAATTGACGTTCTCTTTACCGAACCTTCCGCCTACGGTGTCTCCGATGATACCGCCATGGCAACGGCGGTCGCCGACTACGGACGAATCGCCGGCGCGGCGGCCCTCAGCCATGAATCCGGCAGTCAGACCGCCTGGCCGAGCGGGGTCAGGGAGCCGATTTTCCCCGTAATCCTGTCACATGACGTCATTCGGAATCCGCCCGACTTCCCCCGAGCCGCTTTCCCGATTCCAGAGCTGGCTGGCGCGATGGCAGTGCTGTGCAACACCCACATGAACCCAGATTCGGATGGTATTTATCGCAAGGCAGCCATTGCAGCGTTGTTCGACGACCGTTTGATGCCTTCCCTTGGTCTCGGCGCCTATCTGGCAGCATATCCGTCGACGCATGTCGGCGTAAATCCCGGCAAGCTGTCTATCGGAGACCGGATCATCCCCCTTTCAACTGACGGCGACGCCATTCTCCGGTTCAGCGGACCCGCCGGAACATACCGAAATTTCAGCGCAGCAGCCGTAATTCAATCCGAGTTGCGGCTCCGCGCAGGCGAACATCCCACCATAGATGCCCCGGAAGCATTTCGCGATAAATTCGTATTTTTCGGCTTCACCGCCCCCGGCTTGTTTGACCTTCGGCCCACGCCGGTGGATGGCGTCACCCCGGGTGTAGAGATTCAGGCGGCCATACTGGATAATCTGCTGTCCGGAAATTTCATGCGCCCGTGTCCGACTGCCGGCTGGATAACCGCAGGACTCGGGCTCACGATAGCTACCGGCATCGCGGGTTCGATTTTCAGCAGCGCCCTGAGCTATGTCATGGTCAGCATCATTTTCCTGGCCATGCCGGTGATTATGGCGCTGGGTGGTTATGCCGGTGGGTGGTCCCTGCCTCTGGTAACTCCTGAAATTGCCATCGCTTCAACACTGTCGCTGGTCTTTATCATCAATTATGCCACGGAGGGTCGCCAGAAACGATTCATTCAGGGAGCTTTCAAGCAATATTTGTCTCCTGCGGTGATCGATCAGCTCATTTTGCATCCCGAGCGTCTGCGTCTGGGGGGAGAGCGGCGGGTTCTATCCATTTTTTTCTCGGATCTCGAAGGATTCACCACCATTTCCGAAAGACTGGACCCTGAAGCATTGACTTCGCTGCTGAACGAATATTTATCCGCCATGACCGATATCATTCATGAAGAAGCCGGCACGGTGGATAAATTCGAAGGAGACGCCATCATCGCTTTCTGGAATGCACCGCTTGCGGTCAGCGACCATCCGCTTCGGGTGGTCCGTGCGGCCCTGCGCTGTCAGGAACAACTGGCTGTTTTGAATCCGCAGTTTGAAAAACGCGCCGGCAGAGAACTTCGCATGCGGATCGGCATTCACACGGGTTCAGCCGTTGTGGGCAACATGGGCTCAGCCAGTCGTTTCGATTATACCATGCTGGGGGATTCCGTCAATCTGGCCGCCCGGCTCGAAGGCGCCAACAAGGCGTTCGGCACCTATGTGATGATCTCGGAAGCCACTTGTCAAGGAATCGACACCGCATTTCCGGTGCGTGAAATCGCCCGGCTGGCCGTTGTTGGTCGCAGGGAACCCATCATCGTCTACGAACCGATGCTTCCCAATATATATCAGCGCCTTAAACCGATGCTGGAAATTTTCGATCAGGGCCTTCGCCTGTTCTATGCAGGCCGATTCCCGGATGCCGAAAAAGAGTTTGCCACCATCGCAGATCAAGACCCTCCGGCACAGCGGTATCTGGCCAAATGCCGTCATTACATGGCATCTCCTCCGGAAAGCTGGGATGGTGTGTGGATGTTGACATCCAAATAACGGCATGTCGATCCAGTTCATATATCTATTTCAGCGCAAAGGAAGCAAAGGTTATAGTGATTTTTTTATCGGATTTTCTTTCCGATCTTTGCGCCTTTGCGGTGAATTTAATTTCAGTCATTTGCATCTGTGAATGAAATGATGATCCTAATCGAATGTATCGACTCGAAAAAACTGGATTGATTCATATTGGTGCAGATGGTATAGGATAGGTATGAAGTTTCGTTTTTTATTGATCACGACAAAGGAATCTTTCATGCCATACCTATAACCGACTTTGTTTTGATACCATCTTCGACCCGGAACCGGTGCAACTAATGGCAGAAAAAAAAGAAGGAGGCAGTATGTCAAAATCAAAAGACATTAAAAAGAGCGAAAAGAAAAAACCTCAGAAAACAGGAAAAGAAAAAAAACAGGAAAAAATAGAAAAAAATAAGAACAAGGCCTGAGCTTACCAGCTTGGGCAACATGCCGACATGTTGCCCAAGCCTCCGATTTGTCGCTGGCTGAAGCAGCAGTGCGTCGGAATCCGAATCCGTTTTAATTCTGCAACTGTGTCATAAATAAAAGAAAAAACATGAAACGTTATCGACTAATCTGCGGCTTGATTTTCATGATGGCTGTGGGAGGCCATCGGCTTCAGGCAGCAGATCATCCGGATTTTTCAGGCATATGGATACCGGACCTGAATGCACAAGAATCCACTTCCATAGCAGCCATCCTGGAAGCTCAGGGTGCTTCCAGGATAGAACAAAAAGCCGCCGATACCCTGTCCATCACCCAGGTACTCACTCAAACCGAAAAGACACTGACCATCAAGGCCGACTCTGCGTTGAGTACCCGCACCCAAGTTCTGCAACTCGATGGCAGCGCACAGACTCAGGATACGAACAGGGTGGGTAAAATCGAGTTCAAAAGCTACTGGGACAAAGACGGTAAGACACTTATAACCGTCTCGAGATTGATAACGTCAGACGGCCAAAAGGCAGAGTGGACGCTCCGTCGCTATCTTCAGGATAAAGGCAGAACCATGATTGTCGATCATTTGTTCACATTGGAAGATGGCAGAAAAATAAGCGGCAAGCGTGTGCTGCGAAAGCAATAACCGGCGTTACAGCTCCTGATCCTGGGCTGCGCTCAAGGCATCATATCTATTCCCGGCTGTCCGACCCACCTGCTTTATACCCGCAATCCTTGTTCAAGCAAGCCGTGTATACTCCCTCTTTTTTGGATACTTTTTCCACCAGAATTTTCGCGTGACAGAGCGGGCATTCTTGGTTGACCGGCTTGTCCCATGTGGCGAACGTGCAGTCCGGATACCGGTTGCATCCATAAAACACCTTTCCACGTTTGGACATTTTCTGTACCAGGCTGCCGGAACACCCGGATTCCGGACAGCAAACCCCGGTTTCCTGGGGAACTCCAGCCGGTGTTACGGATTGCGTGTTTTTACAGCCCGGGTACCCACTACAGGCCAGAAAGTGACCGAATTTCCCCTGACGCATGACCATGGGCTGACCGCATTTTCCACAGACCTGATCGGTTTCCGCTTCCGGTGGTGGTTCAACCGTATGAATCCGGCCTTTTTCATCACGCGTGTAATTGCTCGTGAATTTACAGTCCGGGTATCCGCTGCAAGCCAGAAAATGACCATTTTTCCCCATCTTAATGTGAAGTTTTCGGGTTTTACAGAGAGGGCAGTCCAGATCCGTTGAACTGCCGACCCCTTTCATACTGATCATCTGTGTTGTGGCATTATCGAGCCGCTGTTTAAACGGCTGATAAAACCGCGTCAAGATATCCAGGGAAGCGGCTTCAGCCGTTTCAATCTGATCCAGGTTGTCTTCCATTCTGGCCGTAAATTCAATATCGAATACTTCCGGAAAACTGGCGACAATCAGATCATTGACGATAAACCCGAGTTCACTGGGGACGAAAAACCCTTTTTCCATCTCTACATACGCTTTTCCGCGAATGGTTGTCAGGATCGCGGCGTAGGTACTGGGCCGCCCGATACCGTTTTCTTCCAGCGCCTTTACCAGTGAAGCCTCGGAAAATCGGGGCGGCGGCTGTGTAAAATGCTGCCTGGGCAAAAGCTCTATTAAACCCAGTGTCTCGCCTTTGGAAAGTTCCGGAAGCCGTGTCTTGGCGGGATCCGTCTCACTGTCGGCTTCATCATCGGCAGAGAGGTAAAGGGCCATGAAGCCTGGAAACCTGATCACCGACCCAGAGGCGGTCAAATGGTAGGTTCCGGCCTGAATGGTGATGGTGGATCCGTCGATCAAGGCTTCTGTCATCTGAGATGCTACAAATCGTTTCCAAATCAGGGTATACAGGGCCTGCTGATCTTTAGAAAGAAATGAAGCGGTTTGTTCGGGTGTTACAAACACCGATGCCGGCCGAATGGCTTCATGAGCATCCTGAACTTTTTTTGAATTCTTGAAATATCGCGGTTTTAAAAGGGCGTATTCCTTGCCGAAATGCTCCAGAATCAGCGTCTGCGCTTCGGTAGCGGCTTCCTCCGAGATGCGGGTGGAATCTGTTCGCATATAGGTGATCAAGCCGACCGGCCCGCCCGACCCAAGCTCGATCCCTTCATAGAGTTCCTGGGCAATCGACATGGTTTTTTTTGCGGAAAATCGCAGTTTTCGAATGGCTTCTTGCTGAAGCTTGCTGGTGATGAAGGGCGGGAGCGGATTTCGCTTTGTGGTTTTGTTGACGATACTTTCAATCACAAAATTCTGTTGGAACAATTCATCCCGAATTCGCATCGCATTGGATTCATCCGGAATCTTGATTTTGTCGCCCTGATGTCTGACCAATTTAGCCGAAAACATCGGCGGTTTGCTGCCTTCCAGATCAGCGGTGATACTCCAGTATTCTTCGGTTATAAAAGCCTGTATGGCCCGTTCCCGCTCACAAATCATGCGCACCGCAACCGACTGTACCCTGCCAGCACTGAGGCCGCCTTTGACTTTTCTCCAGAGCAACGGAGATATCTGATAGCCGACCAACCGGTCCAGAATACGCCGGGTCTGCTGGGCTTCGAATTTATTGCGATCCAGCTCGATGGGCGTCGCCATGGCTTTTATGATGGCGTTCCGGGTCAGCTCATGAAACAGCACTCGTTGAAATATCCGACCTTTTTTCTTCAGAATTTCAGCCGTATGCCAGGCAATGGCCTCGCCTTCACGGTCCGGGTCAGGCGCCAGATAAACGAGTTCGGTATCTCCGGCCGCCTGTTTCAACGCCGTAATCACTTTCTGTTTACCCGGAATGGTGCTGTATTTGGCTTTAAACCCATCCTCTACATCGATACCCATCTCTTTTTCCGGCAAATCCCGAATATGGCCGACTGTGGCGGCGATGGCATACTGGTCGCCAAGATATTTTTTAAGCGTTTTCACCTTGGTCGGTGATTCAACAATCAGCAGGGGTTTTGACACGGATAATCCTCTTATGAATTGTGAAGGACGAATTAAGAGTCAAGTTTCTTTCATCCTCAATTCTTCAAATTTTATAGTTCTTCTTTTATTGAAAAATGATTTCCAGCCGTCTGTTGCACGAGTCCTTTGACTTCAAGTTGAAGCAAGGTCCCCATGAGTTTTCCGGATGTCAGGGAAAGCTTGCGGACCAGTTCATCGCTGTGAACCGGATACGAACTCAGTGCGCTAAACACAACGGCTTCCATTTCGGAAAGCGGTGGCAGGGACCGGACGACCTCGGATTTCCTGGACCCATGACCGCCATGGCCACTGTTCCGGCGCTGAAGATTCAGCTCGTCCAGAATATCTTGAACATTTTCCACCAGTTTGGCGCCCTGTTTGATCAGAATATGGGTGCCGGCGCTTTTGAAGGAATGAATGCTTCCCGGAATGGCGAACACTTCTCGATTCTGTTCGACTGCCAGTCGCGCGGTGATCAGGGAACCACTTTTTCGTGTGGCTTCAACCACCAGGGTTCCCAGAGACATGCCGCTGATGATGCGGTTACGCTGCGGAAAATGATGGGCTTCAGGCAGGGCATTGAGCGGGAACTCGGTAATCACGGCTCCGTTTTCAGCTATTTTGTGGAACAAATCACGATTTTCAGCCGGATATATCTGCTCGAGGCCACTTCCCAGAACCGCAATCGTGCGTCCTTTTCCCATCAGGGCCCCTTCATGCGCCGCCGTATCGATTCCCCTCGCCATGCCGCTGATAATGCCCATGCCCTTACCCGCCAGATCGTTGCAGAGCCGCCGGGTTGTGGTTACACCATACGCCGTGGCATTGCGGGAACCCACGACCGCCAGCAGGTTTTCCAACGGATCGAGGGTACCGGCTACGAACAATAAAGGAGGAGGATCGGGTATTTCCCGCAGCAGAAGGGGGTAGCCCGGATCCGTCAGGCAAAGGATGTGATATCCTTTCTGTGCAACCAAATCCAGGTCTTTGCGAGCTTCTTCCGGCATACCTGCCTGCCGAATCGCGGAAATCAATCTGTGGGTGATCCCTTCAACTTCAAGAAGCCGGTCTGTTGATGCTTCAAAAACATGTTCCGGAGATCCAAACCGATTGACGAGTCGATTGTACAGAAGATTGCCGATGCCCGGAACATATTTCAGCGTAAACCATGGCAGATAGGGGTCCATTCACTCACTTCTTTTTTGCGGCCGCATCCTGCCAGGCCAGAAGAATGGGACTGGCTACATAGATCGAAGAATATGTGCCGGTCAAAATCCCCACCAGCATGGCGAGGGCAAAATCGTGGATCGTTCCTCCGCCCAGAATAAGCAGGGAAAGGACGGTAATGATGGCAGCCAGAGATGTCAAAATGGTTCTGCTGAGCGTTTCATTCACACTCCGGTTAATGTTCTCTCCAAAAGGCTTTTTGGGATGCTTGCGCAAATTTTCCCGAATACGGTCATAAACGATAATGGTATCGTTCAGGGAATAACCCATAATCGAAAGCACCGCTGCAATGATGGGAAGAGAGAATTCTTTTCCCAAAAGCGAAAAACAGCCTACGGTAATCACAACGTCATGGATCAATGAAATAATTGCACCCATGGCATATTTGAGATTTAAGAACCAGAATAAAACAATGGTTATCAAAAGGGCCATGGGAATCAAGATGGCCATGGTAATGCTGAGCATACTCAGCAAATAGATGCCTCCCATCAGCACGCCTGCGATGGTAGCGCAGGCAGCCCATTTAAATTCAAAACGGCCCGAGATGTAAATGGCAATAAAAAGCATGGAATAAAAAATGGCGAACATGGCCTTTTCCTGCAAGTCTTTGCCAACCTGGGGACCAACCATTTCCACTCTGCGGATGTCCGGTTCGACGCCTGTTGTCTTCTGAACCGCAGCTTTGATTTTCTGAGAAAAACTGTCATCGGTCTGAAGCGGCGATTCGGTGCGGATCAGATAATCATGGTCGGTTTCATTCCCGAAAGTCTGAATGGTTGAATTTTCCATCCCCATTTCCGCCAGGCCGATCTTGATATCACTAATGGTGACCGGGGCCGGAAATTTGATCTGAATGACAGTACCTCCGACAAAATCAATCCCGTATTTGGGGCCACCATGGAAAACGAGGCTGAGAATGCTGATCAGGATCATCGAAAACGATACGGCATAGGCAATTTTTCGTTTGCCGACAAAATCGATATTGATATTGGGTTTGATAAACTCCATGAAAATGTCCTTTTAGATACTCAACTGTTTGATTTTGCGATGGACAACCAGATAATCGAAGACAACACGGGTCAGAACCATGGCGCAGAAGACACTGGATACGACCCCGAGGCTCAGCGTCACAGCAAACCCCTTGACCGGGCCAGTTCCGAATTGAAAGAGTACCAGGGCAGCAATGAGCGTAGTGATGTTGGCATCCAGAATTGTCCAGGCTGCCATTTCAAAGCCGGCTTCCACTGCGGCACGGGGTGTTTTCCCGCGCCGGACTTCTTCGCGGATGCGCTCGAAAATGAGTACATTGGCATCAACAGCCATGCCGATAGTCAGAACAATACCAGCGATACCCGGCATGGTAAGCGTTGCCTGAAAGGCGGCCAAACCGCCGAATATCATGATGACATTGAACATCAGGGCGATATCGGCGATGAGTCCAGCCCCTTTGTAGTAGACAGCCATAAACAGGACAACGAGAATAGCACCGACAATTCCGGCAATCAGACCGTTATGAATTGAATCGGTTCCCAGAGAAGGCCCGACCGTTCGTTCTTCCAGAATTTTAACAGGCGCGGGTAAGGCGCCAGCACGAAGAACAATGGCCAGATCGCGGGCTTCTTCAGGAGAGAACCGACCGGTAATCCGGGCTTCGCCGCCTCCGATCTTCTCTTGAATCACAGGCGCTGAATACACTTTCTGATCCAGAACGATGGCCAGACGCTTTTTCACGTTTTCTTCGGTGATTTTTTCAAAGAGCTGGGCGCCTTTTTTATCGAATTTGATTGAAACATAGGGTTCATTGTACTGGGAATCGATCTGAACCTTGGCATCGGTCAGATAAGATCCGGTCAATATCGCCCGTTTCATCAGCAGATAAGGCGTCTTGATAGGTCTTCGGGTATCGGGATCTTCCCGGACTTCGTAGAGAACTTCGGTTCCCGGTGGCACCGTACCCTTCACCGCAGCATCCACATCATGGGTTTCATCCAGAAGCTTGAATTCCAAAAGCGCGGTTTTGCCGATGAGGTCCTTGGCGCGCTGCGTATCTTTCACCCCTGGAAGCTGGATAAGCAGACGGTTCTCTCCCTGAAGACGGATATCTGGCTCACTGACGCCGAACTGATCGATGCGGTTTCGGATGGTTTCAAGAGCTTGTTCCACGGCCATTTTCTTGATTCGCTGGGATTCCTTGTCCGGCAAATCAAGAGAAATGGATAAAGTATCTCCTTCCACGTTACGGGTCTGGATCCTGAACTCTTTGTAGGAAATGCTTAAAAGTTTATCGAATTTATCGATCTGATCCTTACCCTCGATCCGGAACGAAACTTTTGAACCTTGAATCTGTTCCATACCCGTTGCCAAAATCTGTTCTTTTTTCAAGGATTGACGAAGGTCCTGAGCCATCCGCTCGATGGTACTTTCAACCGCTTTCTCGCTCTGGACTTCCAGAACAAGGTGCATCCCGCCCTGGAGATCCAGCCCCAGATTGATTTTTTTATATGGCCAGATCTCGGGCTTGAATGTGGGAATGGTGTAAACGACGGCAGCCAGAACAACCAGTACGCTGGCTACGAGTTTCCATGAAATATTCTTCAATGATCGAATCCTTTCACTGATCAAACTAGACATTGCCGGCTAAACCTGAAAACAGATGTTTTGCCGGCAATGTGTTTCACGGTTGAATGATTATTTGGTTTTTTCGGGCTCGGCTGCTTTTTTAACCGGTTGCGTTTGAGTTTGTACCATACTGGCTACATTGGCCCGATTCAGTTTGACCCGTACCTTATCCGATATTTCAACGGTAAGGGTGGTATCATCCACTGACGTAACCTGGCCGTGAATGCCGCCGCTGGTAATGATCCGGTCGCCTTTCTTGATGCCGGTAATCATCTCCCGATGTTCCTTGGTTTTTTTCTGCTGGGGCCGAATGAGCAGAAAATAAAAAATGACAAACATCAGTACGAGCGGAATAAACGAGGCCAATCCGCCGGCTGATCCCGGACCTGCAACCCCTCCCTGACCCATTGCATAAGCAACATTCACCACGATAGAACCTCCACAAGAATTATAAAAAATAAATTTTCGTTAAATTGACATCAAGACAAGCAACTGAACACCGGAGGGCATCAATATATCACCCGCAAACTTCTCCCACACCGTTTCAGCACTCCACAGGGAGTATTATACAAAAGAGGCGCGAGATGACCCACAGAGGGCAGAAAATCGCCCAGAAAAGAAACAGCCACGGCTGCTAAGCGGCATCCCATATCAGGAAATCTGCGGAACTGAGAATCAATGCAGTTCAAGACCCGAATACACGGTCAAAAATGTCGCTGATATACTTTAAATGGTAATTAAGGTCAAATATTTCTTTGATTTTTTCCGGACCAAGCACTTCAACAATCCGTGTATCGCTCTCAATCAGTGACATGAAATCGACGTTTTCATGCCACACTTTCATGGCCTGAAACTGAACGAGCTGGTAGGCTTCTTCGCGACTGATACCGGCCTGAGCCAGCTCAAGCAGGATTTGCTGAGAAAAAACCAGCCCCTTCATCCGATTCAGATTATCTTTCATGCGTTCGGGATATACGAGAAGATTGCCGATCAAGCCGGTCAACCGGTTCAGCATGTAATCCATCAAAATGGTGCTGTCCGGTGCAATCACCCGTTCGACGGAAGAATGACTGATGTCCCGCTCATGCCACAGCGGCACATTTTCAAGCGATGCCAGGGCATTGGCCCGAATCACCCGTGCCAGACCGCAGAGATTTTCCGAGCCGACAGGATTTCGCTTGTGCGGCATGGACGATGATCCTTTCTGGCCGCTGGAAAAATATTCCTCCGCCTCCAGCACTTCCGTACGCTGCAAATGCCGGATTTCAACGGCCATTTTTTCAACGGAAGAGGCCATGATCGCCAGAGTGGTAAAATATTCCGCATACCGGTCCCGCTGAATAATCTGAGTCGATGCTGGAGCGGCCTTTAAATTCAGTATTTGACAGACCCGAGCTTCCACCTGCGGGGAAATATTGGCAAATGTTCCCACTGCCCCGGAAATTTTTCCCACACTGATGGTTTCAACGGCCCGTTTCATCCGAGTGCGGTTGCGTTTCATTTCATCATACCAGACAGCCAGTTTCAGGCCGAAGGTGATGGGTTCGGCATGAATGCCGTGGGACCTGCCGATCATGACCGTATCCTTGTGTTCAAAGGCGCGGGTTTTGATGACGGACAGCAACCGGTCACAGTCTTCCAAGATCATCTCACCGGCTTGTTTCAGCAGACAGGCCATGCTCGTATCCAGCACATCCGATGAGGTCAGCCCCAGATGAATGTACCGGGAGTCCGGACCTACGAATTCCGCCACACTGGTTAAAAAGGCGATGACGTCATGCCGGGTCTCCGCCTCGATGGCTTCGATACGGTCCACCGAAAAATCGGCCTTGGCACAGATGGCATCCAAAGCACTCTTTGGAATTTTTCCCGCTTCGGCCATGGCCTGGCAGGCTGCGATTTCCACTTTCAGCCATGTCCGGTATTTGTTTTCCTCGGTCCAGATATCTCCCATGGGTTTGCGGGTATAACGCTTAATCATAATTTTATCCGATCATATCGACGATGGCATCATCGCCATGATAAATTCTTGAAACACTCGTAAATTCATGAGCGATCTCAATCACGCTCTATTGACTCCGTTAAACACTCTCCTGTGCTGCCTTCCTGTCGCAGACAATACGGCTGTCTCCCGGCACCATCAGCGGATCTCCTTCAATAATAACCCGAAATCCCCTGCTTTCTTCGATGTCAAGAATTTCCCGACGTTTGCGGTTCAGCAAATAAAAGGCAACTTCCGATGGAACAATTCCCTTGACCCCGATAATATCCTCTTTAAGAGTTTCAAGGTTGAGTTGACGTAAAAAACTCAGTCCGAGGGTTTCGGAGGAAGGCGTCACCCCTTTTCCCTTGCAGTGCCGGCAGGGTTCATGGCTGCCGAATTCGATGGAGGGACGGATGCGCTGGCGAGACATCTCCAGAAGGCCGAATTTGGATATTTTGCCGAGTTTGGTTTTTGCCTTGTCGATTTTAAGATGATTTTTCAGCGCCTTTTCGATATCGAGCTTATGTTTCTGATCGCGCATATCAATAAAATCAAGAACCAGCAGACCTCCCAGATCCCGCAATCGCAATTGCCTGGCAATTTCTTCGGCTGCCTCGAGATTGGTGACCAGTGCGGTCTGTTCGATGGACTTATTCTGTGTCGCCTTCCCGGAATTGACATCGATGGCAACCAGTGCTTCGGTCTGGTCAATCACAATGGACCCGCCGGATTTCAAATTGACCCGGCTCTCGAAAATCGAGGCGATCTGGGTTTCCAGTTCACATTTGGTGAAGATGGGTTTGGGTCCTTTGTAAAGCTTGACGATCTTGGTCTGTTTGGGAGAAATGATCTCGATGAATTCCTTGGCATCCCGATAGACGCTGGGATCATCGATGAGAATCTCCGTAATGTCTGGCGTAAAATAATCCCGTAGAGACCGAAGGACCAGATTGCGTTCCTTGTAGAGAAGGGCCGGGGTTTTTTCCTTCATGACGTTGCCCTTGATATTTTTCCAGAGCCGCATCAGATAATTCAAGTCTTTGGTGATATCGGTTTTGGTGCAGTCGATACCCGCCGTGCGGACAATGATGCCGTAGCCTTCCGGCAGCTTGATACCGTTGATGACTTCTTTTAGCCGTTTTCGCTCTTCTTCGTCTTCGATTTTCCGGGAAATACCACGGTTTTCACTGCCGGGCATCAGCACGACATGCCGTCCGGCCAGCGAAATAAACGTGGTCAGCATGGCTCCTTTTTTCATGAACGGTTCCTTGATTACTTGAACCAGAAGCTCCTGACCGCGCTTGACGAGATTTTGAATGGAATAGTCCCCTGAAGAGACATCCTGATAATAGTCACTGTGAATTTCACTTTTTTGAAGAAATCCATGCCGTTCTGCGCCATAATCGACGAAAACCGCCTGAAGGCTGGGCTCCACGCGAGTGATAACGGCTTTGTAGATGTTTCCCTGGGTAAATTCCCGGGAAGCGGTTTCAACGTAGAATTCTTCGAGTTTGCTGTCTTGTACCTTCGCGATCCGGCATTCCGCGGGATCAATGGCATTGATGATGATTTTACAGCTCATATATGATTTTGTGGTATCCTCCTTTTATTGGTGGCAAAATGGTTGCGTGTGACGTTATGCGTTTATTGGATACAATGAAACATCGGTTGAATATGAAATTGTCGAAAACAAGTCAAATGAATTCTGTCACTCCGTCTGGAAACCCGGTACGTTGATCAGGCGTTTCAGCCTGAGCAGCGGCTCCCAGGAAAACGGCTCCTTCCGGCAGGGGCATATGGCGTTGTTGGTGAAGATCGGATCGGATTCCAGGTCATATCGGGAAGATGCCACGGACGCCGGCCACAGATCCGTGTGCGGGATCGGTGTAAAATGTGCCGGAACCGGGGTTATTCCGGCTTTCAATACCGTTTCGACAGCAGCTTCGACCGTTTCCCAGGATTGGTCCGGCAGGCCTGCCAGCAGATAGGCGCCGATTTGATTCTTACGAAAACCAGCGGATTTCAGGCACGACACGGCAGCCAGAAATTCTTCCTCGGTCACTTTGTGATCCAGGCGATCGCCTGCCGTTGTCTCGAGACCGAGCCGGATGGTCTGAAATCCGGCCCCTGCCATGAGTTCAGCAGTTGTATCGGTGATTTCCCGGATATGCACCGCATTGGGTGTATGAAAACGGATCATTGCACCGAGCCCGGAATCGATGATTTTTTCAAACAAGGGAATGGCGTGATGCTCGGCATCCACCAGCAGGGCATCGTCATAAAACACCATATCCCTGACATGGTGACGATCATGCCAGAATCGGATTTCTTCCAGAATCCGATCCGAAGACCGCACCCGACATTTTGGATTCAGATAACCGGATGCACAGTAAGCACATGAAAACGGACAACCGGTTGATGTCAACAGAGCGATAAACGGTATTTTTTGCTGAAGATCCGCTGCGGGAAACGGGAGGGCATCCAGATCGTCCGGATCAGTTCCGGGGGTGACAGTCCATCCAATCAGTTCTTGAATCGCCGCAAAAAGCCGGGTTTGGTCAGAACCGGCTATGACAATATCCGCTCCGGAAACCCGTTCGGCATGATCCAGGCAGAGTGTAGCATAAATCCCGCCCAGAATCACCGGAACTTCGGGAAATACCGTCTTGATGGTCGAAATGGCTTCACAAACCCCAGGATACCAGTAAGTCATCATCGAGGTGACCAGCACCAGATCTGGCTGGGGAAGAGACCTTAAATCCGCTGTAAACCATTCGGGCGGAATACCATATCGACAGTAATTTCTTGGGATATCCCCCAGAGACTCAGGTTTGGGAATGCGTGTTTTCAGATAAGGCCCCCTGCCGTACCGGGCAGATGGGTCGGCATCCGGAAGCCGGGGATGGAAACGGTTCAGGCAATCAATAAAAGAAATCCTTGCACCGTGATGTCGCAAAAGGCCGCCAAGCTTCAGCAGCCCCAGAGGGGTAGCCCAGAAATCATAGGCTGCAAAATCGTGTATCCAGGGATTGACCAGAAGAATATGGGGAGAGGCGGCTGACCTTACGGCGGAAAATGTGGCCGATCGGCAAAAATTCTTATCCATCTTCATTGCCGTTCGGGAAATATTCCATGGATGTTTTCTTCAGTTCTCTCCGACTGAAAAGCAGCTTATAAGCAGTGACGGCAGTGGCCTGAGAAATGCTGCGGGCGATTTCCACACACGTGGCTTCATCTCGTGCATGAATCATCGTATAGAGATTATACGGCCAGCGGCTGCTGGGATTTCGACGATAGCAATGCGAAACTTCCCGAAATGAGGCCATTTTCTGCCCCACTTCTTCCACCCGACTCTCGTCCACCTGCCAGGCTGTCATGGCATTGGCTTCAAACCCGGATTTCTGATGGCGAAGGGTTGCCCCGAGACGGCGGATAACGCCCCGGTTGCACAGATCCTGAAGGGTTCTGAGAAAATCCGCTTCAGAAATCCCGATATTATCGGAAATAACCTTGTAGGGACGCGGGGTAATGGGAATGTCATCTTGAATGGCGGCTATTATTTTTTTTTCCAGATCCGTCAACATGGACTGATTTAAGGGATATTTCAAATAGATGTCAAGGATTATTTCTTAATATCATTCAGCATGCTCGGGGAAAAGCCTTAGAATATCGGCCTCGCCGGATCTGCAAACCCCTCTTTCGGTAATCAGACCGGTAATGAGTCTTGCCGGCGTAACATCGAATGCAAAATTAGCAGCCGGGCTGGTCTCGGGCGGGATCAAAATCCGGGAAAGCTGATCAGTGGCCAATCCCTGAATATATCGAACTTCATCCGGATCACGGACCTCAATCGGGATATCCGTCAGCCCGTTGGTCATCTGCCAGTCGAATGTGCTGGAGGGCAGCGCCACATAAAACGGAATCCGATTATCCCATGCCGCCAGCGCTTTCAGATAGGTTCCGATCTTGTTGGCGATATCCCCCGTCCGGGTGGCCCGATCCGACCCGACAATCACCACATCCACCAGGCCGTGCTGCATGAGATGGCCGCCGGCATTATCCGTAATCACCGTATGACTGACGCCGCGCCTGCCCAGTTCCCATGCGGTCAACCTGGCCCCCTGGTTGAGGGGCCGGGTTTCATCCACCCATACATGAATATCCATGCCTGCTTCGAAAGCGGCATATATCGGAGCCGTAGCGGTTCCATGTTCCACACAGGCCAGCCATCCGGCATTGCAGTGCGTGAGTACCTGAAGCGGCTTTTTCGGCTTTTCAGCCGCCAGGTGCTGCAGCAACGAAAGCCCATGCACGCCGATCAGTCGACAGTTTTCGACCTCAGCCTCCGTAATGCTTTCCGCCTCTTGCCTGGCGGCATCAAGTCTGTCCGAAAAGGTTTTGACGCCACAAACCTTTTCTATCATACGGTCCACAGCCCAGAACAGATTTACGGCTGTCGGACGGCTCGACTTGATACGCTCACATTCCTGCTTTAGATAATTATCCGGATTATCCCGATTTTTTGAATTCACTACGGAAAGATAAACACCATAGGCTGCCGTAACGCCGATCAGCGGCGCTCCCCGGACCACCATCTCCCGAATGGCCATAATGACATCATCGGCGGTTTTAAGGTTCAGTATGCTGATGATATGGGGGAGCTGTCTCTGATCGATAACATTCAGCGTTTGCTGGTCACTGTCCAGCCAGATGGGCCGAGTATAAATCGTATTCGGAATCATATTTACCTGCTAAAGCTTTTGAATTATCTGTTCAGAATCATGAGTGTACCATTGATTCGAATCGGTTTTGATGGTATAGAAAAACGATTTTACGCGATCATATCATAGTTCCATCCAAAACACCAGACGGGACACCCCCCGACTTGGATGATAACCTGTCAACATAGGAGAGAGCAAATGACAGATAATGTTGTAATTGTACTTTCATGCGGAACCGACAACCCCAACCGGGCGACCCGGGCGTTTTTTCTGGCAGCTACCGCCAAAAAACTGGGAAAAAACGCGACGCTGTTCCTTCTGGATGAAGGGGTGTATCTGGCCAAGGAAGGCATGTCCGCACATTTACGAGCTGCCACGGGCGATTCAGCGGATGATCATCTATCCTACCTTCAGGAATACGAGGTGCCGATTCTGGTCTGCACCCCGTGTGCGGTATCCCGAAAAATCAGCGCCGCAGATCTGATCAAAGGTGCAAGAATGGCCACCGGAAACGAACTGATCGAACTTTCCTGCAATGGGACGGTCATCAGCCTTTAGATTTGAGGTGTCAGTTTACAGGTATCAGGGTGCAGAAAAGACCATGATGAACAAGTATCATGAGATACCCCTGATACCTGACATGGAGAGATCCGAATGAAAAGAAAAATTGGATATCGGCTGCTGGAAGCATTGACGTATGAAGAACTTGCAAAAGTATTCGATGCTGCATTTTCAATCATCAATCCCGACCATCTGGAAGTACTGCTGTCCCGCCTCGATGGGGGCACGGCAAATACGATATCCGGACTGATCACCGCAAACCGTCCCAAATCTAAAAAAAGCATTTCTTCGGAAGAGAAAATCATTCAGCAGTGGCAACGGTTGTGGGATCTCTGGAACAGTATTGTTGTAAAAATCGGCGATGAGGATGGAGACTACGCCATTCGCCAGCATACGTGGGAATCGCCGGTTTTCAACAGCACCCAGTTTGCGGATGATCTCGAAGAAGTCTGCCGATACCTTCTCCCTCTGATCGAAACAGTTGTCCTTCTCAATGTCGCATCTCCAGATATTTTTTTGAATGCCGTTGTCGGAATTGAAAAAAATATGAAGGACTATCCAGATTGGATGGACCTTGAAAAAAAAAGATGCACCATCGGAACATTTGCCACCCAATGCATCTTGAAGTGGACATGGATGACATCCCCAACCCCCGAAGAATTCATCAATCAATTGAATCTGTTGGAAGAGCGCCTGACAATCATTCTGCTCAGCAGCTCGGGGGTGATTTATTTCTTCGAATCCCTTCCGGATGATCACCAGAAACAGATTTTTGATGATATCAAACGCCACGAAGATGACCCGTTGTGGGAAAACCGGTTAAGCCATGTGGATTCGTTTTGGCACCAGATATATCTGAATCTGTCGCGTCGGTTCGACTCCCGGGTTTATCTCGACAACTGTTTAAAACTCCTAACTGAAAACTGGTTGTATGGGGTTCCCCCGCTGAAAAATCTGCTTAAAAACAAACAGTGGAAAGAAGCGGAAAACGTTTGCCACCTGATTGTGACCAGTTACGCTGTTCAGGAAGGAGAATTCGCTTCCTGGGACCCGGAAATTCATCTTCTGGCTGCAGTCGTCAAACGCGGTATTCATCACTTTCCAGATCAGGCAATTTCAGAAGTTATTCAGGACTGGCGCGATGTTACCGAAAAAATTGGATGGAATGAGCGCAACCACATGGTACGGTTTCAACAGATCACCTATCAAAACCCCTTTGACTGGGACAGTGTGGCCGGCCTGATTCGCCAAACCGGTTTATCCTCGGTATCCAGCCTGCTGGAAGCCTGGCAGCAGCACATTCTTTCTGTGGCGCTGGGATTTAAACCAGGAAAAGCGAAAAATTATTCCGATTGCTGGATCAATTGGCTGATTGAAGCCGGAATGGACCCTGCCAAAGGAAAACCCTGGTTCTCTGCAAGATTGCAGGAATGGCTGACAGTTATTCTGGCCAACACCAAAGCGTTTATGGATCAGAAACAGGCTTTTTTTGTTCTGACCCGGGATATGGCGGAACTAACCGATATCAAAACCCGTTTTCCCCAGGTAATTCAGACATGCACCGCCAGTATTATCGGAGATAAATCCCACAACAACGGCCGTCGGGAATGGCTTAAAAAAATGATGGGAGAAAACCATCTATCCGTTATCATGGAATGCTGGATGAAGTATGCTCCCAAAATAGTTCCCAGCCCCACTGTCGCGATCGGTTCCAATTACGACCTGCATGTCCGCTGGCTGGCGGTCGTTAAAGAACTGAACCCTGAAGCCTATCGACAGATCATTGATCAGTGGCAATTCGAACACAGCCGCAGACGAAAACTTTGGACAACAATCAAGCGGCAATTGGGAATTTGATGTCTTCAGTACATGGAATCAATGCATGACTAGTTCCGGGGGGGGCTTATCAACGCCTCGCCATCCAAAACCACAACCTGATCCTGATTCGTGCAGACGGTTTTCAAGCGTACTCGCTTTTTTTCCCGAATGACCTCGATCACTTCGACGGTTGCCGTGATGGTATCCCCAATGGTTACCGGAGCCCGGAAATTCAGTTGCTGCTGCATGTAAATCGTACCGGGCCCCGGAAGCTGATTACCCAGCACGTTTGAAATCAGACCTGCCGACAGCATGCCGTGTGCGATCCGGGTCTTGAAAGCCGTATTTTTAGCATAGGTTTCATTGACATGGGCCGGATTGAAATCGCCGGTAATCCCTGCAAACAGATATACGTCCGACTCGGATATGGTTTTGGTAAACGACGCCGTCTGCCCGACGTTCAGTTCGTCGATGGTTTTGCCCTTCATGTTGTTTTCTCCTTTTACCTTAGAACCACGAGCGGTGACTCCAAATGTCCGACTCCAGATTTTTCTTGTCTTCCTGTACCTTCAGATACAGGCTGGCATTCTGAATCGCCAGTCCGCCCTGATGGGCCAGCGCCTGAATCATCGCCTTTACATCCGATGAAAAATGATGCGGCGTATCGCTGTATAGACTCATTGTTCCAATCACGTCATTGCGTGCCCTTACCGGTGTCATGATCATGGCGCAAATGCTCTCCTGTTTCAATAACTCTTTGAATTGACAGGCTATATCGTCATTGACGTTTTCTATGATAACCGTATCTCCTTTCAGTGCAGCACGGGTCATATCCGAGCGGTTGATCTGAAGATTGCTGAAAAAATTCTCGCTGAGGCCATAGCTGGAAACCAGGGCGATCTCATTTTTCCGCTGATCCAGCAGACGGATATCGGCTCCCTTCATGCCCAGCGCATCGGATACTTCGGCGGTCATATTGTTCAGAATGTTTTTGATATCAAGGCTTGAATTCATACTGGATGTCAGTTCCAGCAGAAGCGAGGCATTTTTCTGAATCCGATCCAAAAGCCTGGCTTTTTCAATGGCCATTCCTCCCTGTTCAGCCAATGCACACAAAAAATCGATTTCATCGTCGGTAAAATCCCGCTGAGATGCCGTATACAATGAAAGCACTCCGATCGTTCGGCCTTGTACCATGACGGCGACAGTCAGAATGGAGGCGATTCCCTCCGCCTTTTTGGCTTCGTGATTCTCCAGGCGCGGATCGGTGACAGCATCCCGAAAGCTGAGATATCCTTTTTTCAGTAATGACTGGACGATGCCCTGCACTTTCATCGGATTGGCATGCAGATAATTTGCGGATAGTCCTTTTTGAACCACCGGAACAAAGAAATCCTGCTTATCATCTGTCAAAAACAGGCAGGCGGCCTTGCCGTCCATCGTATTAATCGCATATTGGACAATCAGGCCCAGCAGATCGTCTTGGGTTGCAGCAGTCCCAAAAGCCTGACTGAGCTTGCAAAATGTTTTAAAATAATCTTTCACTTCAGCCATAAGGCATCTCCCTAAATTGAATTTTTGGCATTTGCGGTGGGCCTTGGAGCCGTTTCCGTCACAGTGGATTTGGTGGACAGGGTTTTATGTCTGACCGGGGGTTTACGGGTTTTAGCCAGAGATGGGATTACATCTCTATCTTTCAGCCATGACACAATTTTCGGTGCAAACTCCTTCTGACACTTGCTGCTGACATAGATACCGATGTGTCCGGTCTCCAGACAGAGATTTTCGGTATCGGTACTGCCGACATAGCGGATCAGCGGTTCACAGGCTTCAGGAGGAACCAGATGATCGAATTTTCCATAAATATTCAACAGCGGCATGGTAACTTTCCGCAGATCGACACGCTTATCGCCCACTTCCAGACGATTTTGAACGAGCAGATTCTGCTGGTAACAATCCTTGATAAACTGTCGGAACACTTCTCCGGGCAAATCCGGGCTGTCGAATATCCATTTTTCCATACGGACAAAATTTTCAACGAAAATTTTATTGTCCATATTTTCCATGAAGCCGACATATTTATCGATCATCAGCCGGGCCGGATTCAGCAGCAGAAAGCCAAAATTCATCACATCCGCTGGAATATTGCCGTAAATATCCACCATCCTGTCCGCATCGATTTGCTTCATCCATACATGCAGCAAGCCCTTGTCTGTATCGAAATATGACGGTGTGACGGTGGTGATCAGGTTTTTGATCTTTTCCGGATAAAGCGCGGAATAGATGACACAGAAGGTACCCCCCATGCAGATGCCCATGAGGTTGATCTTGTCGACACCGTTGCGCTGACGGATAAAATTGATGACATTGTCCATATAGACATTGATGTGATCATCAAACCCGAGAAAGCGGTCTTTGCGGGTCGGATATCCCCACTCTATCATGTACAGATCGATGCCGTTGTCTATAAAGGTTTCCACCACACTACGGCCAGGCTGAAGATCCAGCATGGTCTCCCGGTTGATCAGCGCATACACGACCAGAAGGGGTGTTGCATTGCGGGTTTTGGTTCTCGGCTTGTAATGCTTCAGTTTGATGCGATCTTCCTGATATACCACTTCACTGGGTGTGGCTGCCAGATCGGTATCCATTTTTTCCAGCAGAACTTCCGATGCCTTTTGCGCGCGGCTTTGGACCCGCTCTGCATTTTCTGCCAGTTTTGACAGAATGAGATCGACAGGAATGGTTGGCTGGCTCATTGGTTCACCCCCTTGTGAACAGACAGTAATAATTCAGAAAGATATCAGGTTTGCCGTCCCTTTTCAATCGTTCGAATCCGTTTTTTCAGCTCATAGAGTTCCCGCTCCAGCTCGTCGATTTCTTTGCGGCTGGGAATGGGCAACCCACTCATCATATCCTGAATGACGGCATCTCTGGCAGAAGTAAAATCCGAAGTCGCATTCAGGGTATTGGCCAGTGTCAGTGTGTACTCGGGAGACTGAAACAGCTTCATGTAATGCCCTTCCAGAATCTTTATCCACATCTGATAGTATTTCTGGGAATCATCGGGCAAAGCCCCCTTTTCCGCCAACTCTCCCACTTTCTCCTGCATGACCGCAGCAGTATGGCTGAGCGGCAGCGTCAGAATCCGAAAAAATTCCGCCAGGGTGGCATGATAGATATTGTATTTATCCATGACCTGATTGAATTTTTCCTGATAGCTCCGGGTCAGCCCCAACTGGGGAATCTGGTAAAACTGCCGGAATTCGGTTTCATACATATCGATCCAGGACCGGAACATATTCTCGTCTACCCGTTCAAATGAATAGGCTTCAACGGTTTCGCTGATTCGGCCGTAACGTTCGATCCATTTTTCCTGAAGCTGCAGATATCCGCTGATCGTATGCTGGGCCATTTTCGCCAATAGCTCCGGCATGGCGCCTGCGCTTTTCAGCAGCGATTCCACGGATCCGGGAGCGGACATAGCCGTTGAAACAGCCTGCCAGTTTCGGATGGCGGTATCCATGGAGTTTTTGGCACTGTGGGTTGCACTCATCTGAGAATCAGGGTCCGGGCCGGCTTGAGGCTGCAGCCACATTCGGTTCAATCCACTCCAAAAATCGGCAACGGACTTCATCCAGTCCGCTGTCAGGGTTTCCATTCCAGTTGTATCCGGTTTGTTTTCATTCATGGACAACCTCTTCATGAAACTAGAGCATTCGGTTATCAGCCTTTGGCCTTTGCAAACGCTTCTCCAAAATTCTGCATAAAAGTCTGAAATTCATCGCTTTGATCCTGGATCAACGATTGAAACCGTTGAAGCATCTCGACCTGACCCAGTCCTTTTTCTTCGAGCAGCGACCGAAGCTGTGAAATGATTTGATCCTGTTTCCGGATCTTTTTTTCCAGCAAGTCACATTTTTTCTGCAAGACCTGATAATCGGCCTCGGGAACCCAACCCCACATTTTGGCGTAGGGACAAAAAACAGATTGAAAGTTTTCAACCGCCTGCTGCCACATCCGAGCATATTCTGCAAACTCGGATTCTTGGCGCCCGCCGATGCTGCAAAACTGTTTGAACAGCCGGCCAAGTTCCGACACATCCATGCCTGTCGGGGTTTTTCCGCCTGATAACTGCGAAATCTGATTCTGCCACCTGGCGGCCTGGATTAAATAATTTCCAAAAAATTCTAGAAACTGGCTGTTCATAGGATTTCCTTCGGCTAATCTATAAGGCATCGTTCAGGTCGAGTTGAAAACGAACCGGACCCCGCCAGTTCCCCTCTCCAAAACGGGTATGCAGCGCACAAGCCGAGTTCGGATCGGACCAGGATGTTGCAATGGCCACATGTCCTTTGGGAAACGGGGTTACCTCTGCGGAAACATAATCCAGCGGGGCCAGCGCCGTTTCCTTTTCCACCAGATCATCATGGGTGCCATAACAGATCAACCACGGAATTTTCTTTTCCGTAATTCGTTTCAGGTTCAGTTTTCGTCCGAACAATTGAATTGGAAGAGTTCCATCCGCTGTAATGGGAATATTATAAGAGGCAAAGCTGACCCGGGTGATTGCCAGCGGCAGATCGAATCGTTCGTTGCTCAGCCAGTAATTCAGCGCAGCAGCCGTCTTGCCGATCTTGACCGGCTTTCCGTTTTTTGAAGTCAACATGCTGATATCGCGGAAAAATGCATTCAGGGGCTGTTCGGTTTCGATGCTTTTTAGTTTATACACCCAGCCCATCAGCTTTCCATCGGCCACCTTGTTGCCATTGGGCAATACTTTGGTGCCATAATCCAGATTGTTGAACCGTTCGGGAAGGCGCTTCAAAAATTCTGCCAGCCCCTGGCTTCGCGTTCCATCCATGGGAGCAACACAGGTAATAAAAGCATCCACCAACTCATCCAGTTCTCCGGAAAGCAGATTGCACAATGCGTTGAATCCGCCTTGACAATATCCATTCAAGGTAACGGGTTTGCCGTGCCGCTTGAAGATGGTCTCGCAAAACATGCGGGTATCCAGGGCATCGTCTTCAGCGGTCATGGTTTGAAGTGCTTCGCTGGTCTTGATGTCTTTGAGGATACGGATGTAGGTCGGTATCCCCTGATTGGCGAAACAGTGCGCATAGCTTTTGTTTTCACCGGGCAGAAATCCCAGAATGTTGGCGCCCAGCACATAAGGCGGCAGAATGCATACCGGTTTGGCATCCATTTGAACCGTTATGGTGGGATCTGATGGCATGATCTGATACAGATTAAATCGATCGGTTTCCGCCACCCGCGGATGGATACCGCGTTCGAAATGAAATCCGTATTCAGGTTCAATATCCCGAATCATCTGAGGATAAACATGAACGACCCGGTCCATCAGTTCGGCCTGCCGGGTGGCGAAAACGTTCAGGTCATGATTGTTGAGCGCAAAGGCGCTTTGATACATCGCCTGAATGAAGTTGCCCATTTCCTGCCGGGCATAGTCGCCGACGGCATCCAGGGCGCTGGAAACACTCCTGCCCGTCAAATCGTCATTGACATCAAGAAGTTTTAAATAGGATTCCAGATTGTCCAAGGGAGTCGTGTTGAAAAGTTTATCGGATTCCGCCTGTTTGAAATAATGGGTTGAAATCAGGTAGGGCACAAAAAAATCCGTGGTATATCGGGCCAAGCCGGATAAAAATGTCTGTGTGGCATACCCCAGTTTATTGAGCGCCGATAACCCTTCCTTAAAAGAATCGCCGATATCGGGTGTTTCCAAATTTCTATCTCCGGGACTATTCATTCAGTCCCCTCCTTTTTATCATGAAAATATTTTTAATCACGAAATACGCGTAAGAAACAAAAAAAAATCCTTACATTTTCCATGAGGTATGAATTTTCATTGCCATGATGGTTTAGGTTGGACGGGATAGACAGGACCCTATCCCGCCGGATTCCATGAAATACGTCATTTATTTTGAATCGGAAAAAAAAGAGTCCACTTTTGAATAGCTTTCGTCAACAAGAGACTTGAAATTCTCACAACCGGATTTATAAGTGGACATCCAATCTCTAATGGCTTTTTTTCCCTCTTCCGGAAGCCATGCGGCCTGATCCAGGAACACGCCAGCGATCTTTTCATTCTGTTCATATACCATGGACATGGCCTTGAAACTGTTGTCTATCGCAGTTTTATTAAACTGAATCATCTGTTTGGCGATTAATTTTTGATCCATTTGTCTTTCCTCCGTGATAAGTTGATGTATCGGGTTCATTCCACATTTGTTTTGCAATCCGAATGCAGGAGTGTTAATCGTTTGCTTGTAAACTTTCCTGCTGACTCATTGTTACACATCAAACAATTGATTCCAATTATCAATAATCGAATAGAAGATGTCAAGCATTATTGTGCAATGCAAAATAATACATACAGCCACTTGATATTATTAATAATTCTATATTTCAATTAGTTAAAAATAAATTAATAAAATAAACGAATTAACCAAAATATTTATTTGCAGGATAACAACCTCATGTAATCTCTTCTGACTTCATCCTTCAAAATTTATTGCAGATAATTGTCGCCAAATGAAGTATTAGGAACAATCGCATGGAAAACACCATTGAATTGAAAAAATATACCAACCGGCGGCTTTACGACGCAGAACAGAAAAAATTCGTTACATTGAACGAAGTAACGGAAATGATTCGCAATGGCAAGCAGATAAAGGCAACCGATGCTAAAACCGCGGAAGACGTCACGGCTTTCATTTTAACCCAAATTCTTCTTGAGCAGGCTAAAAACCATCATGCGCTGCTGCCGGTATCATTGCTGCACTTGCTGATACAATACGGGGACAACACGCTGAGCGGTTTTTTCGAAAAATATCTGCAACAGATCGTGCAGTCCTACCTGAATTATCAATTTTCGGTTGATGAACAATTTCTGAGCTGGCTCAACCTCGGATCCGGGTTAACCAAATCCGCTCAAGACAGCCTGAAGAATCTCAATCCATTCCAATCCTTTTTTGATGGATTTTCAACAAAGACCCAAACAGATACTAGCAAACCGGATTGAAAGAGAAGAGCAGTTCATACCACCACCGCCATCAACGGCGCGCTGATCGTAAAGAGAACCAACTTCCCGGGATGATCGGATCGATGAATCCCGATTGACACATGTATATGGCAAATATATAGTGAGATCATCGAGATTGATCATTTGAAAAGATGCGTTGATTGCGTCTTAATCCTGAGAGGGCTTCAATTTCCATGGAACGTGAAAAATCATACCTGCAACTGTTTATAGATGTTACAAAGGCAATCACATCCAAGCTCGACATGAATGAAGTTTTCTCTCTTATCGCCCGGAAAATTCCGGAAGTCATCGGTGTGGATGCGGCAACCATCCGGCTGTTGGACAGCAAGGGGAAAAAATTGGTGTTGCACGCTGCTTCCGGCCTTAGCACCACTTACCTTCAGCGGGGTCCAGTGGATATGGAAAGCAGTGTGATGAAGGCGCTGAAAGGAACGCCGATCGCCATTTTCGATGCAGCCAATGATCCCCGCCTCCAATACCCGGAAGAGGCACGGCAAGAGGGGATTGAAAGCATGCTGGTGGTGCCGATTCCCATTCGCGGCGAAGTCAGCGGTGTCCTCCGGCTGTTGAGCCGAACCGCCCGGGAATTTTTACCGCATGAGATAGCTTTTGTCGCGGCGCTGGCCGAGCAATGCGGGATCGCCATCGAAAACGCCCGAATTTATGAAGATCAGAAGCGGCAGCTCAGTTATTTCAAGGCAATTTTTGATATCGGCAAAACAATCAATTCCACCCGGAATCTGGATCAGATTCTAGATATGATTGTAACGCGACTGACGGAAGTCATGCACCTGAAAGCCTGTACCATCCGGCTGATTGAATCGACCAAGGGCCGTCTTGAACTGAAAGCCGCCTATGGTCTGAGCAAATCCTACCTGGAGCGTGGTCCGCTCGACGATGAACTGGCAACTTACTATATCATGAAGGGGGAACCGGTCATGATTCCCGATGCCACTGTCGATTTACATACGATCTATCACAAAGAAGCCGCCGCCGAAGGCGTCGGCAGTGTCTTGGCCGTTCCCATTTCAGTTCAGGACGAGGCCATCGGCATGATACGGCTGCTGACTTCGGAGGTCCGGTATTTCTCAGCAGCGGATATCAACTTTGCCATGGCAGTCGCCGAACAAGCTGGAATTGCCGTCCAGAACGCCGTCAATTACAAGAATCTGTAAACTGTTGATAGGAGGCCAACGCATGTCTCCAAGATTGTTAAAAATCTTTTTTGCAATTGTAGTCCTGGCTGCAGCAACGGGTTTTTTCGCGATGTTCGGCCCCCCCAAACTCATGGCCAAAACAGAAACTCCAGACTTCTGCGCTTCCTGCCATGTCATGGAGTCCCAGTTTGAGGCTTGGTTTCATACCGGCGCACATCGTAGCATCAAATGCATCGACTGCCATCTTCCCCACGAAAATATCGGCGCCTATTACATCTGGAAATCCATAGACGGCATGAAAGACGCGGTTGTATTTTATTCCGGCAGGGTACCTGAAACAATCACGCTCTCGGTTCATGGCGAAAAAGTGCTTCAGACCAACTGCATCCGTTGCCACGAAACTACGGTTGAAAAAATCGACCCCGAGCGCATGTGCTGGCAGTGTCATCGCTGGCTCCAGCATGGCCGCGCAGGCGGCAGACTTACGAACTAACGATCTTGCCCACTCATTCTCTTTAATCGAAAAGGAGATATCCGATGTCTGTTTCATTTCACCCCATGGTATTTCGCGTATTTCTGGTTTTTGCCATGTTGACGGTACTGGCCGGATGTCAGCCGTCCAAACCCGAACCCCGGCAGACCGTTGTCATTCCAGACGGTGAAATTGATCCTTCGGTCTGGGGCAAAGCCTATCCTGAAGAATACGAGCTATGGAAGAAAACCGCCGACCCGATCGCCAAACGCACCAGTAAATACAAAACCGGCATGGACAGCGGACCGATTTCCGTAGACAAATTATCTGAATTCCCTTACATGGCGCTGCTTTTCAACGGGTGGGGGTTCGGGGTTGAATATAACGAACCCAGAGGTCATGCTTACATGATCCGTGATCAACTCGAGATTGACTCCTCACGGTTGAAGGCCGGCGGTGTTTGCCTGACATGTAAAACCCCCTATGCGCCAAAACTCCAGAAAGAGATGGGGGTGGATTATTACAAAAAGCCATTCAAGGAAGTCCTGGAAAAAATACCCGAAAAAGATCGTACCCTGGGTGTGGCATGCATCGACTGCCACAGCAACAAGGATATGACCCTTAAAATCTCCCGGGGCTTTACCCTGACAAAAGCCCTTCAGGATATGGGAACCAACCCGGATGCCTTAACCCGGCAGGAAATGCGCAGCACGGTCTGCGCCCAGTGTCATGTCACATATGCCATCAATAAGGATGCGGAAGGCAAATCCACCGGCGTCTATTTCCCATGGCAGAACAGCAAATGGGGTACCATTACCATCGAGGATATCATCAAAAAGCTCCGCAGCGATGAGACGGTCAAGGAATGGAAACAGACCGTGACGGGCTTCAAGTTGGGATTTATCCGCCATCCGGAATTCGAGTTCTGGACAAACAACAGCGTGCATTTTAAGGCTGGTGCTTCCTGTGCTGATTGCCATATGCCTTATACGAAAGTCGGCGTCTATAAGATTTCCGATCATCGCGTGATGAGTCCTGTTCAGAACGAGATGCGGGCCTGTCAGCAGTGTCATGCTGAAAGCCCCGACTGGCTCAAGGAACGGGTTTTCGCCATTCAGGACCGCACGGTGTCCATGATGCTGCGCTCCGGGTACGCCACGGCCACGGTGGCCAAGCTTTTTGAGATCACGCATAAGGCCAGGGAGGCGGGAAAAACCATTGATGAAGGGCTCTATAACAAGGCGAAGGATTTCTACGAAGAAGCCTTTTATCGGGCGCTGTTCATGGGCGCCGAAAATTCCATCGGGTTTCACAATCCGCCGGAGGGCCTGCGGATTCTGGGGGATTCCATTGCGTTTGCCACCAAAGCGGAAGGCTTTCTGCGACAACTTCTGGCAAAGACCGGCGTCGATGTGCCGATTAAAGTGGACCTCGAAATCATGAAATATGTCGATGAACGCGGAGAGAAAAAGTTAAAGTTCAATCCATCCCTGGAATTCAAAGACCCCATGGGACTTCAGGATCGGTTTTAATCCCTGCCTTGTTCTTCCGGTCAGCCGCTGTGTCATCACCGGCTGACCGATTTTCTTTTTTATCGCTGGGCTGCCCCTCAAAAAATCCCCTTTCTTTTACATTTACCGCCGCACACAGGCACCGAGGAAGGCTTACTGCGCTAATCATGCCATACCAGAGCATTGCACATGTGGGCAGTTGGGGGTAACTCAGAGATTCAGCTATTAATTATAGGTGGGCTTATACGTCTCATGGTGCATCTCGATTCACATCCAAGCCTTTTGCTTCACGCCCTGCTGCCAACTGAACAATTTCCTCGGGGGTAAGAAACCGCCATTTGCCGAGACCGAGTTTACCCAGGCGGATGCCGGCAATCCGGATGCGTTCAAGCCCAGAAACAATCAGTTCCACTTTTTGGACCATGCGTCGGATCTGACGGTTTCTGCCTTCCTTCAAAATGATGCGGAACCGCCGGAGGGAGATGCGATGAATTTCAGCCGGACGGGTGCGCTTTCCGGAAAGGAGCATGCCGTCCGCCATTTTCTGAAGCGCGCTGTCTGAAACCGGTGCCGTAAGTGTCACCACATATTCCTTTTCATGATCGAACGACGGGTGGGAAAGCCGGTGGTGGAGAGGGCCGTCGTTGGTGAGCAACAAGAGACCCGAGGAATCCTTGTCCAGACGGCCGATCGGATAAATCCGCTCAGGAACATTCACCATATCCGTTACCAGTTTCTCGCCCGGCTGCTCACAACTCGTGACAACCCCCCGGGGCTTGTTGAGGGCGATATAGATGAGTCGCCGCTGCTGCAGAACTGGTTTTCCGTCGATTTCAACCGTATCGACCAGTGGATCGACCCGGGTTCCCAGCTCCATAACGACCCTGCCGTTGACCCATACTTTTCCGGCAAGAATCAGTTCCTCACCGTGTCGCCGGGAACAGATTCCGGCATGGGCGAGATATTTTTGCAGTCGGATTTTTGGCGTTTCCGACATTATGACCGATAGTCGGCGTTGATCCGCACGTATTCAACGGAAAAATCGCAGGTCCAGACAGATGTCCGGCAGTTCCCGCTATAAAGGTCGATGGTGATGGCAAATTCCGAAAGCTTCAGCACCTTCGTCACCTCATCTTCCACTGCAGCACCCCGTCCGCTGCCCTCAGAGAACATCAGTACATCGTTAAAATAAATATCCATTTTCTCCGGATCGAAGACAACACCTGCTCTTCCGGCTGCGGCCAGAATTCTTCCCCAGTTGGCGTCCTCTCCAAAAATGGCGGTTTTGACCAGGTTGGAGCCAGCCACTGTATCGGCGATTTTTCGGGCATCCGCATCGGTGGCGGCCCCCCGGACAACGATCTCCACCAGTTTGGTCGCCCCTTCTCCGTCTTTGACCAGCATCTTGGCAAGGGTCACCAGCACATCGTTCAACACGTTCTGAAAGACGTCCAGATCCGCCAGACTCCGAATGACGGCCCCGGACATACCATTGGCCAGAATCAGCGCCGTGTCATTGGTGCTGGTATCCCCATCGATGGTAATCCGGTTGAATGACTGCTGTACCGATGCGTACAGACATTGGTGAAGCTGATCGGCTGCAGCGCCGATATCCGTACACACGAAACAGAGCATGGTCGCCATGTTCGGAGCGATCATGCCGGCCCCCTTGGCGGTGCCGGTGACGGTGAAAACCTTGCCGTCCAGCATCCCGGTGCGGCTGACAAGCTTGGGTACGGTATCGGTTGTCATGATGGCTTCAGCCAGCATCATGAATCCATCCGCCCGTAAGGACTGAACCAGGGCAGGCATGGCTTGCCGAATTCTATCCACGGGAAGGGGCTGACCGATAACACCGGTTGAGGCCACCAGTACCGATTCTTCGGGAATATTCAGAGCAGAAGCCGCAATTCTGGCCATTTCCATGGCATCCTGCATGCCCTGCTCTCCGGTACAACAATTGGCGTTGCCGCTGTTGACCAAAACAGCCTGACAAACACCGGCCTTGATCCGTTCCCGATCCAGAACCACCGGAGCCGCCTGAACCCGATTCCGGGTAAAGACTCCGGCGGCGGTTGCAGACACGTTGGAAACGATGAGTCCCAAATCATCCCGACCGTTTTTCTTGAGTCCGGCAGCCGCTCCGGCTGCCTGAAAACCATTGCATTGCAACGTATTCATATGATTATCCTGAAACATATTTACCGTAAAAACATCCTTATTTCGCCGGAATCGTGCTGTCTTTGATTCTTAAGGCATCGATGGATTTCTGGGCCTCCTTGGCCAGCGGAGAAGCGGCCGGCGACAGTTCGATCGCTCTGGCATACGCAACTGCGGCGGCTGAATACTTTTTATAAGCCGTATAGGCAGCGCCCAGCTCGCTGTAAAGTTCGGCGGATTTCGGCCATGTCTTGACGCCCTCTTCGAGAAGGGCAACGGCTTCAGCGTATTTTCCCTGGGTCTGATAGACGCGGCTGAGCCCCCGAATCGCCGGCTGAAATTTGGGATCAAGCTTCAGGGCGTCCGCATAATATTTTGCCGACAGATCATAATTTCTCTGGTTATAGTAAGCCAGACCCAGATTGGAAAGCGGATAATGCGGTGTGACATACAGCAGATCGCCGGTAATCGACTTGAAACAGGTGATCGCAGCATCCCAGTTTTGCTGCGCCAGATAAGCCGTGCCCAGATTGTTCATGGCTGGGGCGTAATTGGGTTTCAGGGCAATGGCTTTCTTGAAATGCTGGATCGACAGGTCCAGTCGATTCCGGGCCATGTATATCAACCCCAGATCGTTTTGCAGATAGGGATCATCGGGTGTAAGCTGTTCGGCAGATAGAAATTCTTTCAGGGCTGCGGTATAATTTCCCTGAGACATATACGCTTCCCCCAGATTTCGGGAGGATTCGCCCTGTTTTTTGAGGTTTTCGTTCGACATGCACCCTGCCAGAAAACCTATCATCACGATGGCCACAAACCATAACCTGTTATGCTGTTTCGTCATTTCTCACCCGGTTTTTTTCTTTTCGGTGATCAAGATGATCCCCTTTTCCTGAAATGCCCGGATCACCTGACGGTCCGGAACGACATCGGTCAGGTACAGTGAGGGCAGAGCCTCCCTTTGAATCCAGATGCCAGGAATCGCCAACGCTGGCTGAGCAGGCGGCTGGATTTCCGAATTCATCGTAAAAGAAATGCCGATTGCCGTCAACAGCCGCGGAACGGCCTGATAAATGCTGTCCGAATCCAGAATCTGAATAACGACAAAGCCTGTTTTTTCAAGCGCCTGAATGGCATCCCCATAAAAAGATCCGAAATCGACCAAAACCGGTTTTCCCCTGCCGGATTCAATCCAATTAGCATGCGATGCAATCTGAATGTCTGCATAGGGAAAACTCATTTCCACATTCTGCGTGTACGAAACGCCCAGAATCCGCATCAGCATTTCAACAAGCTGCGGCTTGCCGGAAACGGAAACCTGCCTTCCGGGTACCGGAGCTGCAGTTGAGAAAGCGGCGGATTGAAGCCGAGCGCCTGCCTGAGTGTTTCGATTCAGATAGGGTGCAATCTCCAGAACCTGCGCCAGAATCTCATCGGAAGACGCATTGTAGGCGATATCGATCCTTTTGATTTCCGGCCAAAAATGGCGAATAACGTTTTGCTCATCGTCTGTCAGGGTTTGGCCTGGGTTGAACAGAATCCGCAGTCCATCCGGAAATTCCATGATCGGAAACCGAGCCAGATTCAGGCTGAAATCGGCTTGCCCTGGCATGGGAAAGTAACAGATTCCCTTTTGCGTCAACTTGGCGCCAAGCTGCACAGAAACGCTTTCAAAAGGCCCTGTCTGATTCTGAAGATTATCTTCAGGAGAGGAATCGAATACCGGCATGCGAATGGTTTGGCCGGCATGAATGCGATTGATGTTTGAAATACCAGGATTGATTTTATAAAACAGCCGAAGTTTCTCACCCATCCGGGCCAAGTCCGAGATGCCGAAATATTGATGAAAAATTCGGGACAAGGTGTCTCCGGGTTTGATTTTATACTCCCTGAAACCGCTGCTATCCGGAATTGATTTCTGCTCGGATGCCGGTTGGGTCTTACTTGCCGAGATGGTTACCATCGGAAGGGTGAAAATACGGGTTGTGATTTCCCGTTCCGGTCCCAATTTTTTCAGGGGAATCCATATCTGTTGACCCGGTCGAACACTTTCAAAATCAGTGATTTCGGGATTGATGCGTTTAAAAATCTTCAAAAATTCTTCCGGAGTTTCATCGATGATCCCCCCTTTTTCCTGAAATATCCGGGTGAGTGAATCATTTTTTTGAACAACATAAAGTTCGCACCAGATGCGATCCTGCATATCCTGTTTGACAATATAGTCTTTTTGAACCATCACCCCTGCATCCGCGAAAACCGACAGAAAAGCGCACCAGCACCAGATAAGGCAGGCGGCTTTTTTGCAGAATCCTGCGGCGGGCATGGGGATCAGACCTTTTTCAGTTGGAGTTTATCTGCAATCTCCTGGGAAACAGCCATGACAAACCGGTCAAAATCTTCACCGCTCAGGGGCTTTCCGGGGGCAGGAACCTTCTCCAGATGACCCGGACGGATCAACTCCGGCAGATTGATCAGGGATACATCCGGACAAACTCCAAATTCATCGGGAAACCGATTTTCAAAATACATTTCCTGAAAACCGGAAAATTTGATGGCATGGGCCGTTGAATCCAGAATGGCGATCTCATCTCTGTCTACATACCCAAGCTGTCTTGCGGTAACCAGTCCGGCCAGAGATTCACCGCCATGCGTGCAGGCCACATGACCATTGCGGTTGGCGCGAAGCTGCCAGTCCATGATGGATTGTTCAGTCACTTCCACAAAAAATACCCGTTGGCTGCCGGCTGTCTGGTTGTACTGATTCACCAGATGGATGACCCGTGGCATGGAAACCGGATTGCCGATCATGGCGGCCTGGGCCACACTCGCTTGGACGGTGACCGGCAAAAACTGCCGGCGTGCGGGGTCAGTCTCCTGGTAATATCGATAAACCGGATTGGCATGAACCGATTGCACGCCAACGATCTTCGGCAGAGAATTGATGATGCCGGTTTGATAAAATTTTAAAAATCCGCTCATGACAGCCGTAATATTGCCGGCATTGCCGATGGGAACCACTACCACCTTGCCGGCCAGATCATACTCGAAATCCTGAGCGATTTCATATGAATAAGATTCCTGACCCAGTATCCGCCACGCATTTTTGGAATTGAGAAGCGCCACTGCATATTTTTCGGACAAAGCCTCCACCACTTTCATACAATCATCAAAGACGCCCGGTATTTCAAATACCCGGGCCCCGCTGCCCAGGGGCTGAGCCAACTGCTGGGGCGTCACTTTCTTATGCGGCAGCAGCACCGCAGACTTGATATGCGGCTGAAGATAGGATGCATACAGCGCAGCAGATGCCGATGTATCGCCGGTTGAAGCACAAACGGCAAGCACGTCGTCCACCAGCCCCTGCTGGATTAAAAATTGGATATAGCTGAGCGCACTGGCCATTCCCCGGTCTTTGAACGACGCGCTGGGATTTTGACCGTCATTTTTGAAATAGAATTTTCCGCCTGCCTTTTCCTGCATCGTGGCATTGGCTTCGATAACCGGGGTATGGCCTTCTCCGAGATATACGATGGATTCCAGCGGCAGAACCGGACCGATAAACTCGTGATACCGATAAATTCCCTTCAGCGCCGGAAGGGTGAGGAGTTTTCTGTAATCAAAAATCCGCCGCCAGAGCTGACCGGGAATTTTTTTTAAATTCTCAAAATGACGGTCGTACAACAACAGTACCTGAGCGCAGTCGGGACAGGTATACAGCAGGGTTGAGATGCCATGCTCGCTGCCGCACCCCAGACACCGGTAGATCAGATCATTTCGTGTTTCAGGCAGAATAAAAGGCTGGATGTCTTCTGGAAAATCGCTGAGGATCATGGCGTTATGGACGTAGCCCCTCCCATATAAGGACGCAATGCTTCGGGAATGATCACCGAACCATCGGCCTGCTGACAGTTTTCAAGAATGGCTGCCACGGTTCGACCCACGGCAAGTCCTGAACCATTCAGCGTATGGACCAGTTCGGTTCCCTTGCGCCCTTTTCGTTTAAAACGGATATTGGCTCGCCTGGCCTGAAAATCCTCGAAATTGCTGCACGAGGATATTTCGCGGTATACCCCCTGAGCCGGCATCCACACTTCGATATCATAGGTCTTTGCCGCGGAAAAACCAATGTCCCCGGTACACAGGGTAATCACCCGATAGGGAAGTTCGAGCCGTTTCAAAATGGATTCAGCATCGTTTAGAAGGGTTTCCAATTGATCATAAGACGATTCCGGCGTGGTAAACTGGACCAGTTCAACCTTATTGAACTGATGCTGTCGAATCAGCCCGCGCGTATCTTTTCCGTACGAACCTGCTTCAGAACGAAAACAGGGAGTATGGGCCGTGTACTGAATGGGCAGAAGGGATTCATCCAGAATTTCATCCGCATGGATATTGGTTACCGGCACTTCAGCGGTTGGAATCAAAAAATAATCCCATCCTTCCAGTTTGAACAGCTCCGCTTCAAATTTGGGAAGCTGCCCCGTATGGGTCATGCTGTTTCGATTGACCATAAATGGCGGAAGCACTTCCACATATCCGTGAAACGAGGTATGGACATCGAGCATGAAATTGATCAACGCTCTTTCCAGCCTGGCTCCGGCCCCGAAATAAAGAGGAAAGCGCGCACCCGTAATTCGGGTGGCCCGTTCGAAATCAAATATCCGAAGTATCTCGCCGATTGTCCAATGGGGCATGGGTTCAAAATCAAAGGCTCGCGGAATCCCGCAGGTTCTATATAATATGTTCTCGTCGCTGTCTTTTCCGACCGGCACCGTGGCGTGGGGAATATTGGGAATTCCCATGATAATTTCATGAAGTTTTTCTTCAGAATCGGTCAGCTTTTTTTCCAGATCTTTGATGCGCAGAGAAACATCGCGCATCTCGACTACCCAGGTTTCGGCGTTTTCTCCGGCTTTCTTCATGACGGCAATTTGATCTGATACGCTGTTTCTCCGGCATCGGAGCTGTTCCAGCTCCAGAAGAATCTCTTTCCGGATGACATCACACGCGGAAAGCGTTTCCAAATCGGCGGTTTTACCCCTGTCGGACAATGATTTTTGAACAATCGACAAATTTTGTCGGACAAACTTGATTTCCAGCATAACAATACCTATTATAGAAAATTAGTAACTTTGCACCAATAACTTGTGGAGATTTTTTATCGCATTCTTTGCTCATCTGTGTAACAACTGCAATTCATTTAGTCAATGATATTGCTATCGCTTTTTCGCAGGAGAAACCCCAATGGATGATTTAAAGCAAACCAAAAGCAAAATTCGTAAAGACATGACCGCTGCCTTAGCATCTCTTTCGGAAAATGAAATTGCTTTAAAGACTCAAAAAATTGAAAATCGGCTGTTTGATTTTGCCAATTTCGTTGAAGCCAACATCACCATGCTGTATATCAGCAGCCCCGGTGAAGTTTCTTCCCGAAATATCATCACCTATTGCCTGGATTATAGAAAAATCATCGTTCTTCCGGCCTTCGATCCCCATAAATTTCGGATCAAATTATTTAAAATCGATAATATCGAAAAGAATTTAAAACAGGGGCCCCGGGGCATGTTGGAACCGGATACCGCCCGATGCAAGTCGGTGCCAATCGAGTGCCTGGATATCGCCATCATCCCTGGGATTGTTTTTGATGAAAAAGGTGGCCGGATCGGATCGGGAGAAGGATATTACGACCGGTTCATTCCCAAACTGCCTATCACGACGCGAAAGGTTTCCATCGCATTCGAAGACCAGCTCATCCCCCAGGTACCGATGGAATCCCATGACAAGCACGTGGATATCATCATTACCAATGAACGGACGATTTATAAAATCTGATCGCCTTATCGATTTCAGAGCTGAATTTTTCACCGCAAAGGACGCAAAGAGATTTTGATGAAAAACCGGATTTATCTTTGCGCCCCTTGTGCCTTTGCGATAAAATACGGCGGATTAAAAACATAATCTATCGAAACGATGATCAATGACTTAGGTTATAATCGATTTTTCTGAGCATTGCCTGCTCTGAAGACCGGGAAAACCAAGCCGGTTTCCATTTTCACGACAGCCCCCCCCGGTCCGGATTCCAGCTCCAACGTGATATGCATGGCAACCGGCGTCTGATGGTCATAATTTGATGAATCCGAGTTCCAGTCATGATGTTCCTTTCCTTTGCCATCATAAAACGTAAAGCTCAGAGACCGGATCGCCCTGCATAAAACCGGATCGGCCGAATTCTCTTTAAACCGCGGATAAGGATAAAGGGTTTCGGAGCGCCTGAGGACAAACTCGCCTGTAGGTGATGGATGAACGTAATACACGATTCGAACGATATCCTGCCGCCGCCTGTCGCCAAGCCTCAGATGAAGCAACGACGGAAATTCAAGTCTGGGAAATGACTTCTTATTCATCGTTGGATTCTCTGCGATCAGGCAATAGGGGTTCGGTAAATCCGAGGACAGCGGCGGTTTGTATTCACTGGAAGGCGCCACGTAAACTGCTCCCAAATCTGTCAGCATTTGATTCAGGCAAACCCGGACCATTTCTTGAGACCGGATCTCGTTTTCTATCCAGGGATTGCGGGTCAGCATACTGCGGTATGATCCATAGAGGGTCGTCAGAACAATCACCAGCATCGTAATGGCAATCAGAAGCTCCAGAAGGGTAAATCCCCGTGCCGTTGAATCACGCATGATCATGACGGGCCAGGTTGATTGTTCCGCCTGTCGGTCGTATCCGGAACTGCCCGATAGGTTCTCAGCCGATATGTCCGCTCTCCTTTGTTCAACGATACTGATACCTCTATTTTCCGCATTGGGTATGCCAGTTTTTTGAGGACGTCTGAGTCCGTGGTTTCCATGCTCAGCGACCAGACATATCCGGGAAAAGCTTTGCCGCAATCTCCGGAATCCTTATCGATATCCTTAAAGTACCGGCGTTCCAGTTCCGCCATCCGATTTTGCGCCAGAAGCGGCGCCAGGGTCAGAAACCGGGTTGCCTGACTCATGGAAACCATCTGGCTCTGCAGTTTATGAACACCGACCAGCAAAATGGCCAGGATGGAAACCGCCATCAACACCTCGATAAAAGTAAATCCCGGCCTCGATGTCATTTTCTTTGGGTTAAACCCTGTCACCTGGCTTGCAATGACTGAAAATACAAACCAACCTTGGCGCTTACTTTCCACCCCCACCGCCCCCCAGTTACCCATCTTGAAAAGAAATGCGCCGGTTGAAATAGCCGACATCCGGCAGGAAAGATTCTATCAGCAGCGAAACCGAGCCGGCGGCGCCTTTCAGGTGGATGATCGCCTTACTGGAATACCCCCGGCTGCTGAAAATGATATCCACGCTTCCTGAAGATGTTTTTCCGGAATCCGGCCTGTCCACATTCTGAATGCGAACATCCGCCGGCAACCGAAAACCACTTTTCTTTGCGGCCTCCATGTCAGCCTCTGTCATGAACTCATGGGAAATCCACATCAGTCGCTGGTCCATATCCAGATGGAGGGTGTAAAACCGGCAATTCTGAAGCGAGGCATTCTTCAGTTCAGTCACGGTAAACTGAATGCGTCGCACTACGGCATTCAAATGATCCGTCGGCATCACCGATTGCAGCCGGGGAATGGAGAACATCAGAAACAAGCTGAGCAGACACGTGACAACGATCAATTCCATCAGGGTAAATCCGCCGGAAGCAGTCAACCTGTCCGCATCGTACATCACTGTCAATCGAGATCCCAACTTTGAATGTCTCGGTTGTTTTCCGCACCGCCGGCAACACCATCAGCACCGTACGAGATGATATCATATTCCCCCTTGTTGCCGGGACATAGATAAACAAAGGCATTGCCCCATGGATCTTTGGGAACTTTTCCCTTTTCCAGGTATCCCCCCTTTTTCCAATTCCGGGGAGCCGGTTCGGTCTGGGGGGGGCTGACCAAAGCCTGAAGTCCTTGATCCGTGGTCGGATAGATGCCGCTGTCCAGCTTATAAAGCTTCAGAGCTGTTTCCAGACTGGCGATATCCACTTTGGCCTTTACCTGACGGGCTTCATCAGGCCGCCCCATGATTTTAGGCGCAATATACATGGCCAGTATTCCCAGAATAACGATAACAACCATGAGTTCGATCAAGGTGAACCCCTGATTTTGAATTCTGTTCGGCAAACGCATCGTGATCATCCAATCTTAATCCTCTCAGATAGACGGCCACACCGTTTCAACAGCAACGCAGCATGAAAAGCTGCTCGAAACGATGATCAAGGCCCTTTTTGTGAAGCTGTCATGCAGTCCGTTGATTATTAAACATAACATTGAATTTATCAATTATTCTATAAATATTTTTTAGGCTTGTGCGATATTTATACTTGACAGAACAAATTCATTCATATACCAAAATAAAAGAAACAATGTTTCGTTT